>JBMSHD010000018.1:0-24678 GCA_049416425.1 Francisellaceae bacterium | reverse complement strand
GCCCTTTATACCATGTCCATAACAGCAATGCCAAAATTTTGGGGAGTTTTCAGAACGATAAAAACTTACTTTGCGATCTTGATCTGCATACGCATACAAAGTCTGTGCGATTTTTGTTGACCCTGTGACGATATTGCCATGGTAATCCAGCGCGATAAGCCCGACATAATCGGCATCGGCATTGCTCTCATCAATGCTTTTGGCCACAGCTTTATCGAGTGGCATGCCATCGGCAACCCGAGTATGAATCTTGGCGGCCACCGCCTTGTTGACGATATGCTCGCCAATGCCTGTACAGGATATCCCCATAAGCGATGAGGCAAAATTCCCGGCCACCGTCGGGCTGTCACCGACACGCCCCGGCAGCTCAAAACCAGCCCCTCCTGTAGAGGTGATGGCACAGATATGCCCGTGACTATCAAGCGCCACCACACCGATGGTGCCAGTATAGCCTTCTTTCAGTGCTTTATATTCCTCCAACCGATGTGCCGTCATCGGATCATAAAAGGGTAGTTTCAATACCTGATGGGCATAATCACTCGCCTTCTCACCACACAACACGCTGTTGTGCTGATGCAATAAAAGCCTTGCCATCTGTGATGGATTTTGAATATTCTCCACATTGATGACTCCGGCAAATTTATTGTGTTGGCTGTCCATGATGGAGGCCGATAGGCGAATCTTGCCATCCTGTTGTAGTTTCGCACCCGTACCGGCATTGAATAAGGGATCATCTTCAAGCAGCATGGCGGCAAAAACGGCCGTCTCAATGGCGTCATCGAGTCTATCGAGATGATCATAGACCTTATCGATAATCACCATCAGATGATCATGATAGTCCCTGAATTTTGCATTTCTATCTTCTCTAGCACCACAACCGCCATGAATGATTATTTTTTTCATCCGCATCTTCTCAAGCTCTCGTTTTTTGCCTATAGACGTTCATCAAATCCACCACTCAGGGCAGGATGTCGCTAGCGCAAAACCTATAGGAACCAACCCTGTTCTCATAGGCTACTGCCGTGGCTCCCTGTAATAAAATCATAATCTTTCATCGATAATAACGCGATGCTCTACGGTATCATAGCGATAGCCAGGCAATAAAAAGTGCATTCTCACACCGACCAGCGATATCGGCTCCCCGTCTTTAGCCGCATGCATGGATGAATACTCCAGATGCGACATATCCACGATCGTCAGCATATTGCTGCCGACAACTTCAATAATGCCATCGGCATCAAGAAATGCGGCGGTATCTTCATCGATACCGACTCCGGTGACAAAGGGATTATAAGATAAGGCCGTCAATAGCCGACCCAGGCGATCACGCTGAGAGAAATGCTGGTCGACTAAAAGTTTATTGGTCAGCCCCAGCCCCGGCGCCAGCGATACCATGTCGGCGCGCGGAATAAAACCAGAATCACCGCCGGCGATCATATGCCCGGAAATATAGGCGGCTCCCGCCGAGGTGCCAGCAACATTCACCCCTTGTGCATTTAAACGACGTATCATCTTGGCAATAGCCGTGCCACCCAGCGTGGTTGAGAGCAAAATCTGATTCCCGCCGGTCATGAAAATGCCATCGGCACGCTCCAGCTGTTCCAGATAAAGGGGACTGTCGGCATCCTGGCGCGATTCAATTTTTAAGTTAATCGCCTGTGCTACACCGAGTTTGTCAAAGATCTCAACATACTCATCACCGATGTCATCGACTTTTGAAGCCGTAGGAATCACGGCGATTATCGCCGATTTTCCACCACAAATATCAACGAAACGAGACAATACGGTCGGTGATATCAACTTATCCTCTCTGCCTCCGATTGGAATAATAAAGCCTCTTTTAATTCCATCATCTACCATTGCCGGCATCAGTCCTTCTCCTGATTACACAGCACACTCAGGCGGTGTGCAATTTTCTCAATGTCCTCATGGCAGCATAGCACAGCGACATCACCATCGCCAATGCGCTCCAGCACAAACAAAAGACCAGCTAACTCATCGTCCACCTGTCTGATTTTTTGTCTATCATAGCCTCTGGCTGTGATATCGCTGATGATCTCAGCGGGCAGTTGACCTGGATCGGCTCCTCTTAAATAGCGGCTGATCTCCTTGACGATCAAGACATCTGGATCATAACGCATGATGATTTCATTAATCGGCTTGATTAAATTTCGACGATCCCCCGTCGTTCCCATCATCAAAAAGGATCGCCCTTCATCGCCTCGCCAGTGTTGGGCCATATGCAAAATCGCCTCCATACTTGCCGGATTATGGGCAAAATCGACAATAACCGTGCCTCCCGTTTTCAAAGAAAAGACATTGGATCGACCCAGATTGTCTTTTTCGCTCAGCCCAAAACTCTGCAAGGCCTCCGCAATTTTCTCCAGGCTCACACCGATGACAAATGCTAAAGCCGAGGCGATCAACGCATTCTCGATGTTATGACGGGCATGTCCCGCTGCGGTGATGGGGATGTCGTTTAGCGCCACAAAAGATTTACTATCATGACCATCGTAATAGCACAGCCATGTCTTTTCGATACAAAATGCCACATCCCCCTTTTTCATATACCCTTTGAGCGTATTGATATCAAACCTTTGAGAGACCAAAATTCGCTTATTATGCACCTCGGTAAGCTCAGCGATCAGATGAGGATCATCCACATTGATCACAGAGGCGCCTTTTTTTGCCGAAGCACGATAGACCACCCGTTTGGCCTCATAGAGATGCTCCAGGGAATCAACACCATCTTCCCCCAGATGATCCGCCGAGATATTGGTGACTGCCGCGGCGCTGACAAAGGTTTCAATCAAACCACGCTTTAAAAGCCCACCTCGAGCCGATTCTAAAATCGCCACCTCGACCTCGGGATGGCTCAGCACAAATTGATGACCAGTGGGTCCCGAATAATCCCCATAATCGATGATCTCATCACCGATTTCTACCCAATCCGTTGACGCATAACCGGATTTAAAACCGGCTATTGTGCAGATGTGATGAGTGAGCCTCACCGTTGTCGTCTTGCCATTGGTGCCGGTGATAATAACCGCTGGAATATCATAGATCTCATCCCAGTTAAGCGTATCAAAATTGAGCCGATCCAGCGCTGTTAACATCAATCCTGTTCCTGAGCCAATGACGGCCTCTTTGTCTTTTCGAAAGACATTAAGCCCTCGTTTTTTTGCCTCGTCATAAAGCTGACGATAGACAAGACTCTGTTCAGACTCAATCACCGGCGATAGCGTCGCTATCGCCTGCTCAATACTCAATCCCATGCCGGTTTCAAAATACCGACAGGCAGAAGCCCAGCTAAAATCGATGACATCACAGGCCGCCATTAAAATATCAGGCGGTGCGCTCATGGCCAGACGTATGCCATTGGAATAGCTCATGTGTCTGAGCTTTGACGCTTCAAGCTTAAGCCCCGGCAATAGCCTTGCCATCTCCAGATACCATATTTCAATCAATGCCTGGCGATTGTCCTGTAACGGAATGTCAAGAACCGCTCCGGTGTCGGTAAAAAACAGATTAGGACCAACCAGACGCCTTGAGTAACCCTGTGGTATTGTCATACGCTATTTACCTTTTAATCACCGTCTTCCTCATGATAGACCACCCTCACACCGCGCTCATCACTGACGATGCCGCCTTTTAAAATATCGATGACTTCCTCACTGAGTCCGTGATACTGTTGAGCGATAAGGTCAGGCAATATGGGTTTGTCCATCGCCTCAAAGGCCGTATTTTCCGGCTGATTGAAATGCACGATCTGTTTCCAGCTACGCTTGATATTATCGGCAAAAATCACCAGAAGGTCGCCAGGACTCGCATATTTTAAAGCTTCATCAACTGCCTCTTGTTCACTGTCGATCACACAGATATTATCAACATCGACACCCGATGTTATCAGCCCCTGTTTTAAAAGCCCCGGTATGGCTCCAAAGGCGCGTCCACGCAAACCATCGTCCTGTTTACAAATAAAATAATCAAAATAAGGCGCCGCGTTTTTAGCAAGATTTAAAACATCCTCATCCCGTCTATCGCCTGGCGCCGCCAGCACTAAAATTCGCCGTCCCTTGGTATCCATGGCGGATATCATCTGACCGATGGCTTTGACCGCCGCCGGATTGTGGGCATAATCCATCAACACCTTAAACGGATGCTCTTCATACCAGTTCATGCGCCCAGGGGTCTGGAAAAAAGAGCTGGTGAAGGTGCGAAGTCCGTTTTTGATATCATCAAGCCCCATGCCCATGCTATAGCTGATGGCAACGGCAAACATAGCGTTTTGCACATTATGCCAGGCACGTCCTTCCATTGTCGCCGGAATTAAATGCGTCCACAACACCGGCATGTGAATATGATTGTCAAAAATCGTGATCATGTCACCATTGACGCCTTTTTCGATAATAACGGCTTTGCCGCCTGCTCGAATATGCTCTTTGACCAGGGCATGAGCCGGATTCATGGTGACATAGAGAATATGTTCGGCCTGAGTGAAACCAGCCATCTTTAAACAGTGAGGGTCATCGGCATTAAATATGGCGGCATCTCGCGCGGCATCGGTGACGATACGTTTAACCTTTGCCAGCTCCTCCAGATTATTGATGCCTTTTAATCCAATGTGATCCTCACTGACATTGAGGCAGGCGCCGACATTGCAGTAATCATATCCCATTCCACTTCTTAACAATCCCCCTCTGGCCGTCTCAAAAACAGCGATGTCAACCAGTGGGTCTTTTAGTACCATCTGCGCCGAGGCAGGTCCTGTCATATCCCCGGACACAGTGAGCTTCCCGTTGATATAAATACCATCGGTGGTGGTGTAACCGACGTGTTTTCCGGCATTCTTCCACATATGTGCCACCATTCTTGTGGTCGTCGTCTTACCATTAGTACCGGTGATAGCGGCGATGGGAATGCGTGCCTTTTCGGTATCGGGAAACAGCATATCCATCACGGCTCCGGCGACATCACGGGGATGGCCTTCACTCGGTGCCACATGCATTCGAAAACCAGGAGCGGCATTCACCTCACAGATGGCGCCGCCGACCTCCTGATAAGAGCGAGTAATATCTGGAGATAGAAAATCCACTCCACCGACATCAAGCCCCACGGCATTGACGGCACGCTCTGCCATTTCACGATTATCCGGATGCACGATATCGGTCATATCGATGGCCGTGCCACCTGTTGAAAGATTTGCCGTTGAGCGCAAATAAAATACCCTACCTGCTTCAAGAACAGATTCAGCTGTCAACCCCGCCTCTTCAAGCAGTGTTTTAGCCTGATGATCAAGCTGTAACTGCGTTAATACTTTTTCATGACCGACGCCACGTCTGGGATCGGCATTGACGATATCGACAAGCTTTGAAATCGTATGTTTTCCATCGCCGATAACATGTCCAGGAACCTGTTTGGCAACAGCAACCAGTCTACCATCGACCACCAGCATCCGATGGTCGAATCCCGTGACATACTGCTCGATGATGACCCAACGTGACTCCGCCTTTGCCACATCAAATGCCTTCTCCACTTCTTCATCCCGCTCAAGATTGATCGAAATCCCTCTCCCATGATTGCCATTCAATGGCTTGACTACCACCGGATATCCCAGGCGCCTGGCAGCTTTAACCGCATCGCTCTTGTCACGGATAACATGCTGCTTTGGCACCGGCAATCCCAAACCATCCAAAATGGTGTTGGTCTGCTCCTTATCACAGGATATCTCCACGGCAATATGTTTGGTTTCACTGGTGATCGTCGCCTGAATACGTTTCTGGTACGTACCATGACCAAACTGCACCAAAGAGCGATCATTGAGACGAATATAGGGAATATCCCGTTTTGATGCCGCCTCAACCAGCGATGCCGTACTCGGACCAAATTCTTTGCTTTGAGCAAATTTAATAAAACGAATTTTCTCGGCCTCAAAGTCAAAATCGGCTAAATCAACATCCATTTGCCTCTGCAATTGAGATGGCAGCAAGGACAACAAAAGCTCACGGGCCAGATGACTGGCACGAAGTCCAACGTCTTTCTGTTTATATTCAAATACCATATTGTAATATCCACGATCGCCCGTGGATCGCGTCTTGCCGAAGGTGACATCGGAACCGGCCATATCCTGAAGCTCAATGGTGACATGTTCCCAAACATGTCCCATCCAGGTACCCTCATCCTCCTGCATTCTCCTTAAAAAGCCTCCTGGCTGACGATAAGAACAACCATGCTCTTTGAGCCCGGGTAATTTTTCAATCAAAGAATCTATGAACTCCGCGCCGAGTTTGACCGAGGGCCAATCTTCCAATATACCCAGATTGATAACGTGGCGAATGACGGGAAAGTTCGCATATAAATTGGGACCAACATAAACATTTGTCGAACATATTTTCATCACATTATTCCTTGAATAGCAGTTGGTGTAAATATTTGTTCATAATAATCGAAAACACTAATTATGTATAGAATAGAGCTAAAAAATTATTTTCTATTCCCTCCTGAAAACACCTCATTTCTTGAACCAACTCGGTTTATCAAACCAATCCCACCTAACCGTTTTATCGAAATACTCCCTGTATTTCTGACAAAACCCAGCCATTTTCCTATCCGTGGAAAATGTCGTTCAACGGCTTACCGCTTAAACGCGGCTCGTGATACGTTTCACCCTGGAGTCAAGGGGAGGTTGGGTGGTCTTGCGTCTCCCTCTTGGATTAAAAATGTCTATAGATCGATATCAGAATCGTTATTTTTTATCACACTCGGTGTTAAGAAGATCAAAAGTTCATCATCTGTTGCCTTGGTACTGATACTGCTAAACAACCAGCCCAATAACGGCAAATCACCCAGCAGAGGAACTTTTGTCCTCTGATGATAATTGGTCTTTTCATAAATACCGCCCAAAACGATCGTTTGGCCATCTTTAACCATCAGGCGTGTGCTGATCTCCCGCTTATCAAGAATGGGAATGCCATCGGCAGAGCTGTCATTAGAGACGGCATCTTTGCTGATGGTGACATCCAGAATAATATGTCCATCAGGGGCTATCTGAGGAATGACTCTAAGCTCAAGCACGGCTTCTTTAAAAGCGACGCTTGCCGCCCCCGAGGCTGTTGATTCATTGTAGGGCACCTCTTGCCCCTGTTTAATATAAGCCTCGGTATTATCTGAGACCACAAGATGCGGAGAAGAGATCACTCTGGCATCTCCCTCATATTCCAAAGCCGAGATCTCAAGATCCAGATTTATGCCACCAAAAAGACCAGAGAATGAAATTGCGGCATTTGTTGATCCCCCAGCATCACTGTCTGCATTGATAAAATCAGGCAAAATGACGATGCTGTTGCCGCTGTTATCGCTGCGATACCTAAATCAAGAGCGGAGTCGCGACTGACCTCTATAATTTTCGTCTCTATCAACACCTGCTGCAATGGAACATCGACCGTTTCAATAATGCGAACCACTTTCTCGATAACAGATTTTGTTGCCGTCACAATCAAGGTATTGGTGCGCTCATCCATATAGATACTTCCTCTACCCTGCAGTAAATCATGTTCATCGCTTTTCATTGATTCATAGATGGTTTTGGCCGATGCATAATTAAGATGAACATCTAATGTCTCAAGGGTTGATGTCGACCTCTGCAACTGCTCGGTTTGCTGCAACAGACTCTCCATATCCGCCATCTCCTCCAAAGGCGCCACATAAAGAATTCCACCGAACTGTCTTGTCCCTAGCTTCTGTGAAATAAGAATGATATTAAGCGCATCCTGCCAAGGAACGTTTTTAAGATTAAGCGATATTCGACCATCTATGGCATTACTCAACATAAGATTAAGACCTACAAATTGCGCCAGAACCTGGAACACATCCGCCACAGACGCATCATTAAAAATCAGAGAAATCGGCTTGCGGTTATCAAAATCGGCAATTCGTGATTGGGCATGGACGATTGTGATAAAGACATGTCGACCTTCCTGACGCAAGGCGTAGTGAAAAGCGTGGCTCATTTTTATTTTAAAAATAACGCTATCGTTTCTCTGATTAATATCTATCGCATGGACGATGGTATTGAAATCATCGACATTGATATGATGCTGCCAATGAGCGGCAATATCCGTATTATACAAGATCAGCTTCAGCATCCCTGGACTCTCAAACGCCTCAATCTTATCATTGATGCCATTTAATTGAAGCTCAATCTCGGCGCTCTCATTAATTGCACGAAACAGGCGTATATCCGTAATCTGATAGTGTGCAGACTCTGCAACGGGATCTTGCAACCATCGGCAACGATCCGGAATCAACCATTGCCGCCACGGCTCCTTCACCGTGGCCGGGGGCAATAAAAAAAATTGAATCATTTCATCAACATCACAGTTTAATCCAGATACGTTATCCCTGTCACTTGCTGCTGCCACTGTTGAAATCAGTAATAAGATCAAAATATAGAGACGTCCCGTTTTCATGACTTACGCTCCAGCGTCATGTATATTTCTTGCGATTGTTGATTATTCAAACAATCCGACTCACAACGATGAAGCTTAAGCGACTGACCATCGATCATCATGACCTGAAAAGCACGGTGAAAAACATAATCTCCCTGAGAGACGATATTAACTTTCCCGGCTTCTTTATCATGGATAATCGCCCAATGTTGATACCCCTGAGAGATGATGCCGATAAGCTCCAGCATTTCAGGCGGTGATAAAGAGGCTGAGTCCGCCTGTCGTGACAAGTTACTCTGAACCAAAGCCGATCGACTGCTGAATACAAATGGATCTTGAACCTCATTTAAATCATCTGGCTGTATCTGTCTTATTCCTGTTTTGTCTTTGATACCTTCTTTCATGATCCTATCCTTAGCGTTGATCATCATCGCACTCACCATTACCATACCAGTGAAGGCAAGCTTAATGGCGAATAAGCGCAACTTCATTTCTGACTCGATAATATTGTCTGACCATCAAGCGCCTCAAACTCCAGATGTACCTGAAGCTCTGGCGATAGCTCTTTTTCACCTCGGGCAGACAGATTAAGACGTTTGACGATAATAAAATAAGGCAACTGCTGCAAAGCCTGCATAAATTGCAGAAGTGCATGAAATGAGCCCTTAAAATCCAGTGTAATCGGCACTATCAATGATGTCAGCCGCTCCTTTTTCGATTGTGGCGACAGCATATCAACCTTAAGCTCGAAGCTATGAGCTAAAGCGGCAATCTGAGCTATGATAACGCTCGTCTCTGGCAATGGCTTGAAACCTGCCAACTCAAAAGACAATTGCTCTGCCAGCTCACTAATTTCTTCATGTAATTTTGGCGCCATGTCAATGGCCTTGAGATTGAGAGCATAATTGGACTTCTGTTTCTCTTCGACGGCAATAAGGCGCGAAGCCTCATTTAGTTTGGTTGTGATAAACATGCCATAGCCTGCCAAAACACCAAAAGCCGTTACGACAAGGCTCACTAATAATCTCAAACAACAGCCACTTCCTCTACTTCTCGGCATTATCTTCTCCCATGGCGAGCATCTCCATCGTCATTTTAAATTCAATCATTGCGATCTTGCCATCATTTCTATTTTTCAGCGATTCCAAATTCAGCTTTTTGACCCCCGGGAAAGCCATCAGATTTTTCATCAGCACGGAGATGGCGGCGTTATTTAAGCTGCTACCGCTGATCGTCAATGTATGATCAGATGCAAGCAGCTTACTGATTCTTAGATCATCCGGTCGTGCTTTAGCGATAAGCAAAAGGCTCTGTAGCAACATCTGCCTATTATGCTCCGCCACTTTCAAGCTTGAGATCGATTGCAAAAGTTGCCGCTTCTGATGCTTAAGATCATCGATGAGTACCATTTTTTTATCGCTTTTTTTAACGGTTTGTTTAAAGTGATTGAGACGCCTGTTTTCTTCATCAACTACCTGTGCGACTCGCATATACCAGATCATGACGATGACAATGGCAACGATCACTGCAAACACAATATCTACAAACCATAATCGCTTCTGCCTTTTTGGTTCACGCTGGCGCCAAGGGTAGAGATTAATCGCCGGCATCACTAGTGCCGCCTAGTTGCCATCGCCATGAGCGGCACATATTGCTGCGGTTGTTCAGGCATTGCCATGGTTTGTGGACAGATCACACAATCAAAAGGATTGAGCAACCTAAGCTCAACAGGCAATCTCTGCTCCAATTCTTTTTTCCGCCCCTGATCAGCCAGCAATCCATACATTAAGATTGCCTTTATCGTCAGCTGCGGATAATTCAGCGTCACAATTTTAAAAACACGCTTAAGCCAGGACAGAACAACTGGGCTTATGTCCGCTCTAAAGACATCATCACCGAGTTCATGTGGTTTCTGATCATGCAGATAAACTCGGCTATCATCGATCATATGAATCCTAACAGCCCATCGACCGTATTCCATCAGCATAAAACATTGATTCGACTTCAGTCGATCTGGATATAAGCGTTGAATAAAACGCAGCAGCAGCAACGCCTCAACATCAACAACACGACATCGTAGACGACAATTCCAGGCCAGATTCAGCAAAGCATCAACCTGATTTCTCTTAGCGACCGCCATCATCAATGATGACGACAACACCGATTTTTCATCGTTACACACAGGCTGGTAATCCAGATAGACGTTATCGGCTCGATAAGATCCATACTGACCAAGCTCATAAAGCAATCTGGAATAGTATTCTGATGGCTTTGATGATTGAGGCTTTTGCACCTCCTTCAACAGCACCTGGGCGCTGTTGAGATAAAAACCGATCCTGGCAAATCGTAATCGATGAGCTTGGCATAATCGTTTAAAGGCTTCGATAAAATCGTATCGCTCTATCACAGAATCCCGTTGACTAACCGGTTCATCACACCAGCTAATCTCGTCGCAATCATAGAGATAAAACTCTCCCCGTCGGTACTTCAATCGCAGCATCCTAATGTGCTGATTATCCCAATCAAAACCGGTGAGCAACCCAAGCCGTCGATATATCCAGATCCATGAAATCATAAAGTGAAAATTGATTATTTAACGATCTTAAAAAGTATAGAAAACAATCTTATTTTTCACCAGAATTTAATCCATCTTCTCCTGACTTTAGAAACACCGCTGCTGTTTTATCAGGTAGAAGCGCTCAAATCAACCGGATGCAGAATATAATTGCCATGCTCATAGCCGACGAGCTCAACGATATTAGTGATTCTACGTTTACCACTTTTATCGCGCTCAATAAAGACAATGATATCAATCGCCTGTAAGATCAAGGTTCTTGGCACCGTTACCACTGCCTCTTGAATCAGATCTTCAAAACGATAAGGTGTTGATTCAACACTATTGGCATGAATGGTACAGATTCCCCCTGGATGCCCTGTGTTCCAGGCTTTTAAAAGCTCCAATGCCGAACCATCCCTGACCTCACCGATAATAATTCGATCCGGTCGCATTCTCAACGACCCTTTAACCAGATCTCGCATCGACACATACAAGGTTGTCGTCATACTGACCAGATCCTGAACCTCAACCTGAAGCTCTGGCAGATCCTCAATCACCAGCACACGATCTTCGGTACCTGAAAGCTCAGCCAACAGCGCATTGGCGAAGGTGGTCTTTCCCGATCCAGTACCACCGACAATCACGATGTTTTTATGTGCCGCCACAGCCTGTTTAAGATAGCTTGCCTGAGACTGAGTCAAAGCACCTTGTTCGACATATTGATCCAGCGTAAAAATGGCAATCGCGCGCCTTCTTATGGCGAAGCAGGCCTGAGAGACCACGGGTGGCAACCAGCCTTGAAATCTCGCTCCTTGAAACGGCAACTCGGTAGCAACCTCTGGCGTTTTCTCATCAGCAACCTTGTTTTTAAACGAAGCAACGAGCTTAATGATATTCTCAGATTGCTCCGCCGTCAGATAAATATCCGTCGCCACCTTGCCTTCACCCACTCGTTCATAATGAAGACGACCATCGGGGTTTAGCATAACCTCCAGAATCTGTTCATCATGGAGATATGTCATAATATCCTTTCCAAATGCCGTCTCCAGCATTCTTAACTGACGATCTTTCACGACCTGCTCATGTATCATAACCGTACTGCCTTACTCAAAATCTGCGTTTTATCGATCAAACCATAATAACGACTATCGAAAGAATCCGGGTCACTGATGCCCTCCAGAAAATAGTTCGATGGCGGAATCCTGCCACAAAAATGAAAATGCGCCAGGGGTCTGTTTTTATTGTCTCGCGTTTTTATTATGGCTATTTTGTGTTTATTAATATAGACAACCTTATCTTCAATACAAAGCCAGTCACCGGGAATGCCCACCACTTCCTTTAATAGCGGTATCGGTTTTTGCAGCCAGCCGCGTTTGAGAATATAGCGTTGAAGCTTGGAATCAGGCTGAAACAGCACCACATCACCTCGCCTTATCGCTCCCACAGGATAAGTCAAATAATAACCTTCCGGCATGCTTGCCGTGCCCTGATAGCTAATGCCAATCGCAAAATAATCAAGCAGTTTTACCAATGCAAACAGCAGCAACAACCCAAAGAGGGCAAATACAGTGATACGATATCGCTTCACAAGCTAAAGCTTATCCTCAATTTTTCGAATTGTGCTATCTGAGATACTGCGATTGACCTGCGCCGCCGAGCTGACTTTATCCTGCTTCTGTCCCGTGACAAGACCTGCTCCTTGAGAGGTGGTTGACACATTGGTACTCAGGTTGACATTACCAGCCTGCATGCCTCCGGCGACCACCGTGGCAGCCGATTGCACACCTGAGGCTGCCGATGCCATAGATGATACGCTGTGTATTGAGGAGGCCGCAGCAACCGGTGAGGCAACACTTAGCGAAACAGCCGGTGAAGCAACGTTGACTGAACTTGATTGTGGTGAGCTCATGCCTTCAAAGATATTACCACCGGGTTTCCCAACCATTCTTGCTAACAAAGCGGGAAGGCTGTAGACCAGAATCATCAGAATAAACGAACTGAAAAACAGTGCTAATGGCTTGGTCAGATCGCTTGACTGACTGACAGAAGTGACTTTAATACCCTTTAGTATTTCAAACGAGACGCCCAGAATCAAGATCACGGCAAACAATCGAACACCGGCGGCAATAAGATGTTGTATGGCTCGATTAAACATATCCTGCAGCGGTTTTAACACGCCCAATGGCACGATGATTAAGGTCATCACCGAAACGAAATAAAATAACACCACCGAGATGATGATCTGTGCGCCGATCGCGGCAAAGATCAAGAGCATGCCTAATCCCAGAAACAGATACATCATGGCCAGTCCCATATTAAACGAGCCATATTGTGCCGAGACTTTCATCATCGAGACTCCGGCCTTAAAGCCCATTGCCCAGAATCGACCAGGGCTAAACAGAAGTGCCTGAGATTTCTCTGGCGCGATAATATAGCCAACCTTGATAAAGAGTCCTAATAACCCCTGTAAAATCATAGGAAAGGAGTTGACGATGAAGAAGAAAATGCCGATCTTTAACAGCTTAATGATCAAAAGCCCAAAACCTTCATCCTGTTTAATCATCCAGGCCAGGGCAAAGATAACCACTTCCAAAGTAGCAACGATTGCCAAAAGCCCCACCGACGAATTCTGCAAGGCGCTGAATTTGGCATTGATCTGCTCGATAAATCCAAACTGAATCTTATCCAGCAATTGTGGTCCTAATGGTCCTGTCATATCCGCCATGATATCGCCTTATCTAACCTCATTTTTTCGCATCACCCATAAATTGAGCGAATGGGTTGGTCGCCGCCCCACCCATACCATCATCATCACCTTCAAACTGGGAACCCGTCGGATTACGCCCGACATCGGCAAAAAATTCATTTTTTGAATCATCGCCCGATTTTAATAACTTATCAAACACCTTCAAGCCTTTAGCCGTATCTTTGTTCATCTTCTGCAGCAGCTGATCATTATTATTTTTATTGCTGGAGGTATTGGATGAGCTATTATAATTATTTCCAGCGTTCATCCCAACATCATCGGTACTGCTATCACCATCATCCGCATAGCTCATTACACTGAAGGACAGCGACAGCATACACAGGCATAATGACAAACAACGTTTCATTTATGATCCCTCATTATTATTATAAGGTGGCAGATACGTATCTTTCGTGACCATAATCGAGAACTGAGTCGCGGCCGGAATCGTGATCGTCGGTTTTAAATTCATGGCACGAGAGGTCAGTTTTCCACCTACCTGTTGCGCTGTCTGACCCATGCTTTGCAATGCAGAAGTCGCCGCCATCTGTCCATAATTTGGCGAACAACTGGTATTGCCATCCGAATCTGTCGTGCATACCGTCTGTGATGAGGCTGCTGTGGCTGCCACGGCCGGTATATTAAATACGGTTGCCAGTGCCGAAGCTCCGATTAACTGCATCCAGTGATTGTCAACCTCTCCGCTCAAGCCCGATACGCCAGAACTGTCAACACCTGGTTGATTTGGCAGAATAATCGATGAGCCATCAGGACGGATAAGGCGAATAAATTTAACCTGAACCTGAGTATCGCCATAAACCGTCTGCGAATTGTATTGACCGATAATCGAGCTCCCCCTGGGTATTAAGAGCACCCTTCCTGAGAGGCTGTCATAGACATCATGATCTACTCTGGCGACGATCGTACCAGGTAGCGTTGAAATAATTTTCGTCTGTAAAATAGCAGGAATGGTGGTACCCGCCATCACCACATTGTCTGAAATCGGCTCCTGAATGGTATTTTGATTGGTGATATCCTTTGCCGTCTCGCCACCTTGCATGAATTTTTCACGCTGCTGCTCGGCCGTTTCTTTACCACCTTGTGATTTATCTGCAGCCTGCTGCCCTTTTTGTTCATCCTGGTCTTTATCTGGAAGCGGCCTTGGTGCGCCACCGCCAAAAAAAATCGGCGCATTCATGGCTTCCCTATCCATCGGCGAGAGACTCTGATCACGATTATTGCTGTTTTGTCTGCTGGCATTATTCTGTTGATTTTGCAGACTGGTTAACTGTGACTGCAGAGCAGTCAGTTGATTTTTCTGCTCATCAATCATCTGCTGAAGTTTAGGATCGGCTCGCTCAACGACCTTGACCGGTTGATCCATACCCAGCTTTTTCTGAATCGCTTCAGCATCGCTGTAGCTCGCAAGCTCCGATCCAATACGAGGTGGCGAGGCAGCGCTTCCTCCGGCTGCCAGATCAACCGATTCGGTATCAGTTGAGGATTGCTGCGTGTTAATTGAAAAGATAAAGGCGATCAAAATAATAAGAACAATGGCACCACCAGCGATGGCAATGAGCTTCTTATTTAACTCAGATGTCTTTGGCGGTGACTCTCTGAGCGAAAACTTCTGCTGTTTTTTCTTTGCCATAATAGCTCAACCTTATTGCTTTGAGATCTCGACCACCGTCTCACCGGTCTGACTATTACCGGTCTTCAGATAAGCCTGTTTAATCACCGTATCAATGACCATGTAATCTCCCTGCATACGCCAATTGAAATTCGCCGTTCCATAATCACCACTATCGGTTCTGATAAATGGCACTGGCATTGAGCTATTCTGGGCGATGACCTCATGTGGGAACTTAATATACGTCTGATGCCCGGCACTGAAAATCTGCATCGGATACCAGGCAGGAGTCGCTCCTTTTAGCATCTTCCAACTATAATCAAACTTCATCTGTGACAGATCAATATTGAGATCATCACCCTGAGGATTGGCTGGCGGCTTGATCGTATCTGAGGAACCATCGGCATTCATCCCCGAGAGATTAGCACCGGCAAAAGCCTGCACCATATCTGATGGATAGCGCCACTTCACCGAAACCATATAGGAATCGGAATCGACGGATTTTAAAATCAGGTGGTAGGTGCGTTTATTGGTAGTGACGATAACCGTGTTGGTCAGATCCGACTTCTGTGGCTTAACCAGAATATGCCACCTGAGCGTCTTGCCTTCACCACTGTAAGTTGAAGCGATCTGCCATCTCAACGTATCGCCTGCCGCCTGAGAAATAATCTTCTCTCCGGGTTCAAGCATGATATCGGTAATACTCAACGGTGCCGTATAGATGGTATACATTGCCCCAGGCATATAATCGTAAGTCATCATGGCATTAAAGAAATCGCCCGATTGAGGATAGACCACAGCTTCAGCATTTGCCGCTTTGACGGCGGCTTCTTTATCAAGTTCAGGTTTAGCCAGAAGCTTTTGAGTCTGTGAATTCGGAACCGGTTTAAGCTGCCCCGGCATAGGCACAGGCACATATTCCTTGATGATTTTTGTTTCTACGTTTTGCGCTGGCTGCGCGGCAACCAGCTTTCCTGAGGCGATATCACGCTCATACGCGGTGCTGGCACAGCCGGTTAATAATAGCGTTGTCGTCATCATTGCGATTGCGATATTTTTTTTCATCTACTTGACCCTTTTTCGCTGAATGAGAAGAATCCGATTTTCATTCCCAGTGGATTGAGTAACATCTGATTAAAGGTGGTTGGCTCCTGGCGCTTCGTTAACGTGAATACACCATTATACAATTTGGTACTTTCTATCTTACCATCACGGTTATAGGTGATGACTTTCCAGGTCATATCGAAGCTGTTATCACCCAGCTCATTGGCATTGGTGATCATGGTACTCACCGTTTTATCGCCAACCAGCTTTAAAGGATTTAAAGCCTGATAGAACAGTTTAAGCTGGTTCTCTGCCTGGCCGCTGACGGATAAAAGTGCCTTCTGCCAATCTCGATTCAGCACCACCGGATCAAGCGGAATATCGTTGATGTTCTTGATAAAATCACCAATAAAGGCTTCCTTTTGCGCCACACTCGGCGTATAGCTTACAGAGGCCGGCTGAACGTTGATCACCTGCTGATCTGGAGCCACTTCCGCCACATAGACATACATCTTCTGGCGATTAGCTTCCATAATAATGGCGATAATCAGCAACAGACAGATGATAAGGCTGACGATGGCGGCAAGCATCCAGTTTCGCGACTGTCTTTTTGCCGAGCCAATACGCATCTCCCACTCTTCATAGGCTTTTTGATATTTATCCTGCCCCTGACTCATGCTTGATCATCCTCATAATTGATATCAACAATATAAATACCCAGCGGATTCATCAGCACCTGAGACTCATTTTCAGGCGCTTTCGTAATAAAATCACCGCTTATCTTCATGGCTTTCACATTCTTTCCTTTCTTTAGCTGCAGCGTCATTGAGAATCGATGACCATCAACGTTGACATCAGATAACCGAACCCCTCGACGATTGGCTTTACCAACGATCGCTGACAGCTCTGCCCATTTTTCCTGCGCGCCTTTAGCAAGGCTCCCACTTGATTCATCACTGCCTAACAGTTTTATAAAAGTCAACCTAAACGCTGTATTGCTTATGCGATAATCCGGCTTAAGCAGTGATGGTTGTGTCGTCAAAAACCCTGTTTTCGTCACCTGCTCAACCAGAATTTTAAAAGGCGATGAGCTCATCAGCGCCAGAAAATACAAACTCAATAACAGCGCAATGCTCGCGCTTACCATAAACACAACCCGCCAGATATAGGCGCGATAAACAAGCTGTCCCAAAGGCTTATCCAGCCGCTGATTAAGCGCCTGAAATGGCGTGACCAACGGAGGTTGTTTGTAGGTTTTCACCTCCTTGCCAAAAGGAAAACCGCTTAAATTAGCCACGCCGCCCTCCATCATAGTACTTATCAATGATATCATAAGCCCAATCCAGACCCTTGCTGTGAAGGTAGGTTCGAACAAAATAATCATGATCCTTGTGCTGTGAGAGAATCTGGCGAATCAGGCGACGATCCTGTGGCGTGCTGGCAGCACAGAATGCCAGCGCAATAGGACCCAGTCCCAACTCAAACAAACAGTTGCCTTTATGTGACTGGAAATAATATTGCCGCTTAGGCATGGCATGGCTTAAAATCTGAATCTGGCGCATATTGAGTCCCAGTGATTCATATCCCATCGCCACGGCAGGCTCAAGCCCTCGATCATTTGGCAAAAATATTCGTGATGGGCAGGATTCATTCAAGGCGGAAACCAGCGGCGATTTCACCGCATCATCCACCGATTGTGTAGCAAAAACCACCGATACATTAAGTTTTCGTAGGGTTTTCAACCATTCTTTAATCTTCGAGGCAAAGATAGGATGATCCAGAAACAGCCAGGCCTCATCGAGAATCATCATACTCGGACGACCATCAAAGCGTTTTTCTAAGACGTGAAAAATATAAGCCAGAACAGGGGCAATAATCGCCGGAATGGCCATCAACCGTTCCATTTCAAAACACTGCCAGTCCGCATTGGAAAAATGCTCCTCATCGCAGTCTAAAATCTCACCATAAGGCCCACCCAACACATAAGAATCAAGTGCCATACGCAATGATCTGTCTTGAATAAAAGATCGCAATCCCGTCAGTGTCCGCTGCTGTTTTGGCACCTCAGAGAGGTTATTAAGCGCATGCCAGACGATATCTTTGATCTCAGGTGTTATGTCAACTTTTTCATTCTGAAGAAGTCCCAAAACCCAATCATGCGCCCAAACACGCTCATCATTCTCATCAATTCCGGCCAGTGGCTGGAAAACCAGACCACCCTTGGCAACATCACCAACTTCATAAAACTTACCACCGACGCCTTGAGTTAAGGCATAGAAACTGCCCCCTTTGTCGAAAACAAAGACCTGAGCATTTCGATAGCGTAAAAATTGAGCTGCCATGACATTCAACAGCACTGATTTACCGGCACCGGTAGGACCTAAAATCATCTGATGACCGACATCATTGATATGATTTGACAGACGAAATGGCGTATTGCCAGAGGTTCTGGCATATAGCAACGGAGGCGCATTGAGGTGTTGGTTATATTGAGGCCCCGCCCAAACGGCCGAAAATGGCAGAAGATGCGACAGATTCAGACTGTGCATCAACGGCATACGCACATTGGCATTGGCCTGACCTGGTAAAGATGACAACCAGGCTTCAATAGCGTTGATCGTCTCGGAAACCGTGACAAAGCCCAAACCATTGATGACACGCTCGACCTCACGCTGCTTGGCATAAACACGTTCTTTGTTTTCATCCCATACCGTTACTGTCGCCGTGTAATAACCAAAGGATACCAGGTCATCGGCCAGCTCCTGCAGTGCCTCATCGGCATCCGTTGACTTCTGTACCGCCGCGCTGTCAACCATAGCCGATTCGCCTTTAGAGACGACCTCTTTTAAAATCGTCAATCCGCCTTTGCGTTTGGCAAACCATTGTCTGCGATAGCTCTTTAAAATTTTCTCGGCATCGCTTTTATCCAGCGGCAGAAACCGGGTTACCCAGCGATATTGCAAGGGTAGATGATTCAACTGATCTAAAATGGCAGGAACCGACAGCGTTGGAAAACCCAAAATAGAGATCGACTTGATATAATACTTGCCAAGCTTAGGCTCGAGCCCACCCAAAAGCGGCGTGTCAGCAAGCACACCGTCAAGATAGCTTGGATTATCCGGAACCGTAACACGATGTGGATTATCCGAAATACAGTTATGAAGGTAAGTCAGCGTCTCTTCATCCGATAATGGTTTGATATCGTACATAAAATCCTGCATGATATCATACAGTTGATTGATCGTTGCCACAAAGTAGTTTTTCAATTTAAGATAACCGCTGCCATCTTCCTGCTTGCTTTTTTTTCTGACAAACAAGCCGGATAATCTGGAGACGCTTTCTTTCGGTGGCAAATACTGAAAGCTCAAGAAGTACTCACTTTCGAAATTTTCTTCCTCACGCTCAAACAAATCTTTGCGTTCAATATCGATCAGCCAGCTGACCGGATCGGGGAAGTATTGCTCGGATGGATATTTCATCGCCGGTTTGCGTCTGGCCTCGACATAAATCGCCCAACCGGAACCCAAACGCTTCAAGGTGTTATTAAGTCGAGCCGTTGCCGATACCAGTTGAGATTCTGTCGATGATTCAAGATCGGGACCTCGAAAACGAAAGGACTTCTGAAACGAACCGTCTTTATTCAGCACCACACCCTCATCAATCAATACCGCCCAAGGCAGAAGATCTGTGATACGATCCGGTTTTTTACGAAATTCAGCAATATTAAACATGGCTATACATCATAGTAGTTTTTCTGTTTGACATGACGAACCATGGTTTGAAAAAACTGAGGATCTTTTTTCGTCATCATCACGGCGATGGTGTGCAATATGATAAAGATAGGAATGCCATACCAGGACTGCATTCCCAATACAATAGCCGCACACAGCGTGGCATTTAAGATAAAAAACTGCCTGGGCACACCGGCTGTTAACATCGGTGTCGTCAGTGAATTATGAATCTTAATTGCAAAACCTGGTGTCGCCATTATCATCTACCCAAAAAAATAAAAAACGTTTTGTTTTAAAAAATCAAGCCTGAACTCTTATGGAAAAGTCCTGAAATCAAGCTTGCGGCAGTAAAGGCGATCGCCAGCCCCATTACTACCTGAAACAAGCGTCTGACACCACTTCCACCCTCACCAAAGGCGATACCCAAACCCGCGATCACAATACAGATCACACCAGCCATCTGTGCAATCGGACCTGAGATCACATTCATGATCTGCTCCAAAGGGCCGGTTAGCGCTGAAAACGCATTGCCCTGCATATCATTAGCATAAACAAAGGCAACCGTTGCCGGCAACAGTGATAAACTCAATGCTACCTTTTTCACTCCATTGCCAAGCCATGAAATTTTTCTGATCACTTTGCGCATCTTACCAGTCTCCTGAAATTCATAATCCAATCGTAAATTGTGTTAACAACTGTCAACACATATTAAACATATTCCCTGCCAAATCAAGTATTGATATGGCTTTGAGGAAAAATAACCTCGACATTGCTAACTATAGCATTAATTTTGCTCGCCACGTAAACAAGTTGATCAAATTCCAAAATTTGCATAGGCAAGTTGCTTTAATTTTATTATGATGCTAGCTTAAATGATTTAAAAAACGACAAGGTATCCGCATGAATATCATTTTACTCGGTCCTCCAGGCGCTGGTAAAGGCACACAGGCCAAGCGCATCGAAGCCCATTTTAATATTCCTCAGATCTCAACCGGTGACATGTTGCGCGCCACGATTAAATCCGGTTCTGAAATTGGCCTGAAACTCAAAAGAATACTCGATGCCGGTGAACTTGTCGCCGATGATTTTATCATGCAGATCATCAAAGAACGCATAAGCCAGCCGGATTGCAAAAACGGTTTTATGCTCGATGGCATACCGCGCACACTGGGACAGGCTGAGAGTTTAAAACAAGCCGGCATAAAAATCGACTGCGTTATTGAAATCGCCGTTGATGATCGGCTGTTAATCGATCGTATATCCGGTCGCCGAATTCACGAACCTTCCGGTCGAACCTATCATATCATCAACAATCCTCCAAAAAAGGCTGGTATCGATGATGTTACCGGCGAGCCATTGATCCAACGCAAAGATGATGACAAGAACACCGTCAAAGACCGTCTTGCCGTCTATCACAGACAAACCGCTCCCCTGATTGATTACTATCAAGATACCGATCTTAAGCCGGCGCCGCACTATATTCGCATAGACGGCAGCCAACCTGTCGATGTTGTCACCAACGCTATTATCAAGGCGGTTGAGGCTGACGCTTAATTTCAAGCAATAACCACCGCCTTTCTTATTATGACTTGCAGCCTCAAGTTCAAAGCGGTACAATGCCTGCAAATTTACATTAATTGATTATTTTTCATGCTGTGGAAAGAGATTACACTGTGCTGCCTCAAACAAAATCTGGAGCCATTTGAAGACTATCTTCTTGAAGCCGGTGCCGTTTCTGTCACCTATCAGGATGCCAAAGACCAACCAATTCTAGAGCCTGGCGTCGATGAAAACCCATTGTGGGATGAAGTCGTTCTCGTCGCTTTATTTGAGGAGTCCAGTGATATTCACACTCTGCCCAAATACTTATCGACTCAGTTTAAACACCGGCTTATCGGTGATGTTTCCTATCGAGAGTTTGAGGATAAAGACTGGGTTAGAAGCTGGATGGATGAATTTCACCCGCTTAAAATCGGCAATCGATTATGGATATGTCCAAGCTGGCAGACACCACCGGCACTTAAGGCTGTCAATATCATGCTTGACCCGGGACTCGCTTTTGGTAGCGGTACGCACCCAACCACCGCATTATGTCTGAAATGGCTTGATCAGCATATCACGGACAAACATCGCATTCTTGATTTTGGCTGTGGTTCGGGTATTTTAGCCATTGCCGCCAGAAAGCTAGGCGCCACTGAAGTCATCGCCATCGACAATGATCCACAAGCCATTATGGCCACGCGTGACAATGCCAAACGAAACGACATTAAAGACGGCTTTGGTTGCTATCTGCCTGAAGAGATGCCTGAGAGATTTCAAAGCGACATCGTCATCGCCAACATCTTAGCCGGCATTTTAATTGCGCTGAAACCAGTTATTCTACGCCACTTAAAAACACGGGGACAACTGGTACTCTCAGGCATTCTTCACGATCAGGTCGATGAGGTTATCAACGCTTATAAAAGCGAAGTCGATTTTCAAACGCCTGTCTATGATGGCGACTGGGCTTTATTGTCCGGCTCAAGGAAGTAAATGCTTAAAATCGGCGCCTTCTCTTCAAACAACCGTCTGTTTCTGGCACCCATGGCCGGGGTCACAGATCTGCCTTTTCGTCGACTTTGCAAGCGATTTGGCGCCGGCTGGGTCGTCTCGGAGATGGTATGGTCACATCTGCACCTATACGACAGTCAAAAGACGAAAAAACGCATCGATCACAGTGATGAGATTGAACCAAGAATCATTCAAATCGCCGGTGGTGACCCAAACATGCTGGCACAAGCCGCGAAATTCAATCGTGACAAAGGCGCTCAAATCATCGATATCAACATGGGCTGTCCGGCCAAAAAAGTCTGCAACAAGGCCGCAGGATCCGCCTTGATGAAAGATGAAAAACTCGTTGCCGATATCTTATGCGCCGTCGTTGACGCCGTTGATATTCCGGTCACTTTAAAGATTCGAACCGGCTGGCACAGTGAACATAAAAATGCCTTAACCATCGCCAGAATCGCTGAAGCCGAAGGCATTGCCGCCCTAGCCATTCACGGTCGCACACGCGATCAAAAATACCAGGGACATGCCGAATATGACACCATCGCCGAGATTAAACAAAACCTCTCGATCCCTGTTATCGCCAATGGCGACATCGACAACCCCGAAAAGGCGAAATTCGTGCTGGAATACACCAAAGCCGATGGACTGATGATCGGTCGATCTGCACATGGCAATCCCTGGATTTTTGAAGCCATTGATACCTATCTTCAAACCGGCACATGCCCACCTAGACCTCAATTTGAAGATAAAAAGCTGGTGATTGTTGAGCACCTTAATGAGCTTCACCACTTTTATGGTGACTATCTCGGCATCAGAATCGCTCGCAAACACATCGGCTGGTATTTTGATTATTTCAATATCGATAAAGCGCAGAAGCAAGCCTTTTATCGCCTGAATGACACGGCATTACAACAGCGATTTTTGCAGGATTTGCAAGTCTTGTTTTAATAATGCTATCCTTTCTATAGGAACATGTCTGGAATAAATTCCCTTTGGCTCTTTACGCATTAGTCGTTGAAAATGAGAGTTTATCTAACCCCACCTATGACCTTCCCTTGAACTCAAGGCGAAGAATTGATTTTACCCCTCATCACCTTGGATAAAAGTAAAGACATGAATAGGGAGTTTTATAAAAAATATGTAATTCAAATGGTGCCCGGGGCCGGACTCGAACCGGCACGGAGGTTAAGCTCCGAGGGATTTTAAGTCCCTTGTGTCTACCTATTTCACCACCCGGGCAAATGGAGGCTGAGGCCGGAATCGAACCGGCGTCTAAGGCTTTGCAGGCCTCTGCATAACCATTTTGCTACTCAGCCATATCTGGAGCGGGAAACGAGACTCGAACTCGCGACCCCAACCTTGGCAAGGTTGTGCTCTACCAACTGAGCTATTCCCGCTTTTATACTTTGTTATTTACCTTATTCCGACACTCATGGTCAGTATTACCATAGCGCCGTTGGTATCGCGCTTATTCTAAGCTCAACCCTCCATGAGTTTCGCTAAGGATACCGGTCGAAACCTTCCACGGTTTCGCCGTTCGCCGGTCAAAAGCCGTGCTTTTGCTTTTCCCGGCTCACCCAACTGAGCTATTCCCGCTTTAACACATCGCCTGCTTTTTTGCTCATCTCTACCGATTGGAGCCAGCAGCAATCAAGCGTCGACAGGATGGAATTATAAGGCTTTACACTCCAAAGTCAATGCCGATATTTAAAAAATAAAGATATTTTTCCTCGTCTGTTGTTATTTCAACCAGCCCTGAACACAAGCCATGCAGAAACAAAATTTGCTTACCGTTTTAGATTCAATCGATCTACCCTTGATTAAACTCAATCAAATTTTGATTCAGCATTTTAATTACAATCCGCTGCTATCCAAATAAATAAACGAATTTTTCTTGTCAACAAATCGAAACTTCTGCACTATACCCAAGTTGGTAAGTTGAAATCTTAGAAGTCAGCAACCATAAGGGCTTA
>JBMSHD010000017.1:0-24846 GCA_049416425.1 Francisellaceae bacterium | reverse complement strand
CGTATGAACAATATGAATACAATAATGGGAAGTTATTTTGAGCGCGTTCCTAAAGGAGATTGCCAGAATGCTTTTTATTAGCTATCACACGGTTAAATCACATCTTCAACATATCAAAACCCGATTGAATATTTCCTCAATAGCCGAAGCCATACATATTGCAACCATAAAAGGGTGGATTGATGAAAACAACATACAGCGCATTATACAACTGAGATGCACTTGATAATTAGTTGAACCTTAAAAACTGAACTTTCCCAATTTTTGCTAAATGATCATTCTTATTATCCACAAAAGCCATGATTTTTGGTCATTTTTGGGTTGTCGGTCGATGTTTTGATAAAACACACCAAAACTCAATCGCTCAATCAGATACTTTCTGGCTTGCGAAAAGCTAAACGGTGCCTTCGTGCTTCTGATGAAGTCATAGGCGGCTTTATCACTCAAAATGAACAAAAGACCGGTAGCAATTAATTTTTTGGGGCCGAATCTTTTGTACCAATTTCCTGCAGTAATTGATAATACAGCTAGGGGCAGCGTTATTCCCAGCATATAGAGCCCAGCGGATAATGCGCTGTAACCAAACTTTTCTTGCAAAAATAAAGGCATAAGAAACATTATCGACCAAACAGCAAAAAGAAGACAAAAGATACAGAGCGAAGCTAACAAAAATGTCTTCGATTTAAACAGCGCCTCTTGAATAATGGGTGTTTTGGCTTTTTTCTCGTGCACCACAAACCAGACAAGCCCCACCACAAATAAAACACAAAGCAATGCATTTAATACTGTTGGTAAACTTTGACCTTCACTAAGAACTAACACGATACTCGCGATAGTAACTATTAATAAAAATGAGCCAAATAAGTTTAAGACATTACCAGTGTCCTTACTTTTGGATTCAGTCGTGTATGCCAAAACCGTAATAAAGCTGATTACCGAAACAATCACATTGCACAAAAACACCCATCGCCAGCCCAATAGATGGATAACGACACCAGCAACCAGAGGTCCAGCCGCGAGCGCAAGGCCAGCATTAGCTGCCCATAACCCGATGGCTCTACCTTGATCAGTCGAGTCAAAAGCATTAACCGTCAGTGCTTGAGATACGGGGAGAATCATTGCACCAGAAAGTCCTGTCAGGGCTTGAGAAAAAATGATCAGATTCGCACTTGAGGTAAACGCGGATATCAGCATTGATACCCCAAGCAGAAAAAGACCTAACAAGTAGATTTTTTTTCGCCCATATCTGTCGGCAACCCTACCAACCACAACCATGGTACTACAGATAATTACACCATAGATGTTAATAATCCATTGGATTTGGCTCACTGAAGCGTGCAACGCCTGTTTGATATCAGCAAGTGCTGTATTCAATTCCGAAAAAATCATAGCAATCACGGCAACGCCTAAAAAAATGCCGCAAATATTCAATAATCGTCTTGTATCCGACATGGGGTTTCTCCTCTAATAATCCTACTGGTACTCGGGTGTGGCGTGTGGGGCATAATGCTGTTCTAAAATTTGCATATCTTCTTCCGTTAAGAAAATATCTAAACATCCCACATTCTCAGTCAACTGCACGGCGGAGGTCAAACCGACAATTGGTGCCACAACACCTGGTTTATGTAACAGCCACGCTAAAGCAATTTGAGCGCAGCTTGCATTTTTGGATAAGGCGACTTGATTCAGTGCCTCTATAACTCTTTTGTCACTCTGCTTAGCAGACTCATAAAGCCAACTTTGTACCTTATCTAATTTGGCACGATTGGTTTTTTCTTTATTGATTAATTTGCCCCTGGCAAGTGGACTCCAAGGTGTAACTTATGTTTTTTGTCGTCACATTATGCTTGCTGGCACACTGCGCCAATGTCAGATCATCTCTTAATGCCTCCAAGACAACCTTTGTCTTAAACTCTGCGGAGTAAGTTGTGCGTTTTTTGCTCATTTTAAACCCTTTTTCATTTCGTCTTCAACAGAATATAGGAAATCCAATTCAATTCATACTGTTTTAATTTCTTGGGGTATTATAGCCTGCTTTATCGACGCTTATCTGGCGCCACGCCATAACCTTTAGCACATGCTCATTGATCTTTGCCGAGATAGGGGCGGCTACCGAGCCACCACCGTAACTCTCACCTTTTGGATCATCGATCATCACCACGGTGACGATTTTAGGATCACTGGCCGGAGCAATACCGACAAAAGTCACCATATAGCTGTCGGTGGCATAACCACCGGCAATGGCCTTTCTCACCGTTCCGGTTTTTCCGGCGATGAGATAATCCTGCGTACGCGCTTTTGGCGCCGTACCACCCTGCTCTTCAACCACAGAGCGCAACATATCGATCATCTTTTTTGAAGTCTCCGCTTTTATTACTTGCAAGGACTGCTGCATCGGTGTCTCTCTCTTGAGTAAGGTCGGTCTGACCATTTTGCCACCATTGGCGATAATACTATAAGCGGCTGCCAGCTGAAGCACGGTGGCATTCATGCCATAACCAAAGGATAAAGTCGCCAGCGGAAACTCCCCCCATTTACGCGGCTGAGGCACATAACCGGATCGCTCACCGGGAAAAGTAATCCCCGTTTTGCCACCGAAACCGAAATCCCGCAGGGTATCGGCCAGAATATTGGCATCTAAAGACAAGATGATTCTTGAGATGCCGACATTGCTGGATTTCATCAACACATGGCGTAGATCAATCTCGCCGTAATTGCGGAAATCTCTGACGGTGTTACCCTTTAGCCGATAATAGCCCGGCGAGGTGTCTATGATACTATCGACATCATACTTTCCAGATTCCAGTGCCGCCACCGCCGTGAAGGGTTTGATCACCGACCCTGGCTCATAGACATCGGTAAGCGTACGGTTTCGTCTTTTCTCGGCCGTGGCATCCGTCATATTATTGGGATTAAAACTGGGATAGTTAACCATCGCCAGAATCTCGCCGCTATCGACATCGATGATCACGGCACTGCCGGCGGCGGCCTTATTCTCGATCACGCCTTCCTTTATGTATTTATAGGCAAGATACTGAATTCGTCTATCGATACTAAGCACGATATCTTTACCGTTTTTCGCGGCAATATCATCCTCTTCCTTGGCCGCGACGCCACCTTTGAGATCACGATGAATCGAACGCTTGCCGTCTTTTCCTCTTAAATATTTATCAAACTCAAGCTCTACACCTTCCTGCCCATTGCCATCGACATCGGTAAAGCCAACGAGTTGAGACGTCACCGCCGCATCGGGATAAAAACGTTTAAATTCATTCTCAAAATGAATACCTGGGATATTCATGGCCTCAATTTTATCCGCCAGGAATGGGGAAACCTGACGCTTAAGATAGACAAACCCGCTTCTGCCCTGGCGTTGTTTAATGCGCACAATAATGTTTTCTTTTTCATCATCAGAAAGCCCAAGCATATCTAGAATACGTAATAATTGCGGATCGTCTGCATCAAGGTAATAAGGATCAATCCAGATTGTATCGACCGGTGTACTGATTGCCAGCGGATTGCCATTTCGATCAAAAATTTCACCACGATAGGCTTTGATTACCTTACTGCGTTTAGAACGATTTTCTCCTTCCGTTTTAAGCTTTTCATGCTCCACCGTCTGCATCAATACGAGCTTATAGCATAACAGCCCCAATATCAGTAGCAACAGCACCACAACAAGGCTAAATCTTAGCCCTGTACGTTTCATGAAACAAGCTCCAGCGTTTTGATTTCGCCAGCTTCTGGCAAATGCATGTCATGCGCTTTTGCATAGTCCTCGACATTGCCTGGAGAAGCTAACGTGCTGTACTCAAGCAGGATCTGAGTCCATTGATCATTGAGTTTTTCTCGAGCAACCATCTGTTTTTGCTGTTGATCTAAAAGCTGTTTGTGTTTAAATTTCACCAAGACCACAAGATACGCCGAGCATAATAAAAATACACATAACACGAAGGCAAAGAGTACTCGAAAGTTCAAAATACTACTAAACAATGACTGAAACAGTCTTGCTCGAACTTCCGCTCGCCGCATCACTATAGCTTCTCCGCCGCTCTCAATATGGCGCTTCTGGAGCGCACATTTTCGTCGAGCTCATGCTCACCGGCTCGCTTTTTTTTCACGATCCAGCTCATCTTCGGTTTCTCATTCTCCAACATCGGCATGCCTCTGGGAATTTCCCTGTCTGCGCCTTTAACCTGTCTGGTAATATAGTTCTTGACCAGGCGATCTTCCAGTGAATGAAAACTGATAACACTCAATCGACCGCCGGATCTAAGAAGGTTTAAAACATCAGCCAAAGCTGATTCAACCTCACCCAGCTCATTGTTGACATAAATTCTCAAGGCCTGAAAAACCCGGGTTGCCGGATGTTTTTTCTCTTTCTTACCGATGGTTTTAGCGATCAATTCCGCCAGTTGTGTGGTGGTATCAAGCGGCTTTTCCTCACCGATATGTGCCTTGATCACATTGGCAATTCTCCAGGCATGGCGCTCCTCACCGAACTGTCTGAAAATATCACAAAGTGTTTGTACCTCTTCCTCAATCAAGACATCGCGGGCAGACCGTCCAGAATCTGGATCCATACGCATATCCAAAGGACCTGATCGCATAAAACTAAATCCTCTTTCCGCTTCATCGAGCTGCGGAGAAGAGACACCAAGATCAAGAATAATGCCATCGATCTTACCCATGAGTCCTTGATCTTCTACCCATTTTCCCATGGAAGAAAACGGTGCATAAATCATGGTGAAATTAGCCTGTTTCATCGTCTCTCTGGCAAAGGCAACGGCTCGAGGATCACGATCAAAGGCAATCAGACGTCCTTCACCACTTAGGCGTTTCAAGATTTCGGTGGCATGACCTCCACGACCAAAGGTACCATCGATATAGATGCCATCTGGCTTTATGGCTAAGGCCTCGATGGATTCATGTAATAAAACGGAATAATGCATGTTTGTTTATTTCTACTACTGTTTGACACGATGAATAAAATCGGCAATTTCACGTTTGACCTGCTTTATATCATCAAGGTTGTTCTCTATCAACGAGGTAAAATAGCTGCCAACAATGGCACCATCGGCACCGGCGTCAAATACCGCTTTCACATGCTCGGGCTTTGAGATACCAAAACCGACAATAATCGGCGTATCCCCCAAGGCTTTAACATGTTTGATTCGATGAATCGTCTCAACACTCACTGTTTCTTTCACTCCGGTGGTACCGAAACCACTCAACACATAGGCATAGGCGCTTGAATGAGCAAACAGGGCGCCAACTCGCTGATCGGGCGAATTCGGTGCGACCATCTGTACCGAACCGACGTTATATTTTTCTAAAAATTGAAGATGCTTATCGGCTTCTTCCAACGGTAAATCGGCACAAACGACCGCATCGACATCGGCACTAGCCAGTTTTTGATAAGCCGCCTCGCCCTGGCGATAGATCAGATTGTAATAAAGCAAAAGTCCAATCGGCAAATCTGGATAAGCCTGGCGAATGCGTTTTAACAGTAAAATGGCCTTATCAAAATTCATGCCAGCGTGAAGTGCGCGCATCATCGAGCGTTGATTAAGCGGCCCATCGGCAATCGGATCTGAAAAGGCAAACCCAAGCTCAAGGGCATCGGCACCGGCATCAATGGCCGTCTTAATAATCTCAAACGAGCGATCAAAACCAGGATCACCCAGGGTGAAGAAAGGCACAAACAGCTGCTTTTTTTCATTGAATTTCTGTCTGAATCGATTCATCAAACCTTTCCTCCTCTTACACTAAAATAGCTATCGAGATCTTTATCCCCACGCCCCGAGAGATTGACAACCATCTTTTTACCTTTAAGTTCTCCTTTGGCAAGTTTAAGCGCCAAGGCCACGGCATGCGCCGATTCAAAAGCCGGAATAATGCCTTCGGCTTTTGACAACCACTCAAAGGCATCGAGCGCCTCATCATCGGTGATAGCATAATAGTGCGCTCGTTTTTTCTCCTGTAGATGGACATGCTCAGGACCCACGCCCGGATAATCAAGCCCCGCCGAGATAGAATAAGGTTCCATAATCTGTCCATCGGCATTTTGCAAAAACAGGGAATGCATACCGTGAAAAACGCCTTTCTCACCTTTATTCATGGTTGCGGCATGATGTCCACTTTCAAGGCCCAACCCGGCCGGCTCGGCTCCGATTAATGCCACCTCACCATCTGCCATAAATGCCGAGAAGATACCGATGGCATTGCTGCCGCCTCCGACACAGGCGACAACAGCATCTGGCAGACTGCCGGTTGCTTGAATGATCTGCGCTCTTGCCTCACGACCGATGACTTCCTGAAAATAGCGTACCAGTTGTGGAAAAGGATGAGGACCTGCCGCCGTGCCAAAACAATAATAGGTATATTCGGCATGCGTAATCCAGTCACGCATGGCTTCATTGATGGCATCTTTCAATGTTGCACTACCTGAATCGACAGGATGAACTTTAGCACCGAAAAGCTCCATACGCTTGACATTCGACGCCTGTCTTTTGACATCTTTAGTGCCCATGTAGATCTCGACATCAAGCCCGAGTCTGGCTCCGACCATTGCCGTGGCTACACCGTGTTGTCCGGCACCGGTCTCGGCAATGATTCGCTTTTTCCCCAGATATTTCGCCAATAAAAGCTGACCGATGGTATTATTGGTCTTGTGCGCACCGCCGTGGAGCAAATCTTCACGCTTGAGATAAAGCTCACAGCCAAACTGCCGTGACAGATTTTTTGCATGCGTCAATGGTGTGGCACGACCAGCATAGTTTGTCAAAAGGTCGTTAAACTCTAAGCGAAACGACTCATCTTTCTGAATTTCAATAACACCCCGCTCAATCTCTTCCAGCACCGGGATCAGACTCTCAGGGGCAAAACAGCCTCCGTAGTCACCATAATAGGTCGATAATTTCATCGTCAAGCTCACCATAGTTCGCTACAATTTTAATAGTATTTACAATAACACACTCCCGCTTTGGTGGCGAGTAAATATATGGGTAGATGAGTACAACATGCCAAAAAAACTATTTAAACGATTCCTTCTCATTTTCATTGCCTGTCTGTTGTTTGCACTGGCGTTATTAGGCGCCGTTTTGCCTATCTTACCGGGGTTTGTGTTCTTTTTTGCCGGCATCATTGTGCTATCCTGGGCATCACCTTTAGTCGAGCGCTGGTTTAATCGACTGTTAAGACCCCACCCCAGATTGCATGGCTGGATTATACAAGCCGAAAACAAACTGAAAAAATGGTTTAGAATCAAAGATCACGAGGATGATGATGAAAATCGCTGACTTCCTACAGCCCTCACTGCTGATTATCGTCTTATTGCTTTTGGCTTTACTGCTCTATAAAAAACGTATCGGCAGATGGATTCTTGCCTTTAGCATTCTGCTGTACTATCTTATCGGCACCGGTGTTATCGCCAGTGCTTTGATCTGGATAAACACACCATCGGTTTCTTCCCCTATCAATGATAAAAAGCCCGATGATATCATCGTCTTAGGCGGAGGGCTCACTCAGTATCATCATCATTTTACCCCCTCGCTTTCCGGTGATGCCAGACTGCTTCATGCATTGAGTCTCTACAAATATACCACACAAAAAATCTATATCTCGGGTGGATCGTTGCCAAACAGAATCAGCCCTAGTGAGGGCGAACTTTATAAAAACGTCTTGATATCCGCGGGACTCCCGGCAGATAACATCATTATTGAGACAAAAGCGAAAAATACCGCTCAAAATGCTTTGTTTTTAGGCCGCATGCTAAATAAAGATAAATGCTATTATCTGGTCACCGGCGCGACCCACATGAAAAGAGCGATGTACCTGTTTCGTCAACATCATATTTGTGTCATTGCTTCGACCTCCGACTACCCCAGCGTACGCCTAAGCTGGCTTCCTCTGACGCAAAACTACTTCATCACCGGACAGGCACTTCATGAATGGTTAGGGTATTTCGCCGCCGCCTATTTGGGGCTTGTAAGATAACCTGTTATCACTCGCTCATGATCTCAACTTTAAACTTTTTGAAAATGCGCCGTCACCGGCATGCGCCTGCCGATGCCAAATGGTCTTTTGTGAACGATTAAAATCTGTGGTGCCTGCTTACGCTTGAATTCATTTAACTCAACCAGACGATAAATGCGCTTCTGCTCGACAATATCAACTTCACTGACTATTTTTTCAAGTGCGACAATCTCATCCTCAGGCAATAAATCCCGCTCGATATAGAGCTTCAACATTGCATCGAGATAGTAATAATCCGGTAGACTGTCGGCATCTTTTTGACCTTCTGACAACTCGGCAGACGGTGCCTTATCGATAATCGCCTGCGGTATCAGATCACCGTATGCCTCATTGATGTAAGCAGCCAGTTCATAGACTTCATGCTTATAGAGATCGCCGATGCAGTTAAGTGCTCCATTCATATCACCATAAAGCGTGGCATAACCGACGGCCAGCTCACTCTTGTTTCCTGTCGTCAACATCAGTCTATTGTCATCATTGGCATACTCCATCACCACGCGTCCACGAATTCTGGCCTGCATATTCTCACGAGTCAGTTTGGCCGGCGACTTGCCAAAAGCTGTTTCAAATGCATCCACGCTCAGCTTATAGTCCTCGATGATCGGCCTTGTAAACAGCTCCACGCCAAGATTTTCACATAACTTAACCGAATCATCGACACTGCCTTTAGAGGAGTAAACCGATGGCATGGTGATGGCACTGACATTTTCGGCTCCCAATGCCAGGCTCGCAATAGCCAGCGTCACGGCACTGTCGATACCACCTGATGACCCGACAACTACCTGAGTAAAACCGCATTTCTTCAGATAATCAGAGAGCCCCAGCATCAGCTGTTTTAACAGCCATTCATTGCTATTATGAAACGGACAGCCAAGCGCCGATTTAGGCAGCCTATCCAGATCAACCGAAACAGCATCTTCATCAAAAGACGACGCCAAGGCTACAAGCTCGCCTTCTTTATTACTGATAAAGCTTGAACCGTCATAGACGATCTCATCATAACCACCGACCTGGCTGACATAGATAAAAGGCGCTGCTGCCAGCTGATTGATTTTCTGCGCAATGCTCAGGCGTTGCTTAAATTTTCCAATCATCGACGGCGAGGCATTGATGGCGATCACCGCATCGAGCTTATGATGCTCAAGCGTCGCCACCGGATTGGTGTCATAGCCCTGATGATTATCAAACCAGATATCTTCACAGATAAAAAGCGCGAGTTTTCGACCTCTAAATTCAAAAAACGGCTGACCTTCTCCGGCAATAAAATGACGGGATTCATCGAAGATGCCGTAGGATGGCATCAGCTTTTTATGATATTCAAACACGATCTGTCCCTGATCGATGACAAGCGCCGCATTGTGAAATTTTTTAAGCCCATCAATGGCACGAACGACACCGATGATAACGGCCGTTTTATACTCATGTGTCAAGTGTCTGATACGCTCGATGATGGCATTTTGCTGCTTGATAATCTCGGGATAAACCAAAAGGTCATAGGGATAATAGCCGATGATATTAAGCTCGGAGAAAATGATAAGATCCTGATCTTTATGCTTGATCATGGCCTGTTTGATTTTGGCAAAATTGTACTCAAAATCGGCGACGATATAATTTAATTGTACGGCGGTTATTTTCATCTTTTTGTTGCTTATTTATTCAAAATACAAATCATCCAAGACAGCCTGTGTCTGCTGCTGCCTAAGCTGATTAATCGCTTCATTGTAAAGCGGAAATTCATTGGCCAGAAGGCTGCCGGCAAAGATGGCGGCATTGATGGCGCCGGCTCGCCCTATGGCAAATGTCGCCACCGGAATCCCTGCCGGCATCTGCACAATCGATAGCAGCGAATCCTGTCCCAACAGGGCTTTTGACTGTACCGGCACACCTAATACCGGCAATGAGGTTTTTGCCGCTAACATACCCGGAAGATGCGCGGCTCCTCCGGCACCGGCGATAATGACCTTAAGCCCCTTCTTTTTGGCGCCAGTGGCATAGTCAAATAGTAAATCCGGTGTTCTGTGCGCCGATACGACCTGCACCTCATGAGGAATTCCCAGTTTTTTTAACATCTCGACACTATGCTGCATCGTGTCCCAATCGGATTTTGATCCCATAACCACACCCACTAATGGAATTTTTGACTCCACTTTACTCACGGCTTAGCTCTCCCTCTAACATCATTAAAATTTGAGCACATACCCATTCATAGATAAACGCAAAGGTCTGACGTCCTTTAACGCTCAGACGGGTATGCGCTTCTTGTTCAAACTCTTGATTTTTCAGACGATCATAGAGTTTAATCATCACCGAAATCTCGTCGATTTGCGCCTCGCTGTTTTGCCAGAACTGATTCAAACCATGCGTCGATATTTGAATATCAAATCGAGCCGCTGCATCATTAAATCTCAGCTTTTCAGCCAGCGCCGAGTAAATAAATCCCTTGGTAATGTCTTTCTTCATGCTGATACTGATAAGCCCTTGATTGAAAAAATCACACAGAAGATCACTGGCAATATGCTTGCAGGAGGTCGCCAGATGAGGTTTCATCACCGCCTCCATTTCACCGACCAGTCGCCTGATTTCAGCCTGATTTGAATTTAGAGTGTTGAGTTTAATCTCCAGATAAGGATAAGCAGCGCGATAGCCGACAAGCTCACCAAAACGATCGGCAATCGGCTTGAGTTCACTGGCAACATGTGCCTCTGAAGCGCCTAATAACTGCCAGCGATAACTGTGTCTGGTCGCGGGTTTTTGAGTAAATGAATTTAAGATGGGTTCAACCGCGTCATGGAACATGGCGAAACATTCACTAGGAGGGCCTGGCAGCATGAACAGATGCCTGCTTTTGCCTTCAAATGGAACGTTGAGATAACAACCATCGGCCGTGCCGTGATGATTGACCAAGATTGTTGCCCCTTGTGGAAAGAAAGCCTGCTTTTTATTATTCTCAGGCACATGATCAAAACGCCTTGAGACTCGCTGTACAATGCGTTGCCAGGACTCCTTATTAAAAATGAGTTCTTCCCCTAAGGTTTTGGCAATGGCCGCGGTAGTGCAATCATCTTCTGTCGGCCCCAATCCCCCTACGGTAATCACCATATCATGGTTAGCCAGGAGAAACTTCAGACCATTGATGATTTTAGCTTCGTTGTCATAAATCGCCAGATGCATCTCGGGATGATAGCCGTGTTCATAGAGAATTTCCGCCAATTTAGGCGTATTGGTATTGATGATATCCCCCGTCGTAATCTCATCTCCAGTCGCCAAAAAGGCAACCCGACACCTATTTGGAACATCAAAAGTGCTGAGATTTAATTCAAAATCTGTCTGCATATTACTCTGACTCCTTATGTTGCTCTGTGATCATCTCGATCTCAGCCTGTTCAATAAACTGTTTCGGCAATGGTTTTTTCATGGAAACGCCAAGCTTTTGCAGCTTCAATGTCTGTGACACTAGATTGCCACTGCCTTTGCTTAATTTTTTCATCGCCTCAGCCATGCTGTCTCGACTTCTGTCTATATGTTTGCTGATCGTCTCAAGCTCATCGACAAAACCTCTGAATTTATCCAGCATTCGGCCGGCACGCTCGGAAATATCATAGGCATTCTTGCTGAGCTTATGGTGTTTCCAGGCGTGTTTCATCGTACCAAGAGTCGCCAACAGCGTGGTTGGGGTCACCACGATGATACGACGATTAAACGCCTGTGAAAAGAGTTCTTTGTCATGTTGAAAGGCCAAAACAAACGCCGCCTCAATGGGAATAAACATCAGAATAAAATCCAGGCTATTGATGTCATCCAGACGCTCATAATCTTTATTCGACAAGCCATCGATATGATTTTTGATGGCCTGAATGTGTTTTTTGAGATAAACCTGCTGCTCACCGGGATGATCACTGGAAGAATAGGCTTCATAGCTACTCAGCGATACCTTTGAGTCGATGATGATGTCTTTGTCATCCGGCAGCTTGACGATCACATCCGGGCGAAAAAGACCGCCATCCTGTCCTTTATACGATTTTTGTACAATATATTCCTCGCCCGCTCTAAGACCAGATGCCTCTAAAACTCGCTCTAAAATTACCTCTCCCCAATCACCTTGCTTCTTTCGATCGCCTTTCAACGCTCGAGTCAGATTGCTGGCTTCCTTATGCATGGTCTGATTAAGCTCATAGAGCTTGTCAATCTCACGCTTAAGACCTGCACGCTCTTTGGCTTCATGACCATAAATATCATCAACCCGACGCCTGAAGGCACCGATTTCTTCACGAAATGGGGTCAAAACGTCGGTGATATTCGTGCGATTTTGTTCTGAAAATCGCTGCCCTTTCTCCTCAAATATACGATTAGCCAGATTTTCAAACTGCTGTTTTAAGCTCAATTTAGCATTCTCGAGAAGCTCGATTTTTTCGCGAGCATTTTCATCACTGGCCTCTATATATTTCGTCAGGCGAGCAATCTCAGCCATCTGCTTAGCCTGCTCAGAAAGAAGTGCCTCTTTCCGTTGAGTGGCGCTTAATTGCAGCGACTTGTAATCTTGATTTAGTATCTCAAGAGTTCTATTGAGACGGGACACATCGACCTCATAGCGCTGTATCGACTCACTTTGAGCGGCGAGTTTCGCCTTGAACTCACTCAATGTTTGTTGTAGTCTTTCACGCTGATTCGTCAAATCCGCCAAAACTGATTTTTGATCATCAACCATTTCAGACAGATGATTCTTCTCGGCTTTTAACACCAGATAATCCGTCTGTTGCGCCTGATATTGTCTGTTGAGCACTTCGCTCTCATTTTGTAAACGCTCAAGCGTCCTGGCATCTTTTTGAACCTGCTCAAACAGAGCTCTGTTATCCGCCGATAGTGTCGCTTTTTTTGACCATAGCAACCCAAGACCAACGGCTCCTCCTAGAAAAAAAACGGCAATTCCCCCTAATACAATGATCACCTGCTTCTCCTTATAAATGATTCGATTAAACGGGATCCCTTATCTTCGCATTGATAATTACCGAATTTCCTGCCCTCTACACCCCGGAAAACCAAGCTTTTCTCGAATGGCATAATAACGCTCGGCGATGTTTCTCGATAGCGTTCTGACCCGAAGAATGTAGCGTTGACGCTCGGTCACGGAAATAGCATGACGGGCATCCAAAAGATTAAAGGTATGAGAGGCTTTCAGCATCATCTCATAGGCCGGCAATGGAAGATTCTTATCAACTAAGCGCAAACTCTCGCTCTCGAGAAAATCAAACTGCTTAAACAGCGCCTCAACATCGGCTTCATTGAAATTATACGCCGACATCTCCACTTCATTCTGATGAAAAACATCACGGTAGTATACAGGACCCGTGGCAGAGTTTGCCCATAAGAGATCATACATCGAATCGACATTTTGCAGGTACATGGCCAGCCGCTCAAGACCGTAAGTAATCTCGCCGCTAACCGGTCTGCATTCCAGTCCACCGACTTGTTGAAAATAGGTAAACTGGGTGACTTCCATGCCGTTGACCCAGACTTCCCAGCCTAGCCCCCAGGCACCGAGTGTTGGCGACTCCCAATTATCCTCAACAAAACGTACATCATGCTCAAGCGTGTCAATACCCAGCATTTTCAATGATCCTAAATACAGCTCTTGAAAGTCTTTTGGCGAGGGCTTCATAATCACCTGAAACTGATAGTAATGCTGACCGCGATTCGGATTTTCACCAAACCGCCCATCGGTTGGACGCCTTGATGGCTGAACATAGGCGGCATTCCATGGCTCAGGACCGATGGCACGCAGAAATGTCGCTGGATGAAACGTGCCGGCACCGACCTCTAAATCATAAGGTTGAACGATGACACAGCCTTTATCGGCCCAATATTGTTGTAATTTTAAAATAATATCTTGAAAAGCTAACATGGTTATCCTTGATGATTTCACTTGAATTTCTTACTTCGCCTATTGTAAGCAAAATATCTTTTATAAGAAACAGAAAGAACAAATTTGTCCTTTAAGAAAAACCCATCAGAACCTCTATCTTCTGAAATCAGACATCGAGGTTGACGACATTTAAGGCATTTGACTCGATAAAGTCGCGCCTTGGCTCAACGTCATCTCCCATCAGGGTTGCGAACAGCGCATCGGCGGCGACGGCATCGGCAATGGTCACCTTAAGCATTCGACGCTCTTGAGGATCCATCGTCGTCTCCCAAAGCTGTTCAGGATTCATCTCACCCAAACCTTTGTAACGCGAGATGACCTGACCTTTTTTGGCCTCGGCGATCAACCAGTCAACCGCCTGTTCGAATCCATCGACAAACTGTTTACGTGCACCACGCTCGACATAAGATCCCTCTTGAAACAGGCCTTTGAGCACCTCTCCTAAGGCACAGATGGCATGATAGTCTTTACTTTCAAAAAACGCTCTTGTCAATACATAATCACTCTCCACCCCATGAAGCAGCCGAGACAGATGGAGTTTTATTTCCTTTTTGTGATCCGCTGGCGCATCAGATTCCTCACCACCATTGGCATCAACGATTTCGCCGAGTGTCTTGTAATGCTCATAACCTTTGACATAATCGTTGACATGAACCGCTAAAGCCTGCCACCAACGCTCAACTTCTGTTAGAGTCCAGTTCTCCTCAAACGGCTGATAGTACGTCAAGGCCTTCAGTAAAGCCTGAGGATAACGACGTGACAGCTTTTTAATGCGTGCTTCCACATCCTGATACTGTGAAAACAGTTTCTCAAGACCCATCCCACTCAACGGCGGAATGCCTTCACCCGGATAGAGCGAGGCACCCTCAACGCCGATACTGATCAAATAATCCGCCAAAGCGGCATCGTCTTTAAGATAAGTCTCCTGCTTGCCACGTTTGACCTTATACAAAGGCGGCTGTGCAATATAGATATAACCTCGCGCCAATAACTCCGGCATCTGGCGATAAAAAAAGGTCAAAAGCAGGGTACGAATATGCGAACCGTCGACATCCGCATCCGTCATGATGACGATGCGATGATATCTGACCTTATCCGGGTCGTATTCATCACGCCCAATTCCAGTACCCAAAGCCTTGATCAACGTACCGACCTCCTGAGAGGCCAACATCTTATCAAATCGAGCTTTTTCCACATTCAGAATCTTGCCTTTCAACGGCAAAATCGCCTGCGTTTTTCTGTCTCTGGCTTGTTTGGCTGAACCGCCCGCCGAGTCGCCCTCAACGATATAAAGCTCAGAGAGCGCCGGATCTTTCTCCTGACAATCGGCGAGCTTACCGGGAAGACCTGCGATATCGAGCGCCCCTTTTCTTCTGGTCATCTCTCTCGCCTTTCTAGCGGCTTCACGGGCTCGTGCCGAATCGATAATCTTATTGGCGATGATCTTAGCTTCTGGCGGATGCTCAAGCAAGAATTCAGACAGCTTTTCATTCACCAAGGTCTCAACCGCGGATTTTACCTCCGATGACACCAGCTTGTCCTTGGTCTGTGATGAGAACTTGGGATCTGGCACCTTAACCGATAACACGGCGGTCAAGCCTTCGCGAGCATCATCACCTGAAGTGGCAATTTTATATTTTTTATTCAAGCCTTCATTTTCGATATAACTGTTGATACAGCGCGTCAACGCCGCACGGAAGCCAGATAGATGTGTACCGCCATCGCGTTGAGGAATGTTGTTGGTAAAGCAGAAAATATTCTCCTGATAACCATCATTCCATTGTAAAGCCAGATCCACCTGAACCTCATTACGCTGACCACCGATATTGATAATGGTGTTATTAAGCGGATGCTTGGACTTATTGAGATAACTGACAAATGCCGCAATGCCGCCTTCATACTGAAAAGTGGTTTCGCGATCTTTGATCTTATCGATCAAGGTGATTTTAACGCCAGAATTTAAGAATGACAATTCACGAATACGCTTCGACAACACCTCATAACTAAATTCAGTCGCCGAAAAAGTCTCAGCCGAGGGTTTAAAACGAATCTGAGTGCCTTGCAAACCGGTATCACCAATCGCCTTCAAATCAGCAACTGGCTCTCCGTGAACGTAGTGTTGAACATGCTCCTTACCTGAGCGCCATATTTTAAGCTCCAGCGACTCCGACAGCGCGTTAACCACAGACACACCAACGCCGTGAAGACCACCTGAGACTTTGTAGGAATTATCATCAAATTTACCACCAGCATGCAAAACCGTCATAATGACCTCTGCCGCGGATCGACCTTCCTCAGGGTGAATATCGACAGGAATGCCCCGACCATTATCGCTGACGGTCACCGAGCCATCGACATTCATCACCACTTTAATATCATCACAATACCCGGCCAGTGCTTCATCGATAGCATTATCCAGGACTTCAAACACCATATGATGCAAACCGGTGCCATCATCGGTATCGCCGATATACATGCCCGGACGCTTCCTGACGGCATCCAGCCCTTTTAAGACTTTGATACTCGATGAATCATAACTCTGGTTGTCACTCATTCAATTACTCCAGCTATTAGCACAAACTGATCCGCCACCCAACTATTCAATAACAGCGGAAAAACAGATCTGCATTTTAAATTCAGCTTTAATCAGCATGAATTCGGCATAAAAATATTGCATTAAATAACCGAATACCTGTCTTTTTAAAACGATTACAAAAACCTGTGTCATTATATCAAAATTCAGGTGAAATTGCCTCCGCTATCTTTACATTGTTCAACAGGCTGGCATAAAACAGTCACTTTAAGGATTATCGCTTGCGCTCAAGTTTATTTAAAAGCGATTTAGGGAAATAATATTTCTTAAGACCGACACTCTCTCTCAGGGTATTGACCTGCCCCGGCATCAACTCTCTGCTTTTGCCGGCAGAAAGATCTCTAGGCAGAACAAGATCACCATAACGCACACGAGTCAGACGACTGACTGTCACGCCCTGAGTCGCAAACAGGCGCCTGACTTCGCGATTTCGCCCTTCAGACAGGGTGACATGATACCAGACATTTTTATTTTCGCCGCCGATGCGCACAATGGTTCTAAATTTCGCCATACCATCTTCAAGCATCACGCCATTTTTCAGATTCTCCAAGGCTTCATCACTGAGCTCGCCAAAAACACGAACCGCATATTCACGCTCGATCTCATAAGAGGGATGCATCAGACGATTGGCAAGCTCACCATCGGTGGTAAACAAGAGAAGCCCCGTGGTATTGACATCAAGCCTGCCAATCATGACCCAGCGCCCTTTCTGCAGATTCTCCAAAGCATCAAACACCGTCTTTCTGCCCTTATCATCTTTTCTGCTGCACACCAAACCATCGGGCTTGTTGTAGAGGATGACACGAGGACGAGTCATGCGCACCCCCTGATTGCTCAAGGCCTTGCCATCGACACTGATCCGATCATGAATCGAGACTCGTTCACCAAGCGTTGCCACCTTATTGTTGACCTTGATTCGACCAGCGGCAATCATCTCTTCCATGGCTCGACGCGAACCCAAACCATATTGTGCCAGAATTTTCTGCAGCTTCTCGCCATTTCCAGAGGTGCTATCACCGTGCCTGGTAGCGCGATTGTTTTTTCTAAATTGCATAATACTCACTTTCATTCATCACTGTGGAAACTTTACCCCATTTTGGCTCATTCGCCAAGCAAAGTGTTGATAAACCCCTTTTTTTCCCTGTTCAATCAGCTCGTCAATGCCTTGTTGATCAATGGCAAAATCGGTACCTGAAACCTCCAGCGTATCGACAAATACCACGCGATTCCAATCCCAGGCTTCCATATGTCGCTTGGTCTGACCTAACATCACAAGCTTCATAAACTGACGGGTGAAATCAAAAATATTGCCGACCTTGCTTGCACTGCCATTTTTTCTTAACACCGCCAACGGATCCTGATGCGGATCAAGCCTGAATCCCAATGTTTCCATATTGACGACAACCAAGCCATGATTGGTCGCATATTCAAGTCCATTGCTCGGATTATGTAAAAAGGTGGGGGAGTCGAATAACTCAAGCGGACAATTCCAGATCAGACCACCATCAACCAGAACCGCCTCATCCCCATTCTCTTTGCGTTTAACCGCTTTAAAATACAGTGGAATTGACATGGAAATACGCACCGCTTCCTTAATCGACATATCCGGCGTATGATCGGCACTATAGATTTCCGCGCACCCCCTACCCAGATTGGTACCAATGATATACAGCTCATTGCCATTTCTCGCCTTCAGCTCCCTGAAATTAATATCACCATTGCCAAGTTTGGCGGCAATAATGCGATCCATTTCTTCAATGAAAGCATTACCACGATACCAGCCATAGTCGGTGATCAAACGCGCGGAATTAGCAATAAAATTACCACTGGCATCAATAAAACGCTGATAGTCAAGATGACGCACGATATTATCAATTTCTCTGGCACTTAGGCCAATGCTCAAAAATATGGCATAAATCGCACCCGATGAAGTACCGGAAAAGCGCTTGATATTCTTGAGAATCCCTAGTGAATCAAGAGCCGTAATCACCCCGCTATAGGCGACTCCTCTGACGCCAGCCCCCTCAAAGACCAGATTCCTAAAACCGGTGATATTAAGCTCATCGATATATTGCTCAAGAAAATAATTAACCTTCTCTTTTGCCGAGACCATGGGGAAGCGCCCTACCGCATCAATCGACTTGATTTTTGCTCGATAATACACCTTATAACAGTGATCGATATTTCGAATTCGCTCTGCAAACATGCTCTGGCTTCTTAAAATTCGAGTCGTCACCGAAATTTTAGAGTCCGAAACATGAATGACCGGCAGCATCTTTAAAGCCTGCATGTAAGCTTTAAGTGTCAATAATCTCGGCCATACCAACGCATTGTTGGTGGTGGTATTAAAATGATATTTAAAACTTCGCAACAGCCGATAACTCAACGAAAAAGGAAAATAAAAATACCATGGCAAACCGCGTCTTGACTCATACGCCTTAGGATTAATCAGAAGCTGTCGCGTAATTTTTCGACTGTAGATCTCCACCAATAGCTGGGAGATCAACGCCCCATATCCGGCGGCAATCACCGTGATATTCTCAAGATGAAAGTATTCGATCAGGCTTTGCGCATCAAGCACGCTTTGAGTGATGCTATAATCATTCTCACGCTTTGATTTCGCGCTTAAACCATGCCCATACAGATCATAAGCCAAAATATTATATCGATCAGAAAACAGTCGAAATTGTGCCTGCCAATTTTTGGCAGACCCCTCTAAACCATGAATGAAAAACAGGCTCTTACGCCTGGGTTTGATCTCATTGTGATAAGCACACAGCAACCGATTTTTTCGAAACTGGCGTTTAGTCATCGATAGAATCATAATCCACCTCACTCTCGATAATAATCTGAAGTGATCTGAAGACGAAGAGCGGCGGCTTCGTCGCTTCTGCCGAGTCGATTCAGCAGCGTTATCTTAAGCTTGAGACTCTCCCGGCTCTCTCCAACGCGAGCAATATAATCATTAAGCATCTTTAAAGCCTGTTCGTTTTGACCTTTTTCTGCATAAATTTGAGCCAGATGCCAGTAAGCCTCCGAATTCTTGCCCCCCTGAGCGATTGACTTCTTAAATAGAAGCTCAGCCTCATCAGGCTTATTTTGAATCAACTCACACTGCCCCCACAACAAAAATGTTGTCGCCAGATTGGTATTATCGGGTGCAAAAACAGAGCGCCTAAACAATTTCTCGGCCTCGCCATACTCATGTCTATAGCGACAAAGAAACTGGGCATAGAAATTCAAAGCCTCATCGTTATCAGGCGCCTTAATCAGTGCTTGCCGATAGGCTTTTTCAGCCAATTTGAAAAACTCCAGCTTCTGATAATAGTACCCTCTGGCATAATAAACCTCGACCAGATTGCCATCCTGGGACTCGGCCTTCATCAGCTTCTCCCGAGCACGATCAAGCATGCCACGCTCGCTGTAGATAATCGCCAACGCGGCATTATTTTTTGCCGCCTTTTGCATATCCGGCGCTATCATTGCTGATGTTGCCGGCTCTTTTTGATAAGAAGCACAGCCTGCCGACAACAGAACCATGCCTGAAATTATAACCGCATTAATCGCCTTGTTGATCATTCTTCTCACGTAATAATCGCTGATATCGCGCCTGACGTCTGGTCTTGTCTATGACAGAACCAACCAGCTGACCACAGGCGGCATCGATATCATCACCTCGGGTTTTTCTAATCGTAGCAATAAAGCCATGATTCATCAAACACTGTTGAAAACGATGAATGCGATTATTACTCGGTTTCTTATAGTCGGTGCCCGGATAGGGATTAAAAGGAATAAGATTGATCTTAGCCGGTACGGCTTCTTTAATTAACAGATCAACCAAGCCCTTGGCGTGGGATAGCTCATCATTGACACCATCGATCAAGGTATATTCAAAGGTAATTTCCTTATGCGGCCCTTTTTGAGCGTATAGGCGACAGGCGGCCATCAATTCAGACAAAGGATATTTCTTGTTTATCGGCACCAGAATATTTCTCAGCTCATCGACCGGCGCATGCAAAGAGACAGCCAGGGAGACGTCGGATTTCTCTAAAAGCTCATAAATTCGGGGCACAACACCAGAAGTACTCAGGGTCACACGGCGTTTGGACAACCCATAACCGAAATCATCCATCATGATATTCATCGCCGAGACCACCGCATCGAAATTCATCAATGGCTCCCCCATGCCCATCATCACCACGTTGGTTACTCTGCGATCATGCTCACCATCATTTTCAGATAGCGACCTGACCGCGGTGAAAACCTGACCGATAATCTCCGCCGTGGTGAGATTGCGGTTAAAGCCCTGCTTGCCGGTAGAGCAAAAACTGCAATTGAGCGTACAGCCAACCTGGGAGGAAACACAAAGCGTTCCACGAGAGCCTTCCGGGATAAATACCGTCTCAATCAGGCTGCCGCCGGCAACCTGAATCAGCCATTTATGCGTGCCATCGGCAGAGGGCTTTGAAAGTAGCACTTCAGGACGCACAATTTCTGCCACCTCGGAAAGCCCCGCGCGCAAATCTTTACTCAGATCACTCATCTTCGTAAAATCGGTCACCCCTTTTTGATGTATCCACTTAAACACCTGCCTGGCGCGAAATGGTTTCTGATGAATGGAGGAAAAATACTGCTCCAGCTCTATTAAAGAGAAATTCATCAGATTGACTTTTTGTCGGTTCATCTCGATGGCTACATTATCCATCACGTTGTTTTGATCAAGCTTTATCATTGGTTTTATTCTATCTTTTATTCTCAGGCGACAGTATACCCATATTTGAACGTTATTTCATCAAATAAATAATATACATCAATAGGATCCAAATGGCACATTCATCTCGGGTGACAAATCGGCAAAACGACAGAAACGACCCTCAAAATGCACACGCACCGTGCCGATCGGACCATTACGCTGCTTGCCGATGATAATCTCACCCAGCCCTTTATTATCTTCCTTGTCTTTGTGATAGACCTCATCACGATAGACAAACATGATGACATCGGCATCCTGTTCGATGGCTCCCGATTCTCGAAGATCAGACATCATTGGTCTTTTATCGGATCGATCATCGACGCCACGGTTTAGCTGTGACAAAGCCACAACCGGCACATTGAGCTCCTTGGCCAACGATTTTAAAGATCGAGAAATTTCAGAGACCTCTTGCGTGCGATTATTTTCATAACCGGGAATCTTCATCAGCTGCAGATAATCGACCACGACCAGGCTCAGACCACCGTGTTCTTTATAAACCCGTCTGGCACGAGATCTCATCTCAGAAGGCGTCAGCGCCGCAGAATCATCGATATGCATGTTAAAATCATTCGATAGCATCTCCATGGCTGCGGTGATCTTTGCCCAGTGCTCATCTTCAAGACGACCGTTTCTCAAGGCATTCTGTTCAACTCGCCCTAGCGATGAAATCATTCTCAAGACGATGTCTTCCGATGGCATCTCCAATGAGAACACCAATGTCGGTTTTTTGGCACCGCGGGCGACATTTTCCGCCAGGTTCATAGCAAACGTCGTCTTCCCCATTGATGGGCGTCCAGCGACGATGACAAGACTGGCAGGATGCAACCCCGAGGTCAGCTCATCAAGATCACTAAAGCCAGTGGAAGTTCCGGTTATGCCGTCGTGTGACTCCATCATCGCATCGATTCTGTCGATGACATTGGGAATGATGCTGACTACCGATTTTGGTCCCTCTGCTTTCTGAGTTTCGCTCTCGGCAATCGCCAGAATTTTTTGCTCGGCACTGTCAACGATCTCATAGGCTTTTCGCCCTTGAGGCGCATAGACCATATCGGCAATATCCGTGGCGGCATTTAGCAGCGTTCTTAATTTTGCCCGTTCCTTGACAATTTCGGCATAGGCCTTTATGTTTGCCGCGGTCGGCGTATTGTTAGCAATCTCGACAAGATAAGACAAGCCACCGGCTTGATCAAGCCGCTTTGACTTCGTTAGTGAGTCACTCAGGGTGATGATATCAAAAGGAACTTCGTCGCTGATTAACTGTTTGATATGTGAGAAGATAACGCGATGCTGGCCATAATAAAAATCTTGCTCCAACAGGATATCTTCGATTCGCTCCCAGGATTCATTATCGAGAATCAGCCCACCTAGAACTGAACGCTCCGCCTCCATCGATGAAGGAGGACGCTTCACATTCTCAATCTGGGCATCTGCCGGCAAGTAATTCATATCCATATTCACCATCACAATCTCATGCTCTGTCAATAAAAAAGGCTCTTTCAGCTATTCGTAGAACCCCCTTCCTGCCTCCCCCTTAACACAAGGGGGAGGAGACAAACATTCCCTCCCCTTGGGATCAAGGGGAGGCTAGGAGGGGTTAGACAAACTATCTTTTCAACGAAAAATGCGTAAAGAGCAATAAAAAAGCCATGCTATAACATGGCTCTTATTTTAGTCTCAGTCATTTAGACTTGAAAGCAAAAATTCGCTTTCAACTTCAATAGAATGTCTGAATTATTCGGCAATAACAACGACCTTGATCGTGGCATCAACATCGCTGTGCAGATGGATGGCAAATTCAAATTCACCGATTGCACGGATTACCCCTTCAGGCATGCGTACATGACGTTTTTCCATCTCGATTCCAAGATCGCTGTGAATGGCATCGGCAATCTCTTTGCTGCCGATTGAACCAAATAGTTTACCACCGTCACCGGCCTGAGCGGCGATCGTGATCGTTTTGCCTTCGATCAATTCTGCCTTTGCCTTGGCATCATTCAAACGATTGGCTTCGATCTTCATCAGTTCGGCTTTTTGTGCTTCAAACTTTTCTACGTTTTCTTTTGTGGCCTGAACGGCTCTGCCATAAGGGATAAGGTAGTTTCTGGCATAACCACTCTTGACATTGACCACATCACCCAATACACCCAGGTTTTCAACGCGTTGTTTCAATATAATTTGCATGATCTTAAATCCTTAAAATAACCCGATTAGTTGAAATGACGATCAGTATAAGGAAGCAGAGCTAAAAAGCGTGCACGTTTGATGGCGGTTGCCAGCTGACGCTGATATTTAGCAGATGTTCCAGTGATACGACTGGGAACGATTTTACCGGTTTCGGTAATATACCCTTTCAAAAGGTTCAAGTCTTTATAATCGATTTCTTTAATGCCTTCAACTTTAAAACGGCAAACTTTACGACGACGATTCATACGCATGATTTTCACTCCTTCAATTATTGAGCTGCGGTTTCTTTGGCTTCTTTCTTCTCATCTTTAGCCATCATGATGGAAGGCTCAATAACCGCTTCATCCATATTGATAACAAGACGACGCAAAATAGCATCATTGTAACGAAAGGCTTCGTTTAATTCATCAAGAGACTCATTGCCACATTCCACGTTCATCATGATATAATGTGCCTTGTGAAGCTTGACGATAGGATAGGCCAGTTGACGGCGCCCCCAGTCTTCCAAACGATGAATCTTTCCGCCCTTAGATTCGATGATATCACGATATTTTTGCAACATCACCGGCAGCTGATCGCTTTGATCAGGGTGAACCATAAATACGATTTCATAATGTCTCATTTCAGCAAAACTCCTTTCGGTTTATCGTTACGACTCGATAAGCTGGTTGAGATTCCAGCAAAGAGCCCGGCAATTGTGTCAGAATATCGAAGACAAATCAAGCATTATGTTGGAATTTCAATGGCGATTGGCGCCACCACGATACCACCAAAACTCTGGAACGGTCCAAGCGGATTGATCTCATCGGAGTAGGTTTCTTTCTTAGGCTCTCCCGACCAAAGCTTATAGACAACGATATCTCCTTCAATAATAAAGACAGCCTGAAATTGCCAGCCTGTCGTTATCGTCTCTTTTCTAAAACCCGCGATATCCAAAAAGGCATTACCGATTCGCTTGCTATAGCTATAATCCACATTGACGATATAAGCCTTGCACAGGTTAAATGAAAGCAAACAATGTTGAACCGGCTCCGGAACATTGCGATCGATGCCTAACGGGTCAAAACGTGCACGAATATCAAGATAGCTGTCAATCCTGACATTGGTCGCCAGATAAGGATCAAAACCATAATGTTTTAGCATCGAGACATCTGTTTTTCCTGGCTCAATTTTATTATAAATATCATAAACATCTTCAAATGAGTGCCATCTGTCGGTTTTATAGGTCTCTTTGGTTGGCAACAAAAAACTACAAGCCGACAGAGATATCAATGCCGTTATCAGAAATATCACTTTAAACAACTGCTGAAAACTCCCCAAAAAATTGAAAACCTTGTACAATGGCGTTGAACCATT
>JBMSHD010000016.1:0-25027 GCA_049416425.1 Francisellaceae bacterium | reverse complement strand
TTAAGCCCTTATGGTTGCTGACTTCTAAGATTTCAACTTACCAACTTGGGTATAAATCTTCCGATATCGTATCTTCACAAAACATCAGCGATTATGCCGAATATATCGATGATACGACGCATTATATCGCCCTAGGGAGTTTTGGCGGTGGCTTATCATTCTCCAGCGATGGTGGTGAAAGCTGGCAGGTGTTCACCGTTGTCGATGGATTGCCGAGTAATTATATCAGCAGTGTGGTATTTGATGACAACGGTCGGCTTTATTTGCTAGCAAGTCGGGGGCTGGTGATAAGCGATGACTTTATGCAAAGCAAAACGGTTTATAAAGACGATGGCAGCAGCAGTCTTCCAATCGGTAGCATGCGACCCAAAGAGGGAGAGGCCGATGAGCATAAATTTAATATGACGGTTGTGGATAATCTGGTGTATCTGCCTCGCGTGGGTTCAAATGGTTATATGGTGTTTAATCTAGATGATGCCAGTGTAAAAGAGTATCTGAATGGCAACTCCGCCTATAATATTGCCGTCAGTGGCAGCAATATCGCCGTGGCAACACAAAATGGTCTGTTTCTGTCAAAAGATAGTGGTTCAAGCTTTGACAATGTGCTGTCATTCTCTGGTAGTCCATGGGGCTCCACCGAGAATAGCTATGAAGTGGTCTTCGGCAGTAATATGCTTTATTTTGCCAGTCGATTTATGAATGATGGCGTTCATAGTTATAACTTAGATACCGGAGCTTTTACGGTCTATACGACTCCGACGCTTGTCAGCAATAAAGTCCAGGAGCTTGACTATAAAGACAGCAAGCTGTATGTGGCCACCGATAAAGGCATCTCGATAAGAGACAGTGCCGGCACTTGGAGTTCTATAACCACGGCAAATGGTTTGCCTTCCAATGATGTTTATGAGCTTTATATCGATGGGGATAAGATCGTGGCGATGATGAAACGAGCCGGAGCGGCAGTTTCCACCGATGGGGGGGCGAGTTGGCCGACCAGATATAACAACAGCAATACACCAGCCGGTATTGTGGCGCTGGATCTTTCGGTCAAAGATGGCGGCGAAATTTATTTGGGTTCGGTAACCGGAGGGATGTCACGGTCTTTGGATGATGGACTCAACTGGGCGAAATATCTAAGTGGTGCAATCAATGCCGTCTATGCCTATGGCGATAATAAGCTCTATGCGGCAACGGATAATGAAATGTATTATTCCTCAGATAATGGAGCAAGTTGGGAATCGGTGCGCTTCGATATTGCCGAATACAGCTATGATGATGATCATCCGGCAGTCTGGGGCTTTTATGCTGAAGGAGATTTATTATATGCCGGTGCCTACGATGCTGTGGGTGTGTTTAACATGGCTACCAATACCGTTGAAGAAGTCATTAATGTAGCTGATCTGGTATCATTTCCTTATGTTACTGCCGTCACTGCTTCAGGAAATATGGTTTTTGCGGGTATTGCCGGTTATGGTCTGTATGTCAATGAGGATAAGACAGTGGATGACGATGCATGGACTGACTTTCATGATGTCGATGGAACGGGCCCTAATTGTACGCTGCCGAGTGAATCCATCTATAATCTGTCTTACGATGCGACTCGAGACAATGTCTACATAGGTTATGCCAGATATGATAAATATAACTCTTATGGTTTTACTGTTCTCAATAATCCTAAAGGCGGCTTTAATTATCCTGATCCTGAGACGGATAGCTGTATTACCTATATTACCGACAATGCCGTAAGAAATGAAGGAGAGAGCACTCCTTACCAAATAGACAATGGTCTTGGCAATGACCAGGTCAGAGCCACCTATATTCACTCCGATGGCAAGGTCTACGTCGCTACCTATGGCGGTGGGGTTGCTGTGTTTAATCCCGACTTGAGAGTCTTTGAAAAAACCTATACCACCGAAGACGGTCTTAGCAGCGATTATGTCAGTGATGTCAGAATCGATGAGGACACCAATACGCTTTACGTCTATAGTATCGGTGGAGTGAGCAAGATGAGACTACCATCGTAAAATCAGCATTTTGAATCCGACATTCCGCACCTTTGCCTTTTTTGTTCACTTTTTGTCAAAAATAATTCTCAAATGCTCATTTATTGCTCAATAAACTCCGCTTTTCGAATCATTTTTTTCGCAATTGAACATAAAAAATACTGTGGTGCGGAATGCCGGTTTAATTTCTCAGATAACGATATAGACCTTGATAATATAATCGGGCATTTTCTCTTTATACTGTTTTTTCAGTGAAATTTTAAAGCGCTGCAAGACTTTAAGATACATAATTTCAGGCAGACTCAGGCGGATGTCAACAAAGATGTGGCGCCCCGATTGCGTTGATTTGACATCGCTTATTTTGAGTCGATGATGGTCGGCGGCGGTTTTGGTGATATCCAGTATCGATTTATTGAGTTCACTGGTTGGAGCCGAGTCGAGAATATGGCGATAAGCTTCTTTGAGTAGCTTCAGCGGTTTGATGGTGATAAAGACACCGAGGATAATGGCAATGGATGGATCGACATAGATGGCCAGATGATGAAAATTGGACTCATCGAGAATATAGCCGATTAAAATGCCGGCGCTGACGCCTCCGCCTAGTATGGTATCCGCCTTCCACAGCTCCGCATCTGCGGCCAGAATCTTGGATCCCGTTTTGCTCGCCATGGCGCGAATATAGAAAAACATGATAAAACAGATAAAAGTTCCGGTGAGCTCCGAGAGAAGCGCGAAACCGTAGTGTGGTGTGATGGCTTTTGAAATCAGATTAATCAGAGACATCACGATGACGCCGGCGGCGATAAACAGGACAAAACCGGATTCGAGGATGACAAACATCGGCTCAAGACGATGATAGCCGTAAGGGTAACGTTTGTTGGCCGGCTGGTTCATTTTTTTGACGACGTAGAGTGAAACGGCATAGATCAATACCGAGACCACGGAGTAGCCGGTGTCTAAGAGCACGGTAAGGGATTGAACAAAATAGACGATGACCAGGCTAAACAGGGAGAAGGCCAGTGCCACACACAGGTTGATGGTTAAGGTTTTTGATTCGAGATGATGGTTGTCCATGTTATCACTTTGAGAAAAATACCACGAAGATTATAGCCGATTTTTACGGTAGAAATATAGGCATATCATAAAATTCATCATGAGATCAAAATGCCTTTCATGATGATTCGTCAGTAGTCGCAAAAGCATAAACATGATATAATCGTGCACAATTTGTATTTAGTAACGATTTCTTAAAGAGCCATTGATGAGTACACAGTTTGCCAATGAGGTTTTGCCGGTTAATATCGAACAGGAATTAAAACAATCCTATCTTGATTATGCCATGAGTGTGATCGTAGGACGTGCTTTGCCTGACGTCAGAGATGGGTTGAAGCCGGTTCACCGGCGTGTGCTGTATGCGATGAAAGAGCTGGGTAATGACTACAATAAACCCTATAAAAAATCGGCGCGCGTCGTCGGTGATGTAATCGGTAAATATCATCCTCATGGTGATACGGCGGTCTATGATACGATCGTGCGGATGGCGCAGCCTTTTTCCTTGCGTTACATGCTGGTCGATGGCCAGGGCAACTTTGGTTCCGTCGATGGTGATTCACCGGCGGCCATGCGTTATACCGAGGTCAGAATGGCAAAAATCGCCCATTCTCTGCTTATCGATATCGATAAGGAAACCGTCGATTTCTCGCCTAACTATGATGAAACCGAAGTGATCCCCGATGTGTTACCGACTCGAGTGCCCAATCTTTTGGTCAATGGTTCCTCAGGCATTGCCGTGGGGATGGCCACCAATATTCCACCGCATAACCTCGCGGAAGTCATCGATGGCACCATTGCCTTGATTGGGAATCCGGAGCTGTCGATCAAAGAGCTGATGAACTATATTCCCGGTCCTGACTTTCCAACGGCGGCCTTTATAAACGGGCGAGCCGGCATCGTCGATGCTTATCACACCGGACGTGGTCGTGTGGTGATGCGGGCAAAAGCCGAAATTGAAACCGATAAAAAATCCTCGCGTGATTGCATCATCATCAATGAAATTCCCTATCAGGTCAACAAGGCACGTCTGATCGAAAAAATCGCCGAGCTGGTTAAAGATAAAAAAATAGAAGGTATTTCCGAGCTTCGCGATGAATCCGACAAGGAAGGTATGCGTATCGTCATCGATGTCAAACGCGACGCCGTGGCAGAGGTGCTTTTGAACAATCTCTATGCGCAGACTCAATTGCAGATGAGCTTCGGTGTTAACATGGTGGCGCTGGTCGATGGTCAGCCGAAACTTTTAAATTTAAAACAGGTGTTGGAAGCTTTTATCCGTCATCGAAAAGAGGTGGTAACGCGCAGAACCATCTATGAGCTAAGAAAGGCCAGAGAGCGTGCTCATCTACTGGAAGGGCTTACGATCGCACTGTCAAATATCGACGAGATGATCGCACTGATCAAGGCGTCAAAAACGCCGCAGGAAGCCCGTGATGCTTTATCGAGTCGCAGTTGGGATGGTGTTCTGGTTTCAAGTCTTTTGGAGCATGTCGATAAAACGCTGTATCGTGTCGATGATCTGGCCTCACATTATGGTCTGCATGCCGATAAACAGTATTATTTGTCGGAAGCTCAGGTGGCCGCTATTTTAGAATTGCGTCTGCACCGTTTAACAGGCCTTGAGCAGGACAAGATATTTAATGAATTTAAAGAATTGATCGTTAAAATCGATGGTTTGATTCTGATCTTGAAAGACAAAACCCGATTGCTTCAAGTCATTTGTGAGGAGCTGGAGCAGGTTAAAGCCGAGTTTGGTGATGTGCGTCGTTCCGAAATCATCGCCTCTCAGCTTGATTTCAGTTATGAGGATCTGATTGCCGAGGAAGACATGGTGGTTACCTTGTCTTATGACGGCTATGCCAAGTCGCAGCCCTTGAGTGAATATAATGCGCAACGGCGTGGCGGACGTGGCAAATCTTCGACGCAGATGAAGGAAGAGGATTCCGTCAACATGATGGCGATTGCCTCAACGCATGATACCATGCTGTGTTTCTCAACCAGAGGGAAAGTCTATGGTTCGAAAGTCTATGATTTTCCACAGGCAACAAGAGCTGCAAAAGGGCGACCGATCAATAATCTGTTGCCGCTTGAGCAGGGTGAGAAAATAACGGCCATGTTGCCGATCAGTGAATTTAGTGAAGGTGATCACGTGTTTATGGCCACAGAGAAGGGAGTGGTCAAAAAAGTAGATCTAAGCGCGTTCTCCCGTATCCGTCGTGATGGTATTTACGCCTTGGCACTGGATGATGGCGATGCCTTATGGCATGTGGTGCTGACCGATGGCAATAAGGAAATCATGCTCTTTTCCGATGCCGGTAAGGCAATACGGTTTAATGAAGAGGATGTCCGAGCCATGGGCAGAACGGCCAGAGGCGTCAGAGGCATGCGCATCGGTGAAAACAGCAAAGTCGTTGCCATTATCGCCACCGAGCCTGATTTTGGTATGGTGTTAACGGCGACGGAAAACGGCTATGGCAAGCGCACGGCGGTGGCGGAATACCGAAAAACAGCGCGAGGTTCTGCCGGTGTCATTTCCATCTCAACCTCTGCACGTAATGGCGCGGTTGTCTCAGCCAGCCTGGTCGACGATAAAGATGATGTGATGCTGGTGAGTGACCAGGGGACGATGATTCGCACACATGTGGATCAGATCAGCGTCACCGGCCGCTCGGCGCAAGGCGTGAAGCTTATTAATCTCAGAAATGAAGAAAAGCTGGTTTCGCTTCAGGTTGTATCTCATGAGGATGATATGCCATCTGAAGGAGAGTAGAGATGAAGAACATCACTATTCTAGGCTCAACGGGTTCGATCGGCAGAAGCACGCTTGAAGTCATCGCTCAAAATCGTGATGACTTTTCTGTTTTTGCCCTGACGGCACACACTCAGATTGAGCTTTTGTTTAAACAGTGTCTCGAATTTCAACCCAGATTTGCCGTAGTGGCAACCGATCAATTGGCGGATGTGCTTTCTCATAAACTAAAAGCCACCGCCTGTAAGACCGAGGTTTTGAGTGGAGAGGCCGGTTTAATTGAAGTCGCTGCCGAGTTTCAGGTTGATCTGGTGATGGCGGCGATTGTCGGCATTGCAGGACTCAAACCGACCTATGCCGCCGTTACAGCCGGTAAAACGGTGCTTTTAGCTAATAAAGAGGTCTTAGTCACCGCTGGTGAGATCTTCATGAATGCCGTCGCCAAATATCGGGCGACGTTGATTCCGGTTGACAGTGAGCATAATGCTATTTTTCAATGTCTGGAGGCAAACAACAAAAAATATGATGATAAAGCCGTCAGTGAGATTATTCTGACGGCCTCTGGCGGGCCTTTTCGTGACAAGACTTTGAATGAGCTTCACGCCATCACCCCGGCTGAGGCCTGTGATCATCCAAACTGGCAGATGGGCAGAAAGATATCGATTGACTCTTCAACCATGGTTAATAAAGCCCTGGAGATTATCGAGGCTTATTGGCTATTCACCGTGCCGGCTGATAAAATCAAGGTGTTGATACATAGGCAGAGCATTGTTCACTCCATGGTGAAATATCACGATGGCAGCTATCTGGCGCAGATGGGCTCACCGGATATGAAAACACCGATCGGCTTTGCTCTTTATTATCCACATCGCCATGGTATTGATGTGCCGTCACTTGATTTAACCGCGCAGAATTTGAGTTTCGAAGCGCTTGATATGGAGCGTTTCAAAGCCGTTGCCATCGTCTTTGAGCTTTTAAGGCGTAAAGATTATGGCGGCACCATTATCTTTAATGCCATCAATGAGGTGCTGGTTGAGCGCTTTTTGCAGGGTAGGATCGCTTATCTTGATATTATTGCAGGTATTGAACAAGGGCTTGATGCCATCAGGTGTGAAAACCCCGAAACCATTGATGATGTTATGGCCATTGATCGGATGGCGAGAGCGTATTTTACTTGATTGATGGCATGGTCGATGATTAAATATTCCAGATACCACTATTGAGATTGAATTTAACAGTAATTTAAGGATAAATGCGTGAGAAAACGCAAATTGAAAAAAATAGGTTATTTGATGCTTTTGGCACTCTCTCCGGGTCTGTCTCTAGCGGCAACGGATGATCAGAGCTTTACCGTATCGCATATCAAGTTGGAAGGCTTGTCTCGAGTTGATCAGTCAACGATTTACCAGGATATGAGCATTCATGAGGGGCAGAGTATCGATGCCGCCGATACCAATGCTGCTATTTCCGCACTCTATCAATCCGGCTATTTCAGCGATGTCAAACTCTACCGAGATGGAGATGATCTGATCGTAAAATTCAAGGAACGCCCGGCGATTTCTGATGTGACCTTCGATGGCAATACCAAGATCAAAAATGAAGATCTGATGAAGGTATTGAATCAAATCGGTGTTGATGTTGGAAATATCTTAAACCCTGAGATCCTTCATCAGCTCAAACAATCACTGCTGTATCAGTATGCGCTAATGGGCTATTACTCAACGACGGTCGATATTATAGAGACGCCTCAACCAAGAAATCGAGTGGCGCTTAAGATCAAGATTGCCGAAGGAAAAACCGCGGTGATTCGTGGTATCAATATCCTTGGTAACCGGACCTTCAGCGAATCGGATCTGATTGATGAGATCACCTTCACCACGCCATCGATCTGGAATTTATGGGGGCTTTTCAGCTCTAAAGATGAGTATTCACCGACCAATATGTCGGATTCGGTCAAAGATCTTGATGATTATTATCTCAATCGTGGCTTTCTGGATTTTCGTCTGACTTCAAAACAGGCTTCGATGACACCGGATAAGGAAAATGCCTATGTTGCCTTTGATATCAGTGAAGGGCAGCGTTATCGCATCTCCGATGTTAAACTCGAGGGTCAATTTGTGGTACCTAAGAGTCAGTTGCAAGCGCTGATTCATTTTCAAAAAGGCGATTTATTTTCGCGTCAAAGCGTCATGGATACGGCACGTGCAATGACGGAAAAGCTAGGTGACAACGGTTACGCTTTTGCTATGGTCAATCCCGTGCCGAGTATTGATAAAAATAATCACACCGTGTCGATCACGTTTTATGTCGACCCGGGCAAGAAGGTCTATATCAACCAGATTAATTTTCTTGGCAATAATGTCACCAACGATTATGTCTACCGCCGTCAGATGCAGTATTACGAGACCGGAGTCTATAATCAGGCGATGATCGATCAGTCTAAGATTAAGTTGCAGCGTCTTCCTTATGTGCAGGATGTCGATGTCAAGAAAGTGCCGGTTCCAGGAACCGATGATATGATCGATATGGATTATCATATCAAAGAGCGAAGCGCCAACTCGGTCAGTGGCAGTATCGGCTATTCCCAGTTGTATAAATTCATGGTCGGCGGTAATTTTAACATGCCGAACCTTTTAGGAACCGGTAATATTTTCTCGATCGGTGCGCAGGTTTCACAACCGTATCAGAGCATCAACGCCTCTTACACCGATCCGTTTTTCACGCAAAGCGGAATATCTCAGACCGTCAGCGCTTATGTGTCGAGAACCGATTACGATTCCACTGATATTGCCAATTACCGCTTAAATCAGTTTGGTGCCAATCTGGGGTATAGCATTCCCACCGGCGCCTTTGATTCCTTCAGCGTCGGTTTCGGGCTTGACAACACTCAGCTTTTGGAGCCAACCGATGGAGACTCGAGTATTGTCGATTGGTTTTTGGCGCAAAATAATAATAAAAATACCTATATCACCGGCACGATTAATATGGGCTGGAATTACAATTCCACCAATCGCGCCTATTTTCCGACGGAAGGTGTGACATTTGGTCTCAATGGTACGGCGGCAGTTCCTGGCAGTGATCTGCAATGGTATAAGGCCACAACTTCGGCCAGTTATTATCATCCACTTATCGGCAGTGCCGTGTTAGCGGTCAAAGCCGGGTTTGGTTATGGGGATGGTTATGGCAAGACCGAAGAGTTGCCGTTTTTCCAGAACTTCTATGGTGGTGGCTGGGGATCAGTTCGAGGTTTCACCGAAGGCTCAATGGGACCGGCCGATACCTATACGGATTCCAATAAGGTCACAAGCCAGGGAAATTCCGTCGGCGGTAATATGAATATCTACGGCAATGTTGATGTGCTGTTTCCGGTGCCTGGCGTTAAGGATAGCTCCAGCATGCGTCTAGGCGTGTTTTTTGATGTCGGTAATGTCTATTTGACTTATGATCCGAAAAACAGCAATGGTAGCGTACTCTATCCGACACCGGCTTCGCCGACATCACCGACATTTTCGAATCTAGGTTATTCAGTTGGGGTTGAATTCAGATGGATATCACCGTTGGGTCCTCTGGCATTCTCACTGGCTAAACCGTTGAATGTCAAAACCGGTCAGTCGACTAATATCTTCCAGTTCACGCTGGGGCAGAATTTTTAATGACAGCATTGATGTCTATGAAATAAGGCAATAAGGTCGGTGAAGATCACTAATATTTTGAGCAAATAAAACGACTAAACATGGAGATAAGAAAATGAAGAAATTACTGACCGTTGTGGCGTTGTCCTCAAGTTTGACCGGTGTTGCTATTGCCGCCGACCATAATGGACAAGCGCTTAATGTCGCCATTGTTAATCCGGTTGCCGTCTATCAAGGGGCGCCACAGGGTGAGGCGACGATTCAGAAGCTACAGGCTGAATTGAAACCAGAGATGGATAGCTTGCAGAAACAGCAGCAGGTCTTGATGAGCGAGGCGCAACAGCTACAGAAAGATGCACCAACCATGACCAAGAGTGATCTAGAATCCAAACAGACTGCTTTGCAGCAACAGCAGCAGCAATTTCAGCAAAAATACAATGAACTGCGTCAACAAGAGACGTCCAAAGAACAGGCTATTGCTCAAGTATTCCAAATGAATTTCAATGCCGCGGCTGCAGCGGTTGCCAAGACCGGAAACTACAATCTGATTTTAAGCTCTCAGGCGGTGGCTTACATATCGCCTGATCTCAATGCCGATGTGACCGACAAGATTATCGCCGAGATGAAAAAAGATAACAGTCAAAGTGGGGATGCTAAAGCCGACAATAGTAAAAAAGTCGATAGTTCTAAGTCATAATAGCGAGCAGGTTTATGTATAGCTTAAAGCAATTGGCAGATATGCTCGGTGGCAGAGTTCACGGCGATGACTCGATCATGGTCGAGCGTCTGGCCACCCTCTCGGCGGCAATGCCTGGGGCAATCTCTTTTCTTGCCAATCCCAAGTATATCGATGAGTTAAAAACGACGAAGGCCTCGGCCGTATTGCTGACGAAAGAAGCCTTGCCCTTGTCTTCGGTGGCGGCGATTGTTTTAGATAATCCTTATCTGGCTTTTGCTAAGGTGGCAGCTATCTTTGATCGATCACCAAAGCCCAATGGTCTTATTCATCCGACGGCTGTTATCGCTGAGGATGTAAAAACAGGCAATGTGGTCACCATCGGCGCGCATGTGGTCATTGGCGCCGGCAGTCGTCTTGGTGATCATACGGTCATTGGTGCGAACACGGTGATTTCAGATAATGTCAGCATTGGTGATCATTGTGAGATAAAGCCAAACGTCACGATCTATCACGATGTGACCATCGGCGATAATACGATTATTCATGCCAATACGGTGATTGGCTCGGATGGATTCGGCAATGCCAAAGATGAAAAAGGAAACTGGGTTAAAATTCCACAAATCGGAGGCGTGCGCATAGGTCAAAACGTTGAAATTGGCGCCAGTACAACCATAGACCGGGGTGCTATCGATGATACGGTTATTGCCGATGGGGTCAAGATCGATAATCAGATTCAGATTGCACACAATGTCATTATCGGTGAAAATACGGCGGTGGCCGGTTCCGTTGGTATTGCCGGCAGTGTCAAGATTGGCAAAAACTGTTTGCTTGGCGGCCAAGTCGGGATCAGTGGACATCTGGAGATCTGTGATAATGTGATTTTAACCGCAGCCAGTAACGTCAGCAAGAATATCACCGAACCGGGTATGTATTCGGGTGGTTTTAATGCCAAACCGCACATGGAGTGGAAACGTATGAATGCACGACTATTTAAACTGGATAAATTAGAGAATCGTGTTAAACTACTGGAAAAAATAAATACGGATAAATAAGACATCAAGCCAGCGGTTTGTATTCCACTGATTTTGGCTCAAACGAGGTAATGTCTTCATGATTTTAAGGTTTTATAATGCAATTAGACAGTCAACAAATTTCAGAAATTCTTCCCCATCGCTATCCCTTTTTATTGGTCGATCGCGTGCTTGATATCGATATTGCCAATGGCACGATCAAGGCACAAAAGAACGTCAGCATCAATGAAGAATTCTTCAACGGTCACTTTCCAGGTCAGCCGATTATGCCTGGTGTGCTTATCGTTGAGGCGATGGCACAGTCCGTCGGCATTCTAGGGCTTAAGATGATGGAGCATGAGAATCAGAGTCTGAGGCATGATAAGATATTTGTCTTGGCCGGTATCGACAATGTGCGTATTAAAAAGCCTGTGGTGCCTGGTGATGTGTTGATATTTGAGGCTCAGATGGGAAAAAATAAACGTGGCATCTGCAAGAGTAGGGTTTTTGCTTATGTCGATGGCGAACAGGTCTGCTCTGCCGATTTGATCGCCGCTTACAGGGATGTCTAATGTGATACATAAAACGGCAATCATTCATCCGACGGCTGAAATAGCCGAGGGGGTCAGTATTGGACCTTACAGCATTGTTGGCGAGGGTGTTTCAATCGGTGAGGGTAGCGTGCTTTTACCTCATGTGGTCATAGGCAAAGGCGCGCAAATCGGCAGAAACAATCGTATCTTCCAGTTTGCCTCGGTTGGAGAAGAACCGATTGATCGAACCTTTCATGGTGAGTTTTCCCAACTGATATTGGGCGATAACAATATTATCCGAGAGGGAGCGACGATTCATGCCGGAACGGCAAAGGAAGAGGGTATCACTCGCGTTGGCAGCAGAAATCTGATTATGAATTATGTCCATATCGGTCATGATTGCCAGATCGGTAATAATGTGACGCTGGTCAACAATGCCGCTCTTGCCGGGCACGTCAGAGTGGATGATTTTGCCACCATTGGCGTCGGCTGCGGCGTTCATCAATTCTGCCATATCGGCAGTTATGCCTTTATCAGTCATGCCGCTTTGGTTACCCAGGATGTGCCGCCTTATCTTATGGTGGCTGCGCAACCAACGACGCCAAAAGGCGTCAATGCCGAGGGACTTAAACGGGCAGGTTTTAGCCCGGAGGCGATAAAAGGGATAAAAGATGCCTATAAGATTATCTATCGTCAGGGGCTTCGTATGGTCGAGGCGATTGAGAAGCTAAAACAACTGCAGAAGAACGTGCCAGAAGTTGAGCGATTCGTTATCGCCCTTGAGAGTTCAAAGCGCGGAATAATTCGTTGATGCGAATCGCCATCGTTGCCGGAGAGCTCTCTGGAGATCAGTTGGGAGAAGGTGTTGTTCGCTTGTTAAAGCGGCGTTATCCTCATGCCGTGATTGAAGGAATTGCCGGTTCCAAGATGCAGGCGGCAGGTTGTCGTAGTCTTTATCCTTTAGAGGCGCTTTCGGTGATGGGGGTGTTTGAGGTGTTAAAACATCTGCCTGAAATTTTGCGTATCAGGCGTGGACTTATTCGCCATTTTCGTCAACATAAACCCGATATCTATCTGGGTATCGATGCACCGGATTTTAATCTTCCCGTTGAAAAAATATTGAAGAAGCAGGGTGTTAAAACGGCGCATTATGTCAGTCCTTCGGTATGGGCATGGCGTGAGAATCGCATGGTTAAAATCAAGGCCGCCACCGATGTGGTCTTTGCCTTATTGCCTTTTGAAGCGCGTTTTTATCAAAAACACAATCATAAGGCGGTGTTCGTCGGTCATCCTTTGGCCAACAGCATCGCCATGGAGCCGGATACTAAAGCCGCCAGATCCGCCTTGTCTCTAGATACCAATGGTTGCCTGATTGCGCTGTTACCAGGCTCAAGAGCTCAGGAAGTATCAAGGCTTTTGCCGATTTTTCTTGAGGCACTAGAGAAAATCAGGCAGCATCATCCTCAGGTTTTTGCTGTCTTGCCATTGGCCAAGCCTTCTTTGATGCCGATCGTTGAAAAGTATCAGAATCGACTTGATGCCTTGGGTGTCATCATTAAACATGGACAGGCGCATAAAGTGATTGAGGCGTCTGATTTTGTGCTTGTTGCCTCTGGCACGGCGACGCTTGAGACCATGTTGTATAAAAAACCAATGGTGGTCTGTTATAAGGTCTCGGCGTTAACGGCTTTTTTTGTCAAACGCATGATCAAGACGCCTTATTTTTCGCTGCCGAATATTTTAGCCGGTGAGGAGATCGTCACGGAATTAATTCAGGCTAATTTTACGGTTGAGAGCTGCTATCGAGCTATGTTGACCTTAATCGAGGATCAAAAGCGTGCGGATAAGATGATTAGCCATTTTAAGCGACTGCATCAACAGTTGACCCAAAATGCCGATGAACATGTGGTGGCAGTCATGGCTCAGATGCTTGGAACTACGTCAGAATAAGACGATACAGCCACATGACAGGTGAAATTATCACAACTTTTCTTTTTAATCGGGCATGCTTTGATTACAATAGAGGGTAGTGAAAAAAAAGGTGAATAAATAGAAGATGAACCAGGTACAGATTATCTTACTGCTTAGCATTATCATTGTGATTTTGCTGCTTATCGATGCCATCAGACGATCTCGGCGTAAGAAGTTTAAGCGACAACTGAGTGAAATCAAGGCAAATGAAAAAAAAGCACAACAGCAGTTTCAAGAAGCGAAAGTGACAGAAGGTGCGGTTGGAGTTGACTCAGCGACCGATGAACAGCAATCACAGATCAGCTATCCTGTCTTAAAACAAGGATATGCGCTTCTCTATATTTCGGCGCCCAGAGGCTATGTGTTCAACGGTGGCGATCTCAGCGCTTTATTTGGATCATTTTCGCTGGAATTGAATAAGGAAGGTGCCTATCAGTCTTTCACCGATGATGGCGATGTTTTGTTTAGCATCGTGCCGGATAATGAGGCTGGTCGCTTCGACATTGAATCAGTGGATGAAATAGAGCTCTCAACACTGGTGGCGGTGATGAATATCAATAAGCTTAAGCATCATTATGATGCCCTGAGCTGTTTTGACCATTTTATCAACACCGTCCATGAATTAAATGAAAAACTTGGTGGCATGATTCTAAGCGAGACTCGCCGGCGTTTTACCAGCAATGATGAGAGTGTCTATCGTTTTGAGATTCGTAAATTGAAATCTCAAGGTCAAGATCACATTGCCAGCAATTCAATTGAAGAAGATTGATAAAAAATAGGTGACTATTGTGAGCGCGACAAAAATCATATTGCGCTTAGGCAAAAGCCTTCAGTACCATTGCCAATTACATTAACCATGTGGCTCTTGATCTGCCCCATATCGTCTTACAAATAGCCCTGCGCAATCCGTATTGCGGGCGTTCAATGGATAAAGTAATTGCTCCATTTCACTCCGTCTCGGCAATGACGAGAGACAAGATTTCACAGTGGTTATGTTATTTTGCACATATGTCTTAGACTTTATAGATCTTTTTTCATGAGTTCATTTAATATCTTTCTATTTTTTTCGGCTTGAGAAATATAATTTTTATCCTCGCCGTTATTTAGCCACATTTCCTTCAGTTCATATAGCGACTGCTGATCATGTATTTTAAATATATCGACTTTATTTTTTGCAGACTCTTTAGTCCAGCCAAGCATAACAAGTGCTTCTATAGCCGCAAGTGATGCTGATTCAAACGTTTCTCGAATAATATAATTAGCACCAGCTTCTTCGAGTTCATAAACATGATGTCGATCAACCGCTCTAGCAATGATTAATAAATCTTTTTGATGTCGTCGTAATAAATGAATAAGTTTAGTCTGACTTTCCCTATCATCCAGTGCAGCGATAAAAAGTCTAGTATCTGTAATACCTGCAGAAATCAGAAGCTCGGGATTTAATGCATCTCCATAATAGGCAACACCGCCATATTTTAGGAATGTATCAACAGTATTGATGTCGGAATCAAGTATGACTGGATTGTAGTCGTTTGCATGTAAGACTCTCGCAATTACCTGTCCAAATCTGCCTGCCCCTGCAATGATCACAGAGCTATCGTGATTAATTTTATCAGAATCTTTATTTTTTACTGACTGATAGTGCGGCAAAATAAATTTCTCATAAACAAGAAAAAATATAGGGGTAATGAGCATAGAAAGTATAACGGCAAGGGTGCTTATCTCTGCTATAGATAACGATATTAAAGATAGTGTGACAGAAAAACCGATTAGCACAAATGCAAATTCACCACCTTGAGCCAAAGAAAGGCTAAATTGCCAAAAATCGCTTTTTTTAAGTCTATAAAGTTTGGCAAGAAGCATTAATACAAAAACTTTCCCTAAAATTAAAAAAAATGTGAGGGTAACTATAAATAGCCAATCTTGTATAAAGATGGAGAAATTAATACTCGCACCAATAGAGATGAAAAAAATTCCCATCAATAAACCTTTAAATGGAGATATCTGGCTTTCTATTTCATGTCGATATGCACTGTCAGACAAAATGACACCGGCAATGAAAGCACCAAGTGCTTCTGATAGTCCTAAACTTTGCATAATGATAGCAACAGAAATTACTAAGACTAATACTAAAGCAGTAAATAGTTCAACAAGCTTGGTTTTAGCTATATATCGAAATACATGTTGTAACACAAATCTTCCGATTAATATCATAGTCATAATACTCAAGAGGATGATAATTGCTTGTATATATCCTGGAAGTGAGCCAATAAAACTGCGCTCTGATTCACTATTTATGCTGCCAGAAGAATAAATCAATAGTGGCAGGATAGCATAGATTGGAATAACAGCGATATCTTGCGCAATAAGAACAGACAAAATCGATTGCCCCGCTTTAGTATTCATTTGATTAATTTCGCGTGTGCTTTGTAGAACAATAGCTGTTGAAGATAAGGCAAATATTAAAGCCAAGGTAAGTGCTTGATTCCAAGGGAAGCTAAATAAAAATAACAAAACTACAGAAAGTAAAAATGTACTTAATAGAATTTGACATCCGCCTAGGCCAATAAGCTGGTACTTCATATGCCAAATTTCTTTTGGTTTTAATTCAAGGCCAATTAAAAACATCATCATGACAACACCAAATTCAGCAAAATGCTGTACTGTTGACACTTCTGACCCAATAAGACCAAAGATAGGACCAATTAATATTCCAGCAATTAAATAGCCCAAAACAGAGCCTAACTTACATTTTTTAGCAATTGGAACAGTAATAAGTGCGAATAATAAATATAATAATATTTGTGACAGTACTGGCATGTTTTGAAAATCTCCATATTTCAGTTTAGAGTTTATACCTTAATCAATACTTATTTGCCAGCCACACGGAGTGGAAATACCAATTAATAAAACGTTTTTTATAGAGCAGGCATAATAACTTCTGTTATGATGCGAAGACCTTCTGGAGTGTTCCAATTCCCCGTTAATTCTGCAATGAGGGAGTTGGTCGAGGTAATAGTTACGCCGGCAACGGTCATACGTTGTATGGCAATATCATCAGCTATTTTACTTGGTGAGCCTCCAGCGTCGGCGACAACTTGAACGTCATAACCCAGGGAGATAAGACTTAAGGCGGGATAGACGGTACACACATCATTGGTCACACCTGCTACAATAAATTTGTTGCGACCAGTTGCTTTGACGGCAGTTGCAAAATTTTGATCGTCCATTGCATTGACAATGCCATCTCGCCTAATACGTGCTGCAAATGCGTTGGGTATGATTGTTTCTAGCTCATTTAGAAGTGGTCCTTGAGCCATTTCTTCCATGCTGGAAGTTAACACAACAGGAATATTAAAAATGGCTGCTGTTTTGGCTAACATTAGCGCATTACGTTTCAAATCTTCTATAGAGATAGAGTTAACCCACCCCATTGTCCCTATTTGATGATCTATGAGTAAAATCGCACATTCTCTTGGGGTTAATCTTTTATATGACATGGATTTTCCTTATGATTCTGCATGCTGCTTAATTTTGTATGCTACACCAGTGATTTTTTATTGTCAAATATGGTAATCCAGCATTGTTTTATTAAAAAACAGTGAATTTGGTTCTGATTTAACAACATAAGGTTATGCGCCTGATATAAATGGCATGACACCGGCTTGCTTTAACGCTACTATGAAGTTTGACAGACTGAGTTGCCTAAAAAAGGGCAGGTCAGAAACAAAAACGCTTTTACGTTATTGGTAGAACCGCCTCCCTGCCTCCCCCATAACAGAAGGGGGAGGGGAAGACATTTTCTCCCCTTGGGATCAAGAGGAGGTTAGGTGAGGTCAGGTGGGATTAGATGAATTATCGTTTTCAACGACTAATGCGTAAAGAGTCAAAACAAATGGAATCTATTTTAGGAGCGACGATAATGCTTGTAACTTCACTGGCCGTGGAAAATTTTGTTCATTACTTGAGTCGGCATCGGCAATTAAAATTGGAAAAAACCAGCTCGATCCTTTTTATCTGCGATCTTAATCATTTCGCTATCGTCAAGGATACGGTTGAATTTATGAGGCCACACTACTTCAGCGTTGAAGCCTGGCTTATTGAAAAGCAGCAGCAACTCGTGGAGCAATTGGAGCAGCTTTCGCAATTTGATGCCATCATCCTGTTGTATGATAATGCCGCCGCTGAAGTCTCAACACCTTATGGTAATCTTATTTTTCAGCCATTGGTTGCTTTAATGGAAGCCGATATGAAACAAACGACTAAACGCCGAATATTTGCCGCTTTTGATATCGCCGATTATTTCGATGAGATCTATAGTCATTCCCTCGGGTTTTATGAGAATCTGCACAAGGCTATCATTGCCCGGCTTACTAAGGCAAAAAAAATGACGTTTATCTCTCATCATGGTTGTGTGAGTGCCAGTTGTGATCAGGCATCGCCATGGGCGCATACCGAAGCTCTGGAGGGATCCATTCTGCCGGCTGAGATTGCGGGGTTTGCCGCTGATTTATCCGGAGAGATTGCCTTTCAGGGCGCCATTTTAGGAAAGCTACCCTTTATGCAGAAGCATGGGCTGATAGAAGACGATGTTATCCTGACTCTGGAAAATGCCCGAGTGATAGACTATCACACCGAGAATAGAGCGCTGCAAGAAGATCTGGATTATTATTTTTCGCGCTGTGAGGATAATAAAACGATTTGTGAGCTTGGCATCGGCACCAATATCGGGTTATCAAAGCTGCGCCCGATCAATGCCTTTGCTCAGGAACGTTACGCCGGATTTCATTTGGGGTTTGGTGGCAGGTCAAATCAAAGCATGCATCTGGATTTTATTTTTGCACAGGCTGAGATTGAATGCGATGGGGTGGCCTTGTTTAAGAATCGACAATTTTGTTTGTAAGGGTTGAGAAAGTAACAACAAGAAAACACAAAATGCTTAATCCTGTGACATAAAGCCAGGGGAAGTCAAGAAAGCCTTCGGCGACAAAAAAGCTCGACAGAATTGGGGCGGTGCTGCCAAATACGGCGGCTGAGAGGCTCCAACTGAAGCTTGTTGACAGGCAGCGAATGGGTGTAGGAACAAGTTCAAACATATAACGAAAAATGATGGCAGAGATGCCACCATTGGCGATGATGTAAAGGATAATGGCGGCAATGAGTCCAGCTTTGCTGCCATATTGAGAAGATAAAAACAGCATCGGTGCCATTATCGCAATCAATAGGATACAGGCTTGAAATAACTTCTTATAGTCTGTTATCTCCGCCAGTGATGCCATCATTGGAATAATAAGTGTTACCAGAGCTTGTGTTATGCTTACAATCGTCAGTGGGTTTAGATCTTTAAGTGGCGAATATTCGCTGAAAAACCGAATAAAATAGATCATGCAGGTGTAGATATACACGCTCATAAAGGCGGATACCACAATGATAATAAGCGTTGCCGATTTTGCGGTGTTGATGATTTCTGAAAAAAGCGTTGACAGCCTTGGGCTTGATTTTTCTGTGGCTTGATGTGCCAGGTATTTGGGGGATTCTAAAATGCGGCGTCGCATAAAGAAAATAAAGAGCGAGAGAACGCCGACTACAGCATAGGCGACACGCCAGCTTTGAGAAGAAAAATAGCGCATGCAGATAAGGGCGATCAATGAGCCGATAAACATGCCGGCCGATGAGGCAAATCCTGTCCAGCTTCCGGCTAATGTCCGTTTTCTGGCGGAGTATTCCATCAACAGAATCGCCGAGTTATTAAACTCACCGGCAGCGGCGACGCCCTGTAAGAAACGCAATAGCAATAACAGCAGTGGAGCGGCGAAACCGATGGCATCAAAGTCGGGAATAACACTGATTAAAAGCGTTGATAAGGCCATAATAAGCCCGCTGATCAGCAGTGGTTTCTTGCGGCCAATGAGATCTGAAAAGGCACCGAAGATAAATCCGCCAAATGGTCGGCTCAAGTAAGAGATGGCAAAGATAAGATAGATAAAGACAAAGCTTTGCGTGCTGTCATTGCCAAAAAACGCCGCCGCCAGAATAGCGCCTAAATAAAGATAGAGAGAGTATTCTACCCATTCAATAAAGACGATGCTGATAATAAGCCATCGATTTTTAGCTTGAATCATAACAGATAGTTATCCAGATCGCCGTTGATATTCGTTTCTGAGATGGCAAAGCTTTTCGCCGAGATGCCGACCTTATGCACGGCATTTTTATCTCCAGAGATCAAAGGATGCCATTTAGGGAGGTTCTGCCCCAGATAAAGGCGCCTATAAGCACAGGTTTCAGGCAACCAGCTGTGAGCGTGTTTAAGATGATGAATATTGAGCTTCATGCAGTCGGGAACAAACTGTTTGCGTCTGGTATAATTCGTGCACCGGCAGGTCTTTGTGTCTAACAGCCGGCAGGCAACTTTGGTATAGTGAATCTCACCGGTGTCCTCATCTTCAAGTTTATGCAGGCAGCAAAGTCCACAGCCATCGCACAGGCTCTCCCATTGAGCTTTATTCATGTCTTTCAAGGCGGTGTGTCGCCAGAATGGATTTTTTTCTGTGTCAGCCATTTATATTCCTGCTCTGTTAATGATTGCGTTTTGTGGCGATATGGCACAGAGAGATCAGCGCTTCTTTATAATCGGAATCCGGAAGAAAATTCAGTGCATCGATGGCTGACTGTGCTTCTTTTTGGGCGCATTTCAAAGCATATTCAACGCCACCATTTGATTTAATAAGCGCGACAATTTCCGCCATCTGCGGGTGCTTGCCCTGCTCTATCGCCGTGCGGATAAGCGCCTGGTTTTCATCATCGATATGATTTAAGGTATAGATAACCGGCAGGGTTGTTTTGCCTTCAGCCAAATCATCACCGATATTTTTGCCCAAAGTCTTGGCATCGGATGTGTAATCGAGGATGTCATCGGCGATTTGAAACGCATTGCCGAGGTGTCTGCCATAAGTGATGATGGCCTCTGTGGTCTTTTGATCGGCATGAGCCAAAATAGCGGCAACTTCGACGGCGGCTTCAAATAACTTGGCCGTTTTGCAGTAGATGACCTGCATGTAGTCAGCCTCGCTGATATCAGGATTATTACAATTTAGCAGTTGGAGAACTTCACCCTCGGCAATCTTATTGGTGGCATCGGCCAGCACGCGCATAATTGCCATTTGATCGATATCGACCATCAGTTGAAATGCACGGGAGTAGAGAAAATCACCGGTTAACACCGAGGCGGCATTACCAAAGACATTATTCGCCGTTTTTTTACCACGTCTCAAGGCGGAATCATCGACAACATCATCATGAAGCAAGGTAGCGGTATGAATAAATTCGATGATGGCGGCGGCTTTGATATGATTTTCTTCATGATAGTTAAGCGCTTTGGCGGCAAGCATCAACAGCAGGGGGCGCAGTCTTTTTCCGCCACTATGGATGATGTATTGGCTGATCTGATTGATCAGTAGCACATCTGAGTAAAGCTCATCGATAATCAGCTGATTATTATTATTAATCTCTCTTTGCATGAGAGTGCGGATCTGTTCCAAAGTGAGCATGATGATAGTTATGTATCTTGCGAAGTATTGTCGATGATTATACCATAGCAGGACAAAAGGTAGGTAGTCGAGAAGACAATAAATACGATGATGACGAAAAAATCATACTCGGCGCATTTAATAAAGAGGCAAAACAGGGCATGAGAAATGATCAGAACTATTTTTGCGATGAGAGAATATGGCGTTACTGTCTTGATCATACGAAACCGGAGTCACAACGGCTTTTGGAATTAAAGCATGAAACCTATGACTCACTTCATGGCAGTCAAATGATATCTGAAACCATGGTGATCAAGCTGATTCAGTTTTTTGTCTCATCCATGGCTGCTGATATCTGTGTTGATATCGGCACTTTCAGCGGTGTTTCGGCGTTGGCGATGGCCGAGTCAAGTTCCCGCCAGACAAAAATTTATACCATAGATCGACCCCATCAGATTGGGCACGATCTTGCTCAGCGTTTTATTGAGGCGAACGGGTTTGAAGATAAGATCATAACGCTGATTGGTGATGCGAATGATATGATTGATCGGCTGCCTGAGAATATCGATTTTGTCTTCATCGATGCCGATAAAAAACAGACGAGACTCTACTTTGATCGTCTGATTGATAAAGTGCGAGCCGGCGGAATTCTATTGGTTGATGATGTGCTTTGGCGTGGCGAGGTTCTTGATCCTGTCGATAAACGAGCTCAGGCACTGAATGATTTTAATCGTTATATCTGTGAACATCCAACTGTTGATAATGTACTCTTGCCGTTAAGGCATGGTCTTAATCTGATTCGAAAACGTTGATTTACGGGAATCTTTCGCTGGAGCTGTGTAAGTTGAAATATCTTCGAATTTGTATTTGTCTGTCCATAAGCTATTTTCCTTCGATGACCCTTGCTCTTTACCGTAACCGAGTAAAAATAGAATTTCAAGCCTCTGCCATAAATCCTTTATGCTTAATTGCGGCTAGCCGTGGAGGAGCCCTCCAGTTGCTTTGCTTGCTGCTTTTCTTGCTGCTTTTCTTGCTCTAGCATTTCATTGATCAAACTTGGCAGTCGTGTTTTTTGGAATTTGTCATCGTTACTGTTGGAATTCATTGAGGTTGAGATGTCACTTGTCTTGTCACTAAGCCATACTGTACTTACAAGACCATAAAATTTACCCTTACGATAAAATAAGCCCTTATCATACCCTTCATCATCCACCCCCAAATTTTTACTGGTCCCTAGCACATATTTCTTGCCAGGTTGAAGTTCATATGCATTTACACATTCCATCTGCTCAAATATCGATAATGGAATTTTACGGCTAAACGTCTCCTTAAAGAATACATAACCTGATTCAATACTGCGATCCAATGAGGTGGGTCTATGAATTTTCAGGTTCGATGGCTTGGCGATGTCTTTGTCTACCGTTTGCAACAAAGAGGTAATCGCTACTGCATACTCAGCATCTGTTAGTTTCTTAGACCCCATTTTGTCATATTTTACCTCACCCTTTTGAACCTTCTCATTAGCCTTCTGGCTATTTCCACTAAGACAATCCCATCTAATAGCCTCGCTATCATATTTAAAACGACAAGATCTACAGTTACCTTTACTCATCTTAAGATCTACCGTAATCATACCATCGATGCTACTCTCTCGAAGCAAATATTCACCTGGTTTCAATTTGTTAAAATAAGTCTGACCAAATTCAGGTTTTGGATAAATATAAAACATTTTAGGCTCCGTTGTTATTTTGTTATCAAATTGTGAGAACAAGATCTCAACGGCAATTTATCAGATATGGATGGAAAAGGCAGTTACAAATAATTCGATTTATTTTGAATCAATTTATTATTTAGGAACGGGTTTAGTGAATCCTGAATTCGCCAGTTGTCAAATAATAAATGACAAAATTTGGCTCGAAAATTTAGAGCGCATTTCGGCCTCATTATCGCTAGCATAGCAGTAGAAATAAAACAGGCAGAATATTTATTTTATTGAATTATGCATAGAACATTAGCTATATTCCTGGTTCTGATGCTGGCCGGAAATGGATATGCAAACACATCAGCACAGCAATCGGCGGCATTTAACAGCATAATGGCCGAGAAATTCCCTTTAAGCAATAGCCAGATTCATGACTATAAGACGCGACTCAATGAACAGCAGAAAGCCATCGCCGAGCCCCCTGGGCAAGCTCCTGCCCAAAGCAGCTCGAGCATTATTCCGGTTGATTTCAAACCCGGTGGGGTCGAACCTGTGATTCGCATCGGTGAGGGCATGATCAGCTCAATCGTCATGACCGATAAGACCGGCAAGATCTGGCCCATCACCTCTTACAGCCTCGGTGATAAACAAGACTTTGATGTCAGCTGGAATCAAAAAAGTGCCGTACTGATGATTCAAGGCCTTAAACCATATGGTCAGGCCAATATCGCCATCATGCTCAAAGGCCTCAATGTTCCGGTGATGCTGTCTTTGGTATTGGGTCAAAAACAATGGGACTATCTCGATTACATTCGTGTGAACAGCTATCAGACCGCCGACGAGCAGCAAAATCCAGTCGATAAGGCCAGCTCCGATGTCTTGATCTCGCTGTTAAACGGCATTCCTCCCAAAGGAGCCCAGTCCCTCAATACGACCTCAAATGTCGCTGAGCTTTGGTCCTATGCCGGTAAATATCTGCTGTTAACACCGGCTACTCTCATCTCACCACAATGGCAAGCCAAGGAATCAAGCACGGCACCGACTATTATCAATGCCTATGAATTTACCAGCACGCCATCTTTCTTATTATCCGTCAATGGCGTGATACAACAAGTTAACATAAAGGAGGGCGCATGATACTGACTAAACACCTGAAAAAGTGTCGCCAGTTTTTGGCAGCCCATCCCAGACTACGACTTTTCTTACTCTTTTTTATCATCATGCTGGCGATCATTATGCTGGTCAGTTTCTTAAGCAGACCGGACACCAGATCGGGAATAGGCAACTCCTATGTCAGCGTCTCATCAGGATCCCAAGATGGCAAAACCAGTCAATTCAGAGCACAAAATTACAATAAACTCGCCAATTCTCAGGCTCAATCTCAGTTGCAGCACGCCTTAAACAGCGGTCAAAGCCTTATCAGCAACAACACCCCGAATATCAACACACAAAATCAGGCCTCAGAGGCTGAGAGTTTAACGCCGCAGCAAAAACGTATCGCGACGATAACACAATCTAGTCTCTATCAAAAACTGGTATCTCAACAAAATCAAGAAAGTGAACATCCCCCTTTTTCTGTCAACAGTAATCCTCAGCAGATTCCAGAGGATGCCAATAATACCCAAAATGGAAACAGCAGTCTCATGGCACAGATGAAACAACAGCTTGCAAGTATCGATCAGACACTCGCCCCTCCTTCACCAGTGGTTACCGTAACAGCCATTGCTCCCCCTGCAAATGCTCGTGATTCCAACACAAACTCCGGCGGCAGCGTTGTCGCCAAGGCAGGAGATGTGCTGTTTGCCGTACTTGATACCCAACTAAACAGCGATCAACCAGGCACACCGGTGATGGCCACCATAGTCGGCAAGAAGTTTAAAGATGCAAAACTATTAGGAAGCTTTAAACTCGAAGGTGAAAAGCTGGTCATTCAGTTTACCATGATGTCGCTGCCAGATGTCGATCACACCATTTCAATCACCGCCTATGCCATTGATCCACAGACAGCACAAAATGCCATGGCCTCGGATGTAGATCACCACTATCTGCTGCGCTATGGCTCACTGTTTGCCTCTGCATTTTTACAAGGGTTTGGTGATTACTGGAACAATACCTCCAACGCTGCGAGACATGGAGAGCGGAACGCGAGGTCGAGTAGACCCGGGTAGC
>JBMSHD010000015.1:0-25344 GCA_049416425.1 Francisellaceae bacterium | reverse complement strand
TTTAACATCCAATCTGTATATTTATTGCGCTGAATTTTAATAAGACAGCCCTGGGCATATCAACAACGGCCATCGCCAATCCTGCCATGGCGAATTACACAACAACCATGACCATGAAAGCTAAAAACCTGAATCTCAGCATTCTGGGTGCCTCGGGCCTCATAATAGATTTTGTATATCCATATACAAAATCGAATCGGCTATCCTCGGCGGCATAAATTTTGCCCGGGACGTCCGCCTCGCCAGCATACCTTCACAAATTCACTGCGTTCATTCCGAGCAGGCAACTGTCTCCGATTCTACTCTACGCCTTGGGTACAAGCTGTTTCACAGACTTCGCTCTGGCGCCTACGGCACGTCGCTTGCTGTTTACAGCGCAAGACTACCCGGGTCTACTCGACCTCGCGTTCCGCTCTCCATGTCTCGCAGCGGATGATGCTAAGGCGCTGGTAGAGGCACAAATCATTAAACACGGACTGGATGCCAAAATCGAAAAGGTTGACACCATTGAGCTGGCCGGCTCAAAAACCTTCTATCTGATCTATGTGAAAAAGACCGGAAATGACAAGCCCAGTAATTTTGTTGTTGTCGATGCTCAAAATGGACGTCTTTCACCCTATCCGTTGCCTAAGGGCATGCTTGAGCACATGAAAAGACGCATGGCAGCAGGGGCCAATTTTCCGCCACAGCATCCACCAATGCCAGCATTGGATTCCTAAACAGTCTAAAGATTCTTATCAAACAGCGCCTCCAGCGCTTTAATACGAGCCCTAAGCTCATGAATAATAGCGATTCCGGCAGGATTTACACCCAGATCGGCCGCCAGCCTTAATGCCGACCTGGCCTTGGTTATCTCGCTGCCGGGAATATGGAAAGTCCGGTGATGAAGTTCAGCCTCAATCACACTGAATTCAATCCATTCGCTGATAAGACTTTCCGAGATTTTCAAAAGCTGCGCCAGCTCTTGAGTCGTTAAATACTCCTTATTCGTGAGTATGGTGACATCATATTGCTTCATAGTCATGCTCCCAACAGGTCTTTTCGTGGGTCAAATGCCATTTCTTTGGCCATGTTTTCATAAAATGCCTTCTGTTTCTCGGTCACCGCTGGAGGCAAAATAACATTCAAGACAACATAAAAATCACCGCCAACAAACCCCTTTCCTTTCATCCGCATCTGCTTACCACTCTGTGTGTGTGCCGGAATCTTGAGCTTTGCCTTTCCCTGTGGCAGCGCAATCTGAATCTCGGCTCCCAGAGCCGCCTCCCAGGGTGCGATGGGAATATGGCTGTAGATATCATCACCGACCACTTTGAATTGTTTGCTTGATTCAATTGCAACCTCGATATACAGATCGCCATTCTCTCCTCCACCATAGCCAGCTCCACCCTGACCTTTAAGCCGGATCTGCTTGTGATTACCGATGCCTTTGGGAATTTTGACTTTGAGTCTTTTATTCTTTATCTCGGGTTGCCCATGCTCATTGATATGCTGATAACTGAAATGAAGCTCTCTCTCGGCTCCGTTTAAGGCATCGACAATAGAAATTTTGACTTCGGTGGTAAGATCCTGACCTTTCATCTTAAAAGATTGCTGTTGAGATCCATTCTGTCTCTGACCAAATAAATCGGCAAAAATATTCTCAAAACCTTCAAAATTCTGACTACCACCATGATGATGATATTGACCATCTCCACGACTCTGCCCCTTGTGATCGCCCCCTTGAGCCGCCTGTTGCCAATGCTCACCATAGCGATCATACAGTTTTCTTTTTTCGGGATCTTTTAATACCTCATAAGCTTCCTGCAGCTGTTTGAACTTATCGCCAGCATCGACTTCCGTGCTGACATCGGGATGATATTTTTTGGCAAGACGCCGATAGGCTTTTTTAAGATCGGCATCTGAGGCGGTTTTCGGCACACCCAGAATCTGATAATAATCTTGTCCAGCCACTTGTTTCTCCATTTATCGTGAACTGATTATTCAAGATTAAACCATATCTGCCATTATTTGTGAAGAATGTCAGCAAGTTCGTGCCAACATGAGAAGGTATATAAAATAAAGGTGATTACCGCAGGCGATGACGTTTCTCATCATCGTCTTTATCATCGCCATCCTGACTTTCACTAGCGTGATTTTCCTGAATGAATTCAGCGTCTCTGGATAGGGCTTTATCGATCAAGGTTTCCATTTTCTGACCATAGTCAAGCGATTCATCATGATAGAAATGCACCTCCGGCGCGATTCGAAGCGTCAACTCCCTGGCAAGATAGGAACGGAAAAAACCAGCAGATTTATTGAGTGCCTTGCCAATATCAGCAATGGGCATTTTTTCATCCAAAGACGAAAAATAAACCTTCGCATGAGACAGATCTCTGGACATGACCACGCCAGTGATAGAGACCCATTGCAAGCGCGGATCACGTATTTTAGTTGTGAGCAAGGTGACGATGAGTTTTTGCACTTCATCGGCCACACGCTCCATGCGTGAAGAAGCAGCCATAATCAGATTTCCTTCTTAACCTCTATGGTTTCAAATACTTCGATCTGATCCCCGACTTTGACATCATTGTAGTTCTTGACGCCGATGCCGCATTCAAAGCCTTTTTTGACTTCATTGGCATCTTCTTTAAACCGCTTCAAAGACTCTAAAGCTCCTTCATAAATCACAACCTGATCGCGAAGAACCCGAATCGGATTGTTGCGTTTGATGACGCCATCGATCACCATACAGCCGGCGATAGCGCCAAATTTTGATGACCTAAAGACATCTCTAACTGCCGCAACCCCAATAATCTCTTCACGTAGCTCCGGCGACAGCAACCCTGACATCGCTTTTTTCACATCGTCGATTAAATCGTAGATGATACTGTAATAACGAAGCTCAATCTCTTCTGATTCAGCCAGTTTTTTCGCCGCCGAGTCGGCACGCACATTGAAACCGAACAAAACAGCTTGAGAAGCCACGGCCAGCGAGACATCCGAAGAGGTAATACCACCGATACCGCTGGCGATAACATTGAGTCTGACCTCATCATTGGACAATTTGATCAAAGATTCGCGAATCGCTTCCACAGAACCCTGAACATCCGCCTTGATGATGACATTTAACACCTGCTGTTCACCACTTGATTCACCCATGCGGTCAAACAGACTAGAGAGTTTGCTGGCCTGTTGCATGCGCAAGCGTTCCTGCTTCTGCTTCTCGGCACGAAACTCTGCCACTTCTCTTGCGGTTTTGTCATCTTTGACCGAAATCATCTCATCGCCGGCATTTGGCACGCCAGAGAGACCCAGTATTTCCACAGGAGTAGACGGTCCCGCCGATTTAAGCGTTCGCCCGAGAGCATCACTCATGGCGCGAATTTTACCATATTCAACACCACAGAGGATGATATCACCCTGATTAAGCATGCCGCTTTGAACCAGAATCGTCGCCACGGCGCCTCTGCCTTTCTCAAGCTTAGATTCAACAACCACACCCCTGGCGGGACCTGTTGCCGCAGCCGTTAGCTCAAGCACTTCGGCCTGAAGCAAAATGGCATCTAAAAGATCATCGACACCTTGCCCGGTTTTGGCAGAAACAGGCACAAACATCACATCGCCACCCCAGCTTTCAGGGATGACATCATGCTGAACCAGCTCTTGTCTGACACGATCAGGATCGGCATCCGGTTTATCGATTTTGTTAACGGCAACAACGATAGGGACGCCAGCCGCCTTGGCATGCTGAATAGCCTCGACTGTCTGAGGCATCACGCCATCATCGGCCGCCACCACCAGAATGACGATATCTGTACTGCTGGCACCACGAGCTCGCATCGCGGTAAAGGCCTCATGACCGGGTGTATCTAAAAAGGAAATTCGTCCTTTTTCTGTCTCTACCGAATAGGCACCGATATGCTGCGTGATACCACCAGCTTCACCACTGGCAACTTTTGATTTTCGGATATAATCCAGCAATGAAGTTTTTCCGTGATCAACATGACCCATAATCGTTACCACAGGGGCGCGTGTCACCTTCTTCTCACCGGATTCATCAATGACAATCGTCTCTTCTATCACATCTTCTCGATGAATGCTGTATTCATGACCAGATTCTTCAACGATTAAGATCGCCGTCTCCTGGTCAAGCGGCTGATTAATCGTCGCCATCACACCCATCTTCATCAATATTTTGATCAAATCCGCCGATTTTACCGCCATCTTCTGCGCCAGCTCATTGACCGTGATTCCTTCAAAGAGAACAACCTGCTTCAGTACTTTCTCAACCGGTTTGGTAAACTGTTGAGTTTTAACTTTAGATTGAGTCTTCTTCATCGCCGTCTTCTTGCCACGATAAGAGCTATCCACGTCGTCGTCATACCCATAATAGGACTTGGTCGTCTGTTTTTTCTGACCCTTGAGTTTTTTTGCCCCTTTGCGTGAAGAGCCACTGTCATCTTCAGCACTCGACACATCTCTTGCTTTCGGCTTGTCTTTATGTTTTTTGCTGTATCTTTCTTTATCGGTCTTATCATCTTGAGCCGCTGTTTTAGGCTGCTCTTGAGCGACTTCTGTCTGCTCAACCTTCGGTTGCGATACAATCCTAAAGCCACTGCTTGATTTCACGACTGCTTTTGGGGCTTTTGCCGGCTCATCGGCAGCTTCTTTTAGCGTTTGAGATGAGCTGATCACTTCTTTAGCAGAACCTTCGGAAGCGAGTTTGCTTTTGGCCTTTTTGATCTCGCCCGGCTTCTTCATCACCGGCTTTTTAGCCGCTGCCTTCTGTTTCGACCCTTCTTGATTCAAAGACTCGACAGGTTTGTCCAGCTCGCTCTTGCTACTCTTGACTTCCACAGGTTTTAGCTCATCAGCCTTCACAGAAGAAGTCTCAGCAGAGACAGCCTCCCTCGTCTTAACACCTTCAGGCTTGGCATCTGCCATTACCACTTTTTCTGCCTTGGCAGAATCAGAGGTTTGATCCACTTTGATCGCTTCAGATATCATGTCAGACTCGAGTACTTCTTTTTCATGGTCTTGCACGTCCAATGCAGCAGGAACAGGAATGTTCTCTGGTCGAATAATGGTTTTCTTTTTACGCACCTCAACATTAACCTTGCGATTACCCGAAACTTTCAGTTGCGATGTGGTCTTTCGCTGCAATGTGACTTTTGTAGCAGCAGCCGATGAGGCTCCCTTGATATAGCTTAACAACACATTTTTCTCTTCATCGCTGACCTTTGAGTAAACATCGTCTTTCTGGATACCAGCAAGCTTTAGCTTCTCCAAAAGCGTTCTCTCTTCAATCTTAATCAGCTGCGCCAGCTGACGCACAGTAATCTCAGCCATTGATTACTCCTCTTTATTATCTTCATTATTCTCAAACCACGGTGCACGAGCTGCCATAATCAGCGCCGCCGCTTTATCATCATCCATCTTCACGATATCCGTCAAATCATCTACTCCAAGCTCTGCCAGATCCTCCATGGTTATGATACCATTTTTGGCCAGTTTTTCCGCCCATTCTCTCTGCATTCCTTCAAGATTAAGAAGATCTTCGGCAGGTTTTTCACCGGCAAGGGCCTCGGAAATCAATGCGGTTTTAGCACGTTCCTGAAGTTCCTCGACAATTTCCTGATCAAAACCCTCAATTTCCATCATCTCAGCCGGATCCACATAAGCCACCTCTTCCAAGCTGCTAAATCCTTCACTGACAAGAACCTCAGCAACATTAGCATCGATATCGAGAGCGGCGATAAACTGCTCCATCGTCACCTGCATTTCGGCACGTTTTTTCTCTTCATGCTGAGACTCAGGCATGACGTTGATATGCCAACCGGTCAACGCCGTTGCCAGGCGCACATTCTGACCGCTTTTACCGATAGCCTGAGATAGCTGATTCTCTTTTACCGCAACATCCATCTGTTTCTTATCTTCATCCTGAACGATAGAAACCACTTCAGCCGGTGACAGCGAATTAATCACGAACTGCGCCGGATTATCGTCCCACAATACAATATCGATTCTCTCTCCGTTTAGCTCATTGGTAATCGCCTGAATTCGCGAACCACGCATGCCTACACAGGCGCCCACTGGATCGATCCGCTTATCGTTGGATTTGACCGCCACCTTCGATCTGGAGCCAGGATCTCTGGCAATCTCAATGATATCCATAAGTTGTTCATCAACCTCTGGAACCTCAAGCGCCAGCAGTGCCTCAAGCATTTTCTTGCTGGCACGACTCAATATAATCTGATAACCCTTGGCTTCTGGGTCGAGCTTGATAACACAAGCTCTTAGTTTGTCATTTAAACGATAATGCTCCTTAGGCAGCATTTCATTGCGATAAAGAATACCCTCGGCATCATCACCCAAATCGACAATGACAAAATCTCTGGTGGTGCGTTTGACTTCTCCGTAGACAATCCTACCGATCTTATCGGCAAATCGCGCCATGACTTTTTGACGCTCGGCCTCACGAACTTTCTGCATGATAACCTGTTTTGCCGTCATCGCAGCAATGCGTCCAAACTCGATAGACTCCAATTGCTCCTCAAGGATATCACCCACTTCAACATCATGACCTTTTTCTCTGGCTACATCGACATAAAGTTCTGCGGCATAATTCTCAATTTCATGATCTTCAGGCACGATGCTCCATTGACGAAAGGTATCAAAATCTCCGGTTTTGCGGTCGATGATCACACAAATGCTGACATCTTCCCGAAACCGTTTTTTTGTTGCCATTGCCAAAGCTTCTTCCATCGCTTCAAACAAAAGGTCCTTAGAGACTTCTTTTTCATTTGCAACCGTCTCGATTACCAATAATAATTCTTTGCTCATCCATCTACTCCTTCAAACATTAAAACCTTGGAACCACCCGCATCTTGTCAACATCGGCAAAATCAAAACAAATCGTTTGTCCTTCTTCCATAGTAACGGTAATTTTACCTTCCGATACACTGTCGATCACACCTTTAAATTTGCGTCTGTTATCGATGATATTGACAAGCTGAACCTTGACCTCAAAACCGATAAGGCTTTCAGCCTGTGCTGCATTGAATACTCGTCTGTTCATTCCAGGAGAAGAGATCTCAAGCACATATTGAGAACTAATCGGATCTTCAACATCCAGGATGGCACTGACAGCCTCGCTGGTTGCCTGACAATCATCGACAGAAATTCCGTCTTCATGATCGATAAAGATACGAAGCGTCAGACTCTGTGCACCACCTTCGGTTTCAATTCCCCAAAGAATATAGCCCAAACGTTCTATTTCGGGCTGCAACAGTGTTTTTAATTGCTCAATCAGCATGAATCTACCTCCATAGATACAAAAAAAGGACCCAAACAGTCCCTTTCTTCATTAATCAGGTGCCAAAGCACATAAAATTAAATCTCAAACACGGCGTCCACATATTGCCATGAAACGCCAACTCCACTACTTGGAATTGTTTTGAGAAACAAAAAAGGGCCTTAAGGCCCCCTGAGTCATTCCCAAAATTTTGTGGTAGCGGGGGCTGGATTTGAACCAACGACCTTCGGGTTATGAGCCCGACGAGCTACCAGGCTGCTCCACCCCGCATCAACACGAGCTATTCTATCACCAATTTTTTAAATTGCAATAGTCTTGGCGCTTTTTTTTGATTATTTTATGCTTTCTGTCTGGTAAAACCAAAAAAAGCATGACAAAATAGCGACTGCGGCTGCCATTTAACACAATAACAATAAAGGACTACACCTATGATGCAATCGCAAGCGACGAAAAACCAGCTGCTAATCCCCGTACTCATGATCACCATTATCATTGATGTTATGGGTGTCGGTCTTGTTTTTCCTATTATTCCTGAGATCATACTCTCCAAATCGAGTCTGCTATTTACTCCAGACACTACCGATGGCGTGCGTAATTTTTATTATGGTCTGACGATGGCCGTCTGGCCCTTTGGTGTCTTTATCGGCAGCGCCTTAATCGGCAGACTGTCTGATATCTATGGCCGTAAAAACATGCTGATACTATCACTGGCCGGCAATGTGCTCTCTTATTTAATCTCAGTGGCGGCACTCTATAGTGGTAGTTTGAGTCTCTTTATCATAAGCCGCCTTCTGTGTGGCTTTTTCGGCGGCAGCTTCAGCATTGCCCAAGCCGTTATTCTCGATATCTCAAACGATGAAAATCGAGTCAAAAACCTCTCTTTAGTCACCTTATCGGCATCCATCGGTTTTATTATCGGCCCTCTTGTAACCACGCTGGTTGGCATGCTGGCAAACACCTCTGCTCTAGCCGCCGAGCTTCCTTTCTGGTTTGGTGCGCTATTGGCTTTTATTAACGTCATCTTTGTATGGCGACTCTTAAGTGAGACCTTTTCTCCTCCAAAAAACAAGCCCAAACTCAAGGTTTTATCCTTGATCTTAAGTTTTCGCGTGATGTTTATCGACAAACGCATACGACTTCTGGCCTTGTCATTTTTAATGCTGCAGATTGGCTGGGGCTACTACGCTCAGAGTTTACCTCTGTTGCTTGACAGAGTATTTCACTTCTCTCAGTCTCAAATCGGTGCCTTTTTCATCATCTTTAGTCTTGGTTTTGCACTGTCTACTCTGTTTGTGCAAGAAGCCATACTCAAACGCTTCAAAACCATCTCAGCCATGCTATTTTCCGCCATTATCGTCACCATTCTCATTATTCTGAGCAACCTCATCGCCTCCGCTTGGATGGTTGCCATCACCGCGTTTTTTGGCTCGATGTTTGAGATTGTGTTTTACACCGGCATTCTGTCTCTATTATCTCAACAGGTTGAAACACACGAACAGGGAGCGATCATGGGCGGAACAAGTTCGGTATTTGGCATCGCCTGGTTTATCAATGCCTTTAGCATCGGTGGTGTTGTCGCCGTCAACCTTCTGATGCCATTTTATCTGGCCGCCATTGCCATCGCCATTGCCGGCATATTTGCTCTGCTTCACGGCGCTTACCACCAACCATCAGGACAACCTCATGTTTAAAATCTCTATCGCCCGACTGGCCGCGATCCTCCTTACCGTCTTTGCCTTATTAAATCTGGCCCAAGCAAAAACGACCCAGCTAAATATCTATCTGAAATTCTCGGATAAGATCACGCAACAAATCATCGATTTTGATGGTAAACTACAACAGGAAGGGCTGCTCACCAAATATCATATCACTCCCTTTATTGCCGAGCATCCCGTGCATCTGACACTGTATTTGACTGGCTTTGACATGAGCAACATCGATAAACTCAAGGAAACGATTCATAGCATCGCCAATACAACCAGCGTCTTCACTATTTCTACCACCCGATTCTCACTGGCGGCCAGCAATTTTCTGATGCTTGATATCGCCAAAAATGAGTCGCTACAAAAACTAAGCGATAGAGTTGTTGAGCAAACGATGCAATACCGTGATCAAAACTACCCCATTCCAGTCTGGGCAAAAAACATGCCACAAAAAGTCAATAGCTTTAAAGCCTATGGCAGTCCAAATGTCTTCACCGCCTTCGATCCCCATTTCAGCATCTTCGCCGTGAGCATTGCTAAAGACGAGCAAGATCAATTTAATAAAGACATTAACCGCTTCATCGATCATTACAAATTTATCCCGGTGACGGCACAAGCGCTTTCTATCGGCATCGGCGTTGCCGATGCTAACGGACAGATCACCCATATCATTGCCCAATATTCGCTGTCATCTTGATCCAACTCAAAATAACGCTCACAACTCACGGCATTTTTAAAATCATTTCTCAGTAATTTGAATACACATTTGCAATTATCATTGATAAAATAGCGGCGGCTAAACAAACATAAAGAGGCGAAAATGGATCGAAATCTGGCATTAGAATCTGTGCGAGTTACTGAAGCGGCGGCCTTGTCGGCCTGGAGGTTGATGGGAAGAGGCGACGAAAAAGCTGCCGATCAGGTGGCTGTTGATGCCATGCGTCGCGCATTAAACGGCTTAAACATCGATGGCATGGTTGTCATCGGTGAAGGTGAGCGCGATGAGGCACCCATGCTCTATATCGGTGAGAAAGTTGGGAAAGGCGGCCCTGATGTTGATATCGCTCTTGATCCATTAGAAGGCACGACCATCACCGCTAAAGGCGGGCACAATGCTTTAGCTGTCATCGCCATGGCTGAAAAAGGCGGTTTCTTAAACGCTCCGGATGTCTACATGCAAAAAATCGCCGTCGGTGGCAAGAACGTACCAAAAGATCTCATTGACATCGATGCACCTGTGACCGTTAATCTTGACCGAGTTGCTGAATTCAAAGGCATTCCAGTGGAGGCCATGGTCGTGTGCATTCTCGATCGACCACGTCACCGACAACTGATTGATGAGGTCAGAGCCGCAGGCGCCAGAATCACACTAATCGGTGATGGTGATGTATCTGCTGTTATCGCAACGGCCGAAGAAGATTCAGGGGTCGATATGTATATCGGCACAGGCGGTGCTCCGGAAGGCGTTTTAGCCGCTGCCGCATTGCGCTGTCTTGGTGGACAGATGCAGGGGCGCCTTCTGTTTAGAAATGATGATGAGATTGCCAGAGCTCACAAATGGGGCGTCCATGACTTAAATCGAGTCTATCACCTGCATGATTTAGCCGGCGGAAATGTGCTATTTGCCGCCACCGGAGTCACCGATGGTCATATGCTAAGAGGTGTGAAGCGTCAAGGAAAATATGCAAAAACGCACAGCATCGTCATGCGCTCCATCACTGGAACCGTCAGACATATCGAGGCCGAACATAATTTTAATTTCAAAACCGGCTTTGAATATTTATCTTAAACTCAAGATGCTTGACGATACTCAATCTCTCTGCATTCTTTCATGACCTTAGCTCAGCAAATATGAACAAAACAACACTGCCGATCTGGGTTCTGGTATTGATAACCGTCAGCAACATGATCGGTGGTTTTTTTATTGTTCCCAGCGCATTGGCAAAGCTTGGCGCCATTTCTCTCTTTGGCTGGATCGGTGCCTTTATCGGGGCATTAAGCCTGGCCGCTGTTTTTGCTATTTTGGCCAAAAATGCCGGAGAAAACGGCGGTATGCTGATCCAGATTGAACTTAAGCTGGGCAGAAAAGTTGCTTTTATTGCCACGCTGTCTTACTGGTTTACCTGCCTTATCGGCAACACCGCATTTCTATCGGAGCTCATCGGTGGCTTCACACCTTGGTTTCCCTGGTTCAACTCGCCATCTGGCACCCTCTTATCGACCTTGATATTGCTCTGGCTTCTCATCGCTTTAGTCATTCAGGGTATGAAATTGGCGCTTAGCATTCAGGCATTGGTCTCTATCGCTATTTTTGTCATTATGCTCACTGTAATCGTCATCGGCAGCGGTCATTTTCATGCGGATTACTTAAGCCATTACGCCAATAATGATCACAAGCCCATCTGGCTTATCATCTCCCATGGTATATTGATTTGTTTCTGGTGCTTTATGGGACTCGAGACGGCATCCGTGCTGTCTTCTATCGTCAGGCGTCCGACCTTCAGTATTCCTGTGATCGTGTTATCGAGCGTCGTCATATCGTTTCTGCTTTGCGCGCTGGCCAGCCTTATTTTACTGGCCAGTCTGCCACATGAGATACTGGTTAACAGCAGCGCACCATTTGTGACTTTTTTTACCCACTTCAACGGCAGCATAGTGGGAATTATCGTTGGGGCTATCATCAATATAACCATGATGGTAAGCCTTATCGGCTGGTTGATTGTACAATCCGAACCGATGTGCGTTGCGGCTCAAAGAGAAATAATGCCGAAATGGTTTTTAAAACGCTCGGCGAAAGCCGTGCCGATCAACAGCCTTATGATCGGTGGGGCGATTATGTCAATCATGCTTATCATTCACGGTGCCGGCGGCATTATGGTTTTATTTGAAATCTTGGAGAGCTATTCTGTTTTCAACACGCTTATCCCTTATTTTCTCTCCATCATCTCGCTTATGGTCATCCTCTATCAACCCCGTTCACCCTATATTCTGGCGACAAGACTTTTCTTCAGTGCCGTCTGTATTACGGCTTTAACCTATATCGGCTTTATCGTCTCTGGAATTAATGTTGCCGATGTCGGCTACATTAGCGGCTTTGTCGCCACTGGTTATGGGCTAGCGAAAATAACAATGAAAAAAACGAGTTGCTGATTCAGCTGCATCCCGGCACACGCATCGAATGCTACCGCTGCTTCCTTCCGGACCTGACGGGGTTCACACTCTATCGTCGCAGGAGAACCAAACCAGCGCAACCATTATGATACGTTTAGCGCTTGCTTGCAAGTAGAATTTTGAGATGCTTCAGGGAAATTTCATTTGCCGTGTCTTGATCGATTTAAATAAAAAGCCATACACAACCAGAATGTTTTGCCAAAAGACTAAAACCGTCAAACATTAAAACGAAAATGAATGACATCACCATCGGCGACGATATAGTCTTTGCCTTCGAGTCGCGCTCTACCTGCCTCTTTGGCACCTTTCTCACCCTGATATTTGATATAGTCATCATAGGCGATGACCTCAGCACGAATAAAGCCGCGCTCAAAATCGGTATGAATCTTTCCAGCTGCCTGAGGTGCCGTGTCGCCAACCTCAATGGTCCAGGCACGCACTTCTTTGACTCCTGCCGTGAAATAAGTCTGAAGCTTAAGAAGCTTATAACCGGCACGAATAACACGATTAAGCCCGGGTTCTTTCAGACCAAGATCGACTAGAAATTCCTGCTTTTCCTCCTCTTCAAGCTCCACGATTTCCGACTCGATGGCAGCACAAACGGCCACGACATCGGCTCCATCTTTCTTAGCATAAGCCTTAACGGCATCAAGATGCGGATTATTGTCAAAACCACCTTCATCGACATTGGCGATATAGAGAGTTGGCTTATTGGTCAGAAGCGGCATCTGTTTTATCCACACGCTCTGCTCATCGGAAAAAGCAAAGGATCTGGCTGGGTTCTCAGTCTCCAGATGCCGCTTTAGCGCCTCATACATCAACAATTTCGCCTTGGCTTCCTTATCACCGCTTTTGCTAATTTTTTGCAGCCGCAAGATGGCCTTATCGACCGATTCGAGATCTGCCAGCATCAGCTCGGTGTTGATGGTATCGATATCATCAATGGGATTGATGCTGCCGGCAACATGAACGATATCGTCATTATCAAAACAGCGAACCACATGAGCGATGGCGTCGGTCTCACGAATATTGGCCAGAAACTTATTTCCAAGCCCTTCTCCTTTTGAAGCTCCGGCAACAAGACCCGCGATATCGACAAACTCCATGGTTGTTGGCAAAATACGCTCTGGTTTGACAATCGCCGCCAGCTGAGTGAGACGGGCATCCGGAACCGATACGATGCCAACATTTGGCTCAATCGTACAAAAAGGATAATTCTGTGCCTCGATACCGGCTTTTGTCAGTGCATTAAAAAGGGTTGACTTGCCAACATTTGGCAGCCCAACAATACCACATTTAAATCCCATTTTTCTTCCTCTGTTGCCTCGACACATTTTCAAGATGATGAAAAAATGATGAGGTCTAAAAATTAATTAATTCTGGTGCAGGCTATTCATCACTCGCTGATGTTTCCCCGCAACGATATCATCGATATGATCAACGGCACGTGCTATAGCCTGATCAATCGCGATTCTCTCTTTGATCATGGGCTTAGAAAGGACGTAGCCGACGACTTGTTCTTTCGCACCAGGATGATCAATGCCGATGCGAAGCCGGTAAAAATCTCGACTCCCGAGATCCGCTTCAATGCTTCTCAAACCGTTATGCCCACCATGACCACCCCCTTTTTTCAAACGAATCTGCCCAACGGGCAAATCAAGCTCATCATGGGCGATGAGTATCTGATCGGGATTGATCTTATAAAAATTGGCAAGCTTTGCCACCGCCTGACCACTTCTGTTCATATAGGTGTGCGGATAAAGCAGATAGCGCTTTTCACCGGCGACTTGAAACACCGCCGTCTCACCATGAAACTTGGTGTCATTTTTAAAATGGCTGTTGAATTTATCGGCAAGCTCACGAATAAACCATTCACCGGCATTATGGCGTGTATCTTCGTATTCACGACCAGGATTACCGAGCCCGACGATGAGTTTAATCATGCAGCTGTCCTCAAAACGCGATCAAAATGAGTAAACAAAAAAGGCGACCACACGATCGCCTTTTCCCTGAAAGTTATTTGCCAGGCTTAAACACGCATGAAATCAACATGAATAAGTTTTGGTTTATAAGGATGACGCTGAAGCGCTTTGATCTTGACTTTTTCTTCCTGGCCATCGATATTGATCACCAGCTCAGCATCGAAGAATCCTTTGTGTTCAGTGGCGTGCAGCAGCTTGTCATGATCCATCTTAATACTGACGGCATTTTGGTCTTTACCATAAATGATGGCTGGAACCAAACCGGCATGACGAAGGCGGCGGCTCGCACCGGTACCTTTTTCACCTTTTTTCTCGGCAACAAACGTATAAGTAGACATTGTTCTGTTTTCCTGTATTTAATTTTTAACAAAAAGCACATTTTTATGCGACCCTAAAAATGCTCGCGACATTGTAGCAAAAAAAAAACTGAAAGTTAAGTCTATTTTACAGTTTACATTTGCAGTGTACTACGGTAATTTATTATTTTTGCCGCTTTATAATTGTAAACGAGCAGAAATTTCCGATGCAACTTACACCAATATAGAACCACGGAGTTAAGCATTTATGAGCAAAGATTTTGGTTTTGTGTTTATGACACAAATTTGGAACCTGTAGCAATAGAAAACCTAAAGAGGAAATAACATGTCAATCTATCATCCTATATACAAAAATAATCGCTCAGATTATTCAATTTCACCACTGTCCATCGATCTTAAGTCATCAAAACTTCATCTTAAACGGCTAGAAAGCTGAAATGGCTGATTGATAAACAACGTTTGCCATTTACGCATGCCACAAAGTCTACGCCTAAAGTTTATAACAGGCTTGGCTTTTATGATTTTTAAAGTAACAATAGAATTTTTAGATGTTTTAATAACGATTTAAGGTAGTAGCATTATGTCTGATCATCAGCTCCAGCGCAGTTTGCGAGCACGACACTTGATTATGATTGCCTTGGGAGGCTCAATTGGAACAGGTCTGTTTTTGGCCAGCGGAAGCGCTATTCATGAGGCGGGACCAGGCGGTGCTATGCTCGCCTATATCATCATCTCGATCATGGTTTATTTTTTGATGTGCAGCCTTGGAGAAATGGCGGCTCATACGCCCACATCTGGAACCTTCTGTGAATATTCCACTAAGTATGTCAGTCCGGCATTTGGTTTTGCCATGGGTTGGAACTATTGGTTTAACTGGGCCATCACCATCTCGGCCGAAATTATTGCCGCCTCACTAGTCATGCAGTACTGGTTTCCGCATGTCAGCTCCCTGATTTGGAGTGCTTTCTTCTTCATTCTTATATTTGGACTGAATCTGTTTGCTGTGCGAGTCTATGGAGAAACTGAATACTGGCTTTCTTTTATTAAAGTCGCTTTTGTGATCATCTTTATCGTCATTGGCTTTTTGACAATCATCGGTGTTACCGGAATTGGCGGCCCTGTTGGTTTTGAAAACTGGCATATAAAGGATGCACCATTTAATCAGGGATTTGTTGGTTTTATGGCGGTGTTTCTCATCGCCGGTTTCTCCTTTCAAGGAACGGAGCTTGTAGGCGTTGCCGCCGGTGAAGCCGATAATCCAAGAAAGTCTATACCACAGGCAATTAAGCGAACCTTCTGGCGCCTGGTGATATTCTACATCCTGGCCATCGGTATTATCAGCTTTTTGATTCCCTATACCAGTAACATCCTCGTCAATCCTGATTCAAGCGTGGCAATGAGCCCTTTTACCATCGTCTTTAAAAATGCCGGACTACAATCTGCCGCCTCGATTATGAATGCCGTGATTCTCATTGCCATCTTATCGGCCTGCAATGCCAGCATGTACTCCGCCACTCGCATACTATGGCATCTTGGTAAAACAAAACAGGCTCCACGCCTGTTTGCTCGAGTCAACCGCAAAGGCATCCCCATGAATGCTTTGTATATCACCGCGATACTGGGTTGCTTTTTCTTTCTCACCTCATTTTTTCAAAATGGCGCGGTTTTTATTTGGCTTGTCAATATCTCCTCGCTGGCTGGTTTTGTTGCCTGGTTTGGCATCGCCTTTAGCCATTATCGATTTAGAAGAGCTTATATCAAACAAGGCTATTCTATAAAAGACCTGCCTTATAAGGCCAAATGGTTCCCTGTAGCGCCAATTATCGCCATGATCTTAATCACCATCATCATCTTTGGTCAGGAGCTAAATGATATCTTCTCCGGTGAAATTTCCTGGTTTAAATTTCTCTCCACTTATATCGGTTTTATCCTTTTTGTTTTGATATGGATGATCTATAAAATAAAGACAAGAACCTCCCTTATTCCGCTGAAAAAATGCGATATCAAGGCAGGTTAATCTCTTAAAATTAAAAAACGATTAAAAAATATTATCGTTACTATTGCCATCATAAAAATAAAAAGCTACAATGCAAAACAGATGGCAGGTGACTTTCCAGCTCTCTCACTCCCCATCAAATCGGAAAGTTGCTTTCACCCTCCCCCCACTTAAAATGGAGTTTTATTTTAAGCATGGACACCTGCCATCAACCACCTCAGGCTTTTACAGCCTGAAAATTTTAAGATTCTCTGTTAAAAGACTAGCCGAAATAGAACATGGGCATCATGCAGAAAAATTAACCACGTGCGCATCTCTTCAGTGTTCTCGAGTCGCTAAAAACGCGATATCAGAATTTCGCTCTTGGGCAAGCTGAAGATTAACGTTTGTCGGCGCAAGATAGGTTAAATTATCACCACCATCCAAGGCCAGATTATCACTGTATTTTTTACGAAAGGCATCCAGTTTTTTCTCATCCTCACACTCAATCCAGCGGGATGCCACCACATTGACGGCTTCATAGGCGCATTTGACGCCATACTCATTTTCAAGCCTGTGGGCGACAACATCAAACTGTAACACGCCGACGGCACCCAAAATTAAATCATTATTATCCAGTGGTCTGAAAACCTGTGTTGCTCCTTCTTCAGACAACTGAATCAGACCTTTTAGCAAGGCTTTCATCTTCATCGGATCTTTGAGACGGACGCGCCTGAAAAGCTCTGGCGCAAAATTGGGAATACCGGTAAATTTAAGCTTCTCCCCCTGAGTGAACGTATCGCCAATCTGTATCGTGCCGTGATTATGAAGGCCGATAATATCCCCCGGATAGGCTTCCTCTATGTGTTCACGTTCACCGGCCATAAACGTTAGCGGATTGGCAATCTGTACCTGTTTGCCCAGGCGCACTTGAAACAACTTCATATTTTTCGTGTACTTCCCCGAACAAATACGAAAAAAAGCGATTCGATCGCGATGCTGTGGATCCATATTGGCCTGAATCTTAAAGACAAAACCACTAAGTTTATCTTCCTCGGGAGAGACTTCTCGCTGATCGCTCTGACGTGATATTGGTGAGGGCGAAAATTCAACAAAGGAATCCATCATCTCTTTGATACCGAAGCTTCCCAAAGCCGTACCAAAGAATACGGGAGTTAAAAGCCCCTCTCGATAGGCGTCAAGATCAAATTCATGACTGGCTCCTTTTACCAGCTCAACCTCAAGCCTAAGCTCATCGGCAAGATCACCAATTTTTGCATCAAGCTCAGGGTTGTCAAGTCCGGCGATAACTTCAAAATCATGAATATGATCGCCCTGTCCACTTTGATACAGAATAATCTCATCGTTATAGAGGTGATAAATTCCTTTAAAATTTTTCCCCGATGCAATCGGCCAGGTAATCGGAGCGCACTGGATATTTAAGATTTTCTCGACTTCATCCATCAACTCCATGGGATCGCGTGTGTCACGATCAAACTTGTTCATGAATGTTAAAATCGGCGTCGTACGCAAGCGGCAAACCTCCATCAGTTTGATGGTTCTGGCTTCAACACCTTTCACGCCATCGATCACCATAAGCGCCGAGTCTACCGCCGTCAAGGTGCGATAGGTGTCCTCTGAAAAATCTTCATGACCTGGCGTATCCAAAAGATTGACGACACGACCGTTATATGGAAACTGCATCACGGAGGTGGTCACCGAAATACCACGCTGCTTCTCCAGCTCCATCCAATCAGATGTTGCATGGCGAGACGATTTCTTTCCTTTCACCGTACCGGCTAACTGAATACGATTGCCGAGCAGCAGCATTTTTTCGGTTAGTGTCGTCTTTCCGGCATCTGGATGCGAAATAATGGCAAATGTGCGACGTTTTTTGAGTTGTTGTAAAAATTCAGACATGTTTCTTCCTTAGCAAATTGGGTCAATGATCCAAGACTTGGCCGATGATCAACAATAAATTGTGATCTTCGACTGAAATAAAATTCAAAAAGTGAATGAAAAGTGAGGAAAGCTAAGGTTTATCGCTGGATGGATTGTCATTATTATCGAGGGTTTCAGCAGATGAAATCGTATCTGCTTCATCCGTGCTCTGCTGCTGATTTTTTTTCAGCTGCGCTTCTTTTTTTTCGTCTTCCCGTTTCTGCTGATAATAGGTCTTGATATCGATACCTTGTGAACGCAGATAGGCTTTTTCGCTGATCTCATCGATGCGTTTTTTGGCATGATCGATATGCTGATCGCTGAATTCTTCGCGTATATTGCCATGTAAATCATAACGCTTCTGATGAGAAAGCACGGCATTTTGATAACGCTTATCACCGACATAACGTCTCAAGACATTACGCAGAATGTATTTATCAACCGGCACTAGAAATTCGTTTTTATAGATCACTTCGATATCATCACTGATGCCGATCTTCAACGGCTTCTTATCTTTAGGATTGAAACATTTTGGAAAACGTCTGCACAACCAGGTGAACAACTGCTGTTCGGCCTTGATTCTCTGTTTCTCAGGATTGATGGTGACGATAATATCCTCTTCCTGGGTAGCAGGCGCCTCAATCATCAGCTCTTCTGCCGCCAGCTTCTGTCCAAATTGCGGCGCTCTGATCACATGTCCAAAGACCTGTTGTGAATCTTTGTTTCTGCGTATATTTCTGTTATTGCTATGAGCTGGGCGGTTTCTCACCGGTCTATTTTCAGCTTCATGTACACTTTTGCTTTGCTCGCTGCTTTTATTGATAGCCGACTTTCTGGCATGACGTAGGCGATCCGTTTTTTCTTTCAAGGTTTTATTGCTGCCAATTAAAGACTTCAGTAACGAGAAATCTGTCAGTTTATCTCTACCACCAGACATGTATTAATCCTATGTTTTGTATTATTTACTCAATTTTATTTTTCAACTGCAATCAACCCGAGGTCGACACCACAACGATTAAATTGCTGCAATAGCGAGCTTGCATTATAGCTATTTTATAAGCAAATTGCAGCACAATTTCATCGACTGTCGAAAATTTTTCTACTATGGTCAAAAAAAGAGTTGACATCAAGTCCATTCTTGATAATAATTCGTGCTTGTCGTGGCTACGTAGCTCAGCTGGTTAGAGCACAGCATTCATAATGCTGGGGTCACTGGTTCAAGTCCAGTCGTAGCTACCATTTTTATCTTAATTTTTCCATAGTTTTTGCTAGATGATAAAGCTCAAAGCCCATTATGCATGATTCTCTATCCGTTAGAGCTTAGGCATGATAAACTCTGAGTTGTGATAAATAATAAGAATCAATTGCAGCATGAAGAATATTGCCATTGTCTATTTCAGTGGTTTTGGACATACCAAAAAAATTGCTGAACACATAAAAGCCGGTATTGATGATACAAAAGACGTCTTTGCCAGCCTGATCAGTGTCGATGAGCTCAACGACTCCGGCATATTAAACGAATATGACGCCATTGTCTTTGGTGCGCCAACCTATATGGGATCAGTACCATGGCAGTTTAAAAAATTCATGGATGAGGCATCCAAGATATGGATCAACAAGAGCTGGAAGGATAAACTCGCCGCCGGTTTCACCAATTCAGGATCGTTGAGTGGCGACAAATTCAACGTATTGATGCAGCTATGCACGTTTGCCTGTCAACAGGGAATGATATGGCTGTCTTTGGGCGTCGATAACACCTCTGGTACCGACGGCATTGATAGCGGTCATAGTGAGGCATTAAATCGAATGGGATCATCGTTGGGTCTTATGACACAATCTGAAAATGATTCTCCAGAAAATACACCACCGACTGGAGATAAAAGAACAGCCGAGCTTTTTGGTCAACGCATTGCTTACTTTGTCAGGCGGCTATCATGAGCCAAAAAAGTTCAAGAAAATCACGTAGCAAAACGATGAGATGCAAAAAAAGCTCAAGGCCACAATAGCCGCATTGATCAGTCGATCTTTTTGTCCGGCTCGCGTTTTTGTCATTCTATAGAGAATACGGGTAATGATCCAGCTGGCGGCTAAGGCAATAACAAGAGCTAACAAGAAGGCAGACAACATTTTCAATACATCCTATGCTGATGGCATGATGTGATAATTATATCATTTAGCCACCGGCTTTTTAAGCTTAAGTCGATAAGCTTATGAACGCTTTTGCATCGCGGTGATTTGCCGACTACACTGGATATACAAAAAGCAGATACCGCATTTATAAAGCATTTTCAGGAGGATTGTCATGCGCAGTAAACTTAAAGACATCATTAACAGAGACAAAGTCATTCATGAGATTTCGCCAGATGCCATGCTGTTAGAGGCGGCAAAAAAAATGGCAAATAATCGTGTCGGCTCCCTTTTGGTCAAAGACGGTGATAAAATATGCAGCATCATTACCGAGCGAGATATGTTATTTAAAGTACTGGCAAAAAATCTTGATATCGAAAAGACAAAAGTCTCTGCCGTTATGAGTGAATCCCTGCTGGTAGTATCGACAGAAACCACTGCAGCAGAGGCTTTGATGATCATGACGGAAAAAAGAATAAGACACCTTCCGGTCTATGATGGAGAGATCTTTATCGGGCTTCTGTCCATTGGTGATATGGCAAAATGGGCCTCCACCCGCTATCAGGAAAAACAGCACGAAGTTGAAAGCCTGGTTCACTATATCAGTCAATAGTTGTAATGTTGAAACATTGCCACCGCCTTCACGCTATGCCATACTCTTTAAGATCTAATTTCTCAAAGGCACCATCAAACTATGACAGAGTCAGAATTACAGCGTTATCAGCGCCACTTCTCGGTAATCGGCATCGATGGTCAGAAAAAACTGAAAAATGCCTCGGTTTGCATTATCGGTTGTGGCGGTATCGGCTCACCATTGGCGCTCTATCTCACAGCGGCTGGAATCGGCAGACTGACACTGATCGATTTCGATGTCGTTTCACTGTCCAACCTGCAACGCCAGATTCTTTTTAGCGAGGCGAATATTGGGCAGCTCAAGGTTAAACAAGCGAAAAATCGGCTCAAAGGTCTAAATGCTGAAATTGAAATTACCCCTATTGATCAGCGTCTTGATTTTGATCTGGCTATGGATTGTTTTAGCCATTGTGATCTTGTTATTGATGGCAGTGACAACTATGAGACTCGTTTTCTAATCAGTGATGTCTGCTGTCGCTTATCCAAACCTTTTATCAGTGCCAGCGTTCTGAAATCTCAAGCACAGCTGGCATTCTTCGACAGCAAGACGCGCTGCTATCGCTGTTTGTACGAATCCCCGCCACCGGCACACTTATCCCCAAGTTGTGCCGAGGCTGGTATCATCGGTGCTGTTGTCGGTGTGGTTGGAACTATGGCCGCAACAATGGCACTTAACTTCCTGTTGGAAAAAGCCATCTCAACCGAGCTTATGTGCTTTGACGGTGATCGCTTAAAATGGCAGTATTTCTCCTATCCACAACGCGCCAATTGCAGCGGCTGTTTGCAGCAGGCCTATCGCCCTGTCACTAAGCGTCATCAGCATGACGCCTTGGATGTTTCCTGGGTCGATATGGATCACTTGAATCATGATGCCGATGTCATCTTCGATGTTCGAGAAGCCTGGGAAATTGAGCTTAATCCGCTGCCCTATCCTTTCATTCATATACCTTTAAGTGATTTTCTGGCTTGTGATGATTTCACCGAATTTACCAAGAAAAATCATACCATTGCCTTATTTTGCAAGGCTGGCATCAGAAGTAAGGAAGCAGCCATTCATATGAACAATTTAGGCTATAAAAAGATTTTGTTCAGCGGATTTTTTAATGCCAATTGATCTCATTGGCTGTTTTATTTTCTCAAAAACACTCATAATCTGCGAAGAGGGTGATCCTCGCAACTTATACCGGTTTAAAAATAGTCTGTGGTGAGTTTGATTTAAAGCGGCTGTAAAGCTCAATGGCATAGCGATCGGTCATGCTGGCAATGAAATCACTGATGACTCGCGTCCGGTTAAACTCATCATCGGCATCAAAAGCATAAAAAACCTCACCGATATCATCTGGCAGAAGTGTGTTTTCTTCCTGACTTTCAATCAAAATATCAAAAAGAGCATGAATAATATCCCGCCCTCGAAAACGAATGATATTCATCTTTGGTGCACTGATCACTGAAAAATAGACAAACAACTTCAAGATCTCAACCTGCTTGTAGACCGCTGCATTCAACCTGACCTGCGACAACACAGGACAATCCATATCAAGCTCGAATTCAACGTGCTTCAGACAAAAATGCACCAGATTTGAGGTAAAACGCGTCCGCAGATAGCTGGAGTTCGCCAACTTTCTTGATTCCTGATAGATCACATCCGATCTGCCATCAAAGTCAATAATGCCGTCAAAAATCGATCGCAAAATGGCTTTGATATCGTCGATAGACACATCAAGATCACGAGCCGCCGCCTCGCTTTGAACTTTTTGCAGCAGCCTGATATCAGCATTGACCATAGACAAAGGATCAAGAAAACCGCCTTTAAAGGCATCTTCTATATCATAGGTAGAATAGGCAATGTCATCGGCAACATCCATGATCTGACACTCTATTGTCTTAAACGTTTTATTGGCATAGGCGGCTTCAGCATAAGGTTCCAGCACGTGTTTTTTAATGGCATCAACCAGGCTCTTCTCATGCGCATAATAGCCTTTGATCGGATTGGCAGAAACGTTGATCACATAGGGGGGCAACTGATGGTCATATTTCAACACCGCCGCTAACGTACGATAAGTCATATTAAGACCATGACGATTGTCCTTGCCAGATTCAACCGGTTCGATGCCCTGATAGACTTTTTTCTCGGTTTTGGCAAGCAGTCTCAATGTCTGGGCATTACCCTCAAAACCACCGAAGGTTAGCATCTTGTCATGCAGCGCCTTCTCCCCATTATGTCCAAATGGCGGATGACCGATGTCATGGCTCAAAGCCGCGGCCTCCACCAGATCATCATCGATATCAAGCCCATATTGTACATTTAATGCCAGCACGATCGATTTGGCGATTTGGGCGACTTCAAGCGAGTGCGTCAGGCGGTTTCTAAAAAAATCACTCTCAAACGATGGAAAAATCTGAGTTTTTCCCTGAAGCCGTCTGAAAGACGCAGAATGAATAACGCGGGCATAATCGCGACGAAACGGCGGAAAATTCATTTTATCATCGGATTCCTTCAAAGGACGATAGAAGTCCTGTTTATGATAAAGCTTAATCCTTGTCATGCATTTTGGTCGGTTTCAATAAATCATACTTAAAAGTATACGCGGGTTATTGGTCAAGCGCATGGAATATCTGCTGATTCATAAGGCAGAATGCCATCCTCTAACAACCGATAAACATCAATGTCTGTTATCTTATGCCGTTAATCTTTGCAAGACCTTGATTAAATCATGCTCTTTCTCTTTAGGCAGCCGACCAAAAAAATCTGTATCGATGTCTTCAACAATTGGCACCAACTCATGTGTTAAATCCAACCCTGATTTTGTTAATTGTACCGATTTAGCTCGGGCGTCCTTGGAGTGTTCATGTCTTGATACTAAATCCATCCCAACCAATTTCTTTAATGATTTCGAAACCGTCATCTTATCTAGTTTAGACATTGTGACAATATCAATTTGGGTTACTTCTTTCTTCTGGCCATGCCACCAAAGCAATATAGCCATAATAACAAACTGAGCATGGGAGATATCATGTGGCTCCAATGCTTTCTTGATCATGCGTTGCCAAGAAATGGTTGTCTGCCACAGCAAAAAACCAGGGCTATCTTCAGGTGTATCAAAGCCAAATGATGGATTTGTCATATCTTTCAGCCTTTGTTTCTAGCATGGTTAACTAAAGAGTCCATTTCATCTGGAACGGTATCTGCAACATGCTTTGCCACAAGTTTGATCCAAAGTCTTTTTAAGAGCCCAGTAACCACCAACTTGTTGGAAAGCAGAACGCCATTATCTTTCACTTCCATACTATGGGTATCATACATTTTAGCGCCAAAAAACTTTGTGCAATCGGTAAAATTCTGCATCTCATTAATTTCAGTCAGCATAATTTTAACTGCCGGTGCACCTTTAGGTTTCAGCATAAAATGATTTCCCACCTTGAAATCGTCATCAAGCGTGCAATAATCCAAATCTCTATGCCAACTTAGCCAGTTGTTGACATCTACCCATATCTTCCAAATCTCCTCAGCGGAGACATTCGGATAAAACTTGCTATACTCTCTAACCCACATAAGCTAACTACCTTAAAATTTTATTATTACTAACATATTATATGAAAAGTTACTAATATCAGGTGTTGAAGTCAAGAGATTTCTCTAATGAAGACTACTCTGCTACCCGGTTTTCAAAAACGAATCTCCTGTCTACGCCAAGGCTTCGACAAGGCAAGCAAAATGCCAAAATTGCAAAAACTTAAGTCAAAATCATCCTCCTACGCACTACTTGCTTCGGAGCGACAAGATGGGTTGGTAGATACGTACCTTCACGACCGACGCCTGCCGATCCGAAGCGCAACGCGCGTAGGTTGGTTCACATGTAGCAGAGAATTGGAGAGTAAAAAGGGAAATTTTGGGGTGTTTTTGGTGATTTTGAGATTCTCTAGGTACGAATGTGCTCAGTGACTGAAACTTAAAGAAATCGCTTTAATGCCACTGCTTTTCCAGAGCCCGTTTTAAAATATTTCTCTAAAGCTATCGCCTTTTCTTTAGTTTCAACAGCAACATAACTTTTCAGCTTAGCAGGCAAAAACCCCGCAGTTGCAGGCACTTTAGCATCATTATGAGCCTTAACTCGTTGTTTTAGGTTGCTGCTAAAACCAACGTAAACCCAAGTTGGTAAGTTGAAATCTTAGAAGTCAGCAACCATAAGGGCTTAAA
>JBMSHD010000014.1:0-25861 GCA_049416425.1 Francisellaceae bacterium | reverse complement strand
AACTCAAGTATATCGGCCTGGGAAAGGTTGTTTCTAACGATGGTTAGGTTGATGATATGATAGGAATTGCATATAATTATTTTACCCTGTAATTTGTTTTTATTGTCTATAACTTTATTATCTTTAGGGTAGATAACAGCGGTATTGCGATGCGTGAGCAACAACGGCTGAGTGGGCGATAAACAAGTAATCAATCAAAAAGGAAGAGATGCAATGTCGGATTCAGATAAATTAACCATTCCTATGGAATTAGTAAACAGCGTATTAAGCCCAATTCATGAGGCCAATGGCATGCCGAATGAGTTTTATGTCAGTAAAGATTATTTCAATTTTGAGCGGGATTATCTGTTTTCACGCAACTGGACATGTGTGGGCTTTTGTGCAGACATGCCAGAAAGTGGCAGCGTCAAGCCGCTGGAATTTATGGGGTTGCCACTGCTTTTGGTGTGTGATCGCGAAGGGCAGATAAAGGTATTTCATAATGTCTGCAGTCATCGAGGGATGAAGCTGGTGTCAAAAGAGCAGAAGATACAAGGAGCAATTCGCTGCCCTTACCATTCCTGGACTTACGATCTTGATGGTCGTTTAAAAGGCACACCGCACATAGGTGGAATTGGTAAGCATAAAGCCGATGGTTTTCAATGTGACAAACACGGCCTGAAGTCGATAAGATCTGCCATTTGGATGGGAATGGTCTTTATCGATCTCTCCGGTGAAGCCTCAGATTTCAGCGATGCGGTGGCTCCTTTATCCATGCGTTGGCAGGACTTTATCGGTGAGGATGGATTGAATAAGATTCGCCTATGTGATGAAAGTGATACAGAGCTGAATGTAAATTGCAATTGGAAGCTTGCGGTTGAGAACTATTGCGAAGCCTATCATCTGCCATGGATTCATCCTGATTTAAACAGTTACTCTCAGCTGGAAGACCATTACACGATTTCGTTTGCCGAGGCATTTTCCGGACAGGGATCTCTGTTTTATAACCTGTCTGCTGTTTCAGGGATTGACCTGCCATCGTTTTCATCATGGCCACAAGACAAACTGTCACATGCCGAGTATATCGCTTTGTTTCCTAATGTGCTTTTAGGTATTCATAAAGATCATGTCATCGCCGTTGTCATCACACCGCTTGATGTCGAACACAGCATTGAGCGCTTGAAAATTTTTTATGTTGGTGAGGAGGCGCTGGATAAGCGTCATGAGAAATCGCGCCAGATGGTTGCAGAGTCCTGGCGTCGAGTCTTCATGGAAGATATGGTGGCGGTTGAAGGCATGCAGAAAGGACGTCGTTCTTCCGGATTTAAAGGGGGGGTCTTCTCCCCGGAGATGGATCAGGCGACGCATTATTTTCAGAAGTGGCTGGCAACCCAGATTAAAAAAAGTTGTGAGGCTTAGGGATGCATCATTACCTTAATTATATCGATGGTCAATGGAAAGACAGTGAAGCTCGTCTAACTGTTATAAATCCGGTCACGGATGAAATCTATGCCACCATCGCACAGGCGGGAAATAACGAAGCGGATGAGGCAATGGAGGCGGCTAACCGCTGTGTCAAAAGCAGAGTCATGAGTGATGTTTCTCCCTCGACTCGAGTAAGTTGGATGTTGAAGGCGTCAAGCTCAATAATAGAAATAGCCGAAGAGGGAGCCTCTATCTTGAGCGCTGAAAATGGCAAGTGCTTCACCGAAGCCAAGGAGGAGTTTATTGAGGCGGCCAGGTATTTTGAATATTATGCAGGCATGGCGGATAAGATAGAAGGAGCCTCGATTCCGTTGGGAAGGCAGTATATTGATTTTACGCAATACATGCCATTAGGGGTCTCGCTGCAGATTATTCCCTGGAATTTCCCGGTTTCGCTATGCGCAAGATCGCTTGCACCTGCACTGGCAGCTGGCAATGCCGTTGTGATAAAATCGCCAGAGCTCTCACCGCTGGCAATAACACTGTTAATAAAAGCGATTGAAGCGGCCGGTTTTCCAAAAGGGGTGATTCAGCTTTTATGTGGGGTAGGTTCTCAGCTTGGCAGCTATCTTGTCAAACATCGCCATACAAATCAAATCGTCTTTACCGGTTCTGTGAAAACCGGGCAGAGGATACTTCAAGAGGCGGCAATAAGGGCGATCCCTTCGGTTATGGAGCTGGGCGGAAAGTCAGCGGCAATCGTGCTTGAGAATCATGATCGCCAGCGCCTGATGGACAGCGTCAGAAATGGTATCTTTTTTCATGCTGGTCAGGTATGTTCAGCCATGTCACGTCTTCTTATTCATCGTTCTCAGTATGATAGTGTCAAAGCTGATATCATGGCGCTGGCTGAACGTCTTATGCCAGAAGACAGGGATAACGTGGCGATTACGCCGGTGATCTCACTGAGCCAAAAGACCCATATTCTTGGCATGATCACCAGAGCAAAAGCACAGGGCGCTGAGATTCTCACCGGTGGTGATGCGCCGGATTTGCCAGGATACTTCATCAATCCGACGGTTATTGAGGCGAGTGCCGACATGGAGATTGCACAAGAGGAAGTCTTTGGGCCTGTCTTGGTCATCATGCCTTTTGATACGGAATCACAAGCGATTGAAATAGCCAATAATACGCCTTACGGTCTCTGTGCCGGTGTTTTTGGAGCGAATCTGGATCAAACCTTGAGAATATCGCAAAGACTTTCTTGCGGACAGGTGTTTATCAATGAATGGTTTGCCGGTGGCATTGAAACGCCTTTCGGTGGAGTTGGCTTATCCGGGTTTGGTAGAGAAAAAGGGCAGCTTGCGCTTTATAATTATGTACAGACGCGAAACATAGGCATTCGTCTTGATGTTTAATCATTAACTATAGCAGGATCAGGAAAACGATGATGTATTTGCCTCGAGAGGAGAGTCGATGTGGTTGGTTTGATGCCCTGGAGTCGCCAGTATTACCGAAACAGTTAAGTGGTAAGCAAACAGCGGATTATGTCGTAATCGGTGCTGGTTTTTGTGGCCTGGCCATGGTGAGGCGTCTGGCGGAACATAAGCCACAGGCTCGCATTATTTTGATCGATGCCCAGCGAGTCGCCGAAGGCAGTTCGGGGCGAAACTCCGGTTTTGTGATTGATCTGCCACATAAATTTTCACTGGAGCATCCTGATCTGTCATATAAACGTCGGATTCTTTCACTCAATAAGACAGCCATTAAACAGTTAGAGCAGTTGATTGAAAAATACAATATTGACTGTCAATGGTCAGCCGCCGGAAAATATCAGGCGGCTGTCGGTCAAAGAGGGCTGGATAATCTTGTGCATTTTGAGCACCTGTTGCAGGCCATTGATGAACCCTATCAACGACTGGATAAGACGTCATTTGCCAATGTTGTTGGCAGTTCGTATTATTCTGGTGCAATTTATACACCAGGCTGTTATCTGATGCAGCCGGCAGCTTTGGTGAGAGGGCTTGCCAGATCACTGCCGGATAATGTTGAGCTTTTGGAGAACTCACCGGTAAACAAGATAGAAAGGAAAGCCAAAATATGGCGTCTAAGCACGAGTCAGGGAAACATAGAAACACCGACTGTGTTGTTAGCAACCAGTATTTTTACCCGAGAATTTGGTTATTTGAAACACCGTCTGGTGCCGGTGATGACGTTTGCCAGCTGGACGCGTCCTTTAGATGATAGGGAGATGGCAAACCATAACGGGCAGATTAACTGGGGATTGACGCCGGCAGATCATGCTGGGACGACACTGAGGATGACCAAAGACAGAAGGATTTTAATCAGAAACAGTTATCACTATGCGCCAAAGTATAGTGCTGGTAACAAGACCTTAAGGCATGTACAGTATCAGCACCAACAAGCACTGAGGCGGCGTTATCCTCAGTTTTCGGATGTGGCGCTCACGCATACCTGGGGTGGTGTCTATGCGATATCGCGTAATTTTACCAATTTTTTCGGGCGTCTCGATGATGGTATCTACGCCAGCGCTTGCGATAATGGTGTGGGTGTCGCATGGGGGACGATTGCCGGTACATTACTTGCCGATCTGGTGGTTGGTGAGAGAACGACTATGCTCGATGATATTCAGGCGATAACCGGGATGCCGAGCTTGAATCCTCCTGAACCATTTATGGGTACGGCCGTTCGAGTACGCATGCAGTTGGCTAAATGGTTGAGCCGTAATGAGATCTGATCTGATAACAGCGTCACTCGATGTGGCTGTTTCATGAGCCAATTCTTGTTAACAGGCTTTTTTTTGGCTCTTTTAGCGTTTTTGTAGAACTCTCTCCCTGCCTGGCACAAGGGGGAGGAGACAAACATTCCCTCCCCTTGGGATCAAGGGGAGGCTAGGTGGGGTTAGATAAACTATCTTTTCAACGAATAATGCGTAAAGCGCCTTCTTTTTTAACAGGTTTTTAAATCTTTGAGGAACAAAAAATATGCATGGAGTCGGTAATTTTGAAGTCACAACGAAACATGATCCCGTTACCGTTGAGCGTGTTAGAATAACGGCGCTTATCATCTGGTCTATTCCCGCTGTGTTTTTTATGTATGAATTTTTTCTTAGAACTTTTTTGGGTTCGGTGGCGCTTCAGGTGATTGCCGACTTAAGTCTTGATATGGCTCAGTTTAGTCTGCTTGGGGCGGTCTATTATCTTTCTTATGGTGTGATGCAGATCCCCGTTGGAATTATCGTCGATAAATTTGGACCGAAAAAGGTTTTAATTGCTGCACCGCTGGTTTGTGCGCTGGCAAGCTTTCTTCTGGCTAACACACAAGGGTTTGCCGAGGCGCTTTGGGCGCGTCTGTTTCTAGGTTTTGGCTCTTCGTTTGCCTTTGTCTGTCTGTTTATCATTATAATCGACTGGTTGCCAAGACGGTATTTTGGTTTTTTCACGGGCTTATCTCAGTTTGTTGGTACGATGGGCCCGGTTTTAGCTGGCGGGCCTGTGATTATTTTCATGGGTGTTTTCCATATAGGATGGCGTTCGGGATTAACGGCTATTGGGCTATTTGGCATCATCTTATCTTTACTGGCCTTCTTTTTTGTTAAGAACAGACCTCATGCGGTGAGACAGCTATCAAGGCGAGTCGAGAAAAGCACAAACAGAGAATCGGTGATGATGAGGATCAAAACCCTGCTGAGGCGCAAGCAGGTCTGGATTATTGCGCTATATTCGGCGACTGTTTATGCGCCATTGTCAACCATCGCCGCTATTTTAGGAACCAGTTATCTACAGGCAAGAGGTCTATCACAGGCTCATGCGGCCTCAATGATATCGCTGGCATGGATCGGCTATGCTGTGGGTTGTCCGGGATTTGGTTATTTGTCGGATATCACCCAAAAACGTAAGCCATATTTTATCCTCTGCGCCATAATTGCTTTTACCAGTATGCTGGTTATTTTATATGCTCAGGTGACATCGCTGTGGATTTATGATGTTTTGTTTATTATGCTGGGTCTTGGGGCGTCCGGGCAAAATCTTGGTTTCCCGGCAATAGCCGAACAAACCGAGCCGGGTATACGAGGCAGCGCATTCGGTCTTAGTGTTAGCATCATTATTCTGTTGAGTGCACTCTCACCTACGCTTAGTGGCTACCTTATCACCATGTTGAGTCCTTCACTCGATACGAGCCTGGTTTCGCCTCGCGTTTTTGTGATCGGTTTGTCGTTGTTGCCCTTGTTTTGCCTGATCGCTTTGGTTTGCAGTATTTTCTTTTGTAAAGAAACGCACTGTCGATTTCAATTTAGATGACAAAAACTAAGACCAAGGAGAAGGTATCGGATTGATTAAATCACTGAAAAGGGGCGTGATTTTTTGTTATTGCTTAGCTGTACCCAGGTTTCAATCATCGTATCCGGATTCAAAGACAGTGATTCAATTCTCTGCTCGATCAGCCATTTAGCAAAATCGGGATAGTCGGATGGACCCTGGCCGCATATGCCGATATATTTCCCGGCATCATTGCAGGCAAAAATAGCCATCTGAATCAAAGCTTTTACCGCCTTGTTTCTCTCATCAAAGCTTGCCGAAACGATAGCTGAATCGCGATCAAGACCAAGCGTCAACTGGGTTAAATCATTTGAACCGATGGAGAAACCATCGAAATGCTCGAGAAACTCTTGTGCCAGTATGGCATTGGAGGGCAGCTCACACATCATGATAACCTTAAGTCCATTCTCGCCACGAACAAGTCCGTTTACAGCCAGCATTGAGATCACAGATTTTGCCTCATCAATGGTGCGTACAAATGGGATCATCAGCTGAACATTTCGAAGTCCCATGACATTGCGCACACGTTTGATGGCATCGCATTCCATGCTGAAGGCATCTTTAAAAGTCTCACTGATATAACGTGAAGCGCCACGAAAACCAAGCATGGGATTCTCTTCTTGCGGTTCAAAGTATTCGCCGCCTAGGAGATTGGCATATTCGTTGGATTTAAAATCCGACAGTCTGACGATGACCTCTTTGGGATAAAAAGCCGCACCAATCGTGGCAATCCCTTCGGCAAGTTTACTGATATAAAATTCTCGAGGATTTTTGAAACCAACGATGGCCGTATCGATTTGCTGTTGAAGCTGGGCGGGAAGTGTGTTTTTTTTAAGCAGCGCATTGGGATGGATACCGATGCTGCTGTTGATGATGAATTCAAGACGGGCAAGACCAACACCTGCATTTGGCAGATGGCAGAAATCAAAGGCTCGCTCAGGATTGCCAACATTCATCATGATTTTGATCGGCAGTGATGGCATGTTATCGATATCGATGGTATCGACGGTGTAATTGAGGTGACCTCTGTAGACAAATCCCGTATCGCCTTCGGCACACGAGACGGTAAGCTCGCTGTTATTATCGATCACATCGGTAGCATTGCCGCAACCGACAACGGCAGGAATGCCCATCTCTCTGGCAATGATGGCTGCATGGCAGGTGCGCCCGCCTCTGTTGGTTACGATAGCGGAAGCAATTTTCATGACCGGTTCCCAATCTGGATCGGTCATATCGGTCACCAATACATCGCCAGGTTGTATGTCGTGCATCTGCTCAGGTGAGTGGATGACTCGAGCGCGTCCCGTGCCGATTTTTTTACCGATGCTGCGACCGTGGGTTAAGCGCTGACCTTTCTCATTGAGCCTGTAGCGTTCGATATGATTTTTTCTCTTGAGATTAGCGGCAACGGTCTCAGGGCGAGCCTGAAGAATATAAATTTTACCGTCGGTTCCATCAATTCCCCATTCAATATCCATGGGGCGACTGTAATGTTGCTCAATAATGAGTGCATACTGCGCCAGCTGCAGGATTTGATCGTCTGTCAATGAAAAATTCTGTTGATGAGAGGGGGAAACATCGACGATTTGCGTTGAATTGTTGGCATCTGTTGAATCACTGAAGATCATCTTCTTCTGTTTACTGCCAAGATTGCGTTTGATGATCGGCCTAAATCCACGCTGAAGAGTAGGCTTGTGGACATGAAATTCATCAGGATTAACCGCTCCTTGGACGATCATCTCACCAAGACCATAGCTGGAGGTGATAAAGACGACATCTTCGAAGCCAGATTCCGTATCGAGGCTGAACATCACACCACTTTGTGCCAGATCTGAACGTATCATGCGTTGAATTCCGACAGACAGGGAAACGTTACGGTGGTCAAATCCTTGATGAATGCGATAAGAGATAGCGCGATCCGTATACAAGGAGGCAAAAACCTTATGAATGGCGCTGATGATGTTGTTGATACCACGGATATTAAGACAGGTCTCTTGTTGCCCGGCAAATGAGGCATCAGGCAGATCTTCAGCGGTAGCCGAGGATCTCACGGCCACCTCCGGCTCAATGAGATCATCTGCCTTCAGTTGAGTATAGGCATGGGTAATCTCATCAATCAATAAATGAGGAAGCGGAGTCTCCATAATCCAGCGTCTTATTGTCGCACCGGCACTCGACAGTGCAGCGATATCACCATGATCCAGATTAGCGAGAAGATCAGCTATCTTCTGATCAAGACGATTAAGGCTTAGGAAATCATCAAAGGCCTCGGCAGTCGTTGCAAATCCATTTGGCACGTTGACGCCAAGGATGCTAAGATGTTGAATCATCTCTCCTAGTGAGGCGTTTTTACCGCCAACCGCATCAATATCTTTGATGCCAATGGTCTCAAAGTTGCGTATGTATTTCATGTTGTCATCCTTTATGTCGATTTCCACGATTCCATGGTATCATTAATTTTTTCCTTTAAAAATATAAACATACTTACAAAATGATGTATAATTCGTCATTATATTTTTATCTTTAAAATTAATTAGTATCACTTTATGAAGTACCGTGTATTTTTGATTTCAGACAGTACAGGAATTACGGTTAGCACACTGGCGCAGAGTGCTCTGGCACAGTTCGAGCATATCGAGTTTATGCTTGAGAATCATCATTATATCGATAGCAAAGAAAAGGCCTATGATTTGGTAAAAAAAATCAATGATTCAATGGATAGCCATAATGGAGTACCCATTGTCTTTTGTACGATTGTGATTGATGAAATTCTTGTAATTATAAAGCAGTGCAACGCCCGCCTTTTTGATTTCTCTGAGCTGTTTATCAAGCCGCTTGAGCAGATTGTCGGCACCCATGCCACACATGTAATGGGACGTGCGCACAGCATGCATGATCAGGCGGGTTATCAACGACGGATTGACGCCCTTAATTACAGTTTAAACACCGATGATGGCGCACATCTTAAGCAATACGATAAGGCTGATTTGATCCTGATTGGCGTCTCGAGGTCTTCAAAGACACCGACGAGCCTGTATCTGGCCATGCATCACTCGCTGAAAGTGGCCAATTATCCAATGACGGAGGAAGACCTCTCAAGTTATGATCTGCCAGAAATTTTGCAAAAACATCGCCATAAACTCTTTGGTTTGACTATCGCCGCCGATCGCCTGGCGGCAATACGCCACGAACGAAAACCAGGTAGTCGCTATGCCACGATCAAGCAGTGTCAGACAGAGCTATCTGCTGTTAAGCGGCTGTTTAAGCATTATGCGATTCCCTATCTTGATGCCACAACGCTGTCTATCGAAGAATTAGCCACAAAAATTTTGACGCTGTATCGTGATGTAAACAAGCGCTAAGAGCCTTATTCTTTTTCCTTCTGAAATTTCGAGCCAGCCATACTATACTTTTTCAGATAAGCATTCGAAAATAAAATTTTTAAGGGGCAGAAAGATGAAAGCATGGCCTGACAGAGCACTACGGCAATATTGCCGGATTTTCACACTGATAATTATTGTGATGGGCTTTTTCCAGCTGAGCTACGCCTCATTGATTCTCACGCCAGAGAATGAAGATGGGCAGTCGGTTGTTTCAGAAATTACCGTCAAGCAGGTGATCGATGTGCAGAATCAATGGGCAGCGGGTATTGTGGCTATTGGTAAGGCGTATATGAATAAAGCAGACTATAAAAAACTGGCCAGTCAGCTGATCGATGAACTCTATGCCTATAACTATGAAAATGGAGTCGTTTTATTCAAGCCGACCAAAGCGAAAGAGCAACCGTTTAGAAAGACGAAAGCCTCGGCTCTTTCTTATTTTATCGGTCAAAATGAAACGTTTCCTGAGGATAAGGGATTTGCAACTCATCCATGGATAAAGGTTGTGTTTCATAATAGTGAGATGTATTTTCATGGTGACATGGCGATTGCAATGGGCATTTATGATTTTACTGATACACAAGGAAAAATCACATCGGTTGAATACACTTTTGGCTATATAAGCGATGGCGATGGTAGACTCAAAATCGTGCTTCATCATTCCTCGATGCCTTTTAATGCCGAGATCATTTAATATAAACGAATTTTGATCACAGGCAGAACGTGATTTACGAGCGATATAATCCAATCAGGCTTATGATAATCCAGAAGAGTTCAATGAGAAATGAGCTGAGATTAAAGCTGTGACACAGACTTATCAATATCAATACAGAGGCGGTGAGATTGAGGGATGAATAGAGAGCACTCGGTGCAATTTTTCCGATTTGAAGTAAAAAATAGCTGCTGATAAGTGCAATTACACCAAGATTGCCAATGAGGTCGAAGAGGTCGTAATTCATAAATGCGTTGTGCTTATGATGATTTTTCAGCATGCTATCAGCAAATTTAAGCTGGTGAAAGTTCTGCTACATATTGGCATAGTTTGGACCACCGCCACCTTCGGGGGGTAGCCAGTTGATATTCTGTTTCGGGTCTTTGATATCACAGGTTTTGCAGTGTATGCAGTTGGTGAAGTTGATCTGCAGATAAGGATTTTTATGTTCATCTTCCACGATTTCATAGACTTGTGCCGGACAATAACGTTGCTCTGGAGCAGCAAAACGACTCAAGTTATAGCCAACGGGGATATCGGTCTCTCTTAGCGTCAGGTGACAGGGTTGGTCGCTTTCATGATAGACGCCAGTCAGAGCCACCGATGAGGTACGATCAAACGTCAAGATGCCATCAGGTTTCGGATAGGCGATGGTTTTGACCTGGTCTTTTGGTTTCAGTGTTTTATGATCTGCCTCTTTGTGATGGAGTGTCCATGGCAGTTTCCCTCGAAATAGCTTGAGATCAAAGGCATTGTATATCATACCGGCCAGCATGCCGAATTTCATGGCGGCAATACGAAAATTTCGCTGACTGTGAAGTTCTTTATAAATGGCGGATTTTTTAATCTTATCCTCATAGTTTTCAAGCGAATAGCGACTATTTTTATAGGCTTCATCGATGGCTTCGGCTGCCAGCATGCCGCTTTTGATGGCATTATGAGTGCCTTTGATCTTGGCTACATTTAAAAAACCAGCGCTGCAGCCGATCAATGCGCCGCCGGGGAAGCTTAATTTTGGCAGTGATTGAATCCCTCCTTCATTGATGGCACGCGCACCGTAACCGATGCGTTTTCCTCCCTCTAAAATCTTGGCAATCTGAGGGTGGGTCTTGAAGCGTTGCATTTCATTAAAGGGAGACAGATAAGGGTTTTTATAATCGAGTCCGACGACGTAGCCGACGTAGACGAGATTGTCTTTCAGATGATAGATAAAGGATCCTCCCCAGGTGTTTCGATCCACAGGCCAGCCTGCTGTATGGATGATACGCCCGGCTTTATGGTGATCGGGTTTGATCTCCCATAGCTCTTTGATGCCAATACCATAGGTCTGTGGGTCAGCACCTTTATCAAGCCTAAAGTGCTGAATAAGCTGCTTGGTCATCGAGCCGCGGCAACCTTCAGCAAGCAGTGTGAAGGTGGCATGAATATCAACCCCTGGCGTGTAGCTGTCTTTAGGTTGTCCCTGATTGTCGATACCAAGATCGCCACAACGCACACCAAGCAATCGGTTGTGTTCATCATACAATGGTGTGCTGGCACTAAATCCTGGAAAGATATCGACGCCAAGCGCTTCGGCCTGCTCGGCGAGCCAGCGGCATACATCGGCTAAAGAGACGATATAATTGCCTTTGTTGTGAAGCTCGCCAGGCAGAAGACTAAGTGGAATATTAAAGGCTCTTCGGGCGCTTAAGAGCATGAATTTCTCGTCAATAACAGGGGTATCAATAGGGGCATGGCGCTTTTTCCAATCTGGAATTAAGTCATCGAGTGCGGCCGTCTCAATCACCGCTCCCGATAAGATATGGGCGCCGACTTCTGAGCCTTTCTCCAAAATACAGATCGAGCATTCCGGTTTAAGTTGTTTGAGACGAATGGCCGAAGACAAGCCAGAAGGACCGGCTCCGACGATAAGCACGTCATATTGCATGATCTCATGTTCCATAATGCTCTTCCTTGTGTGATGCAATTAACCTTAAAATTAAAGCATTATTGAGTGCTGAGCAAGCGTTGATCATGCTTATATTTGACAGCGGTAAATTTTTTCAAATTTTTTTTTGTGAACAGGGTTGTTATTTCGGCTTTATGGATGCTACGCTGTCGGCAAGGAAAACATGATGGTCATCATGTGGAGTACAATCATCAAAATGATGTAAGGAGACCAACGTTATGAAGATTCTATGTGTATTATATCCTGATCCCAAAGCGGGCATGCCCGAACATTATGCCAGAGGCAGTCTGCCGGCGATGACGCATTATCCAGATGGTCAGATATTACCGACACCCTCATCCCGTGACTTCACACCTGGAACCTTACTAGGCAGCGTCAGCGGTAAGCTGGGACTAGAGTCGTTCTTGCTCGATGGCGGACATGAGTTTATCGTCACTGCCGATAAAGAAGGGGACAATTCGGAGTTTGATCGACATCTTGTCGATGCCGATGTTGTTATCTCTCAGCCTTTCTACCCGGCTTATCTGACGGCCGAGCGTCTGAAGAAAGCCAAGAATCTCAAGCTTGCCGTCACCGCCGGTATCGGTTCGGATCACGTTGATTTAGCCGCCGCTAATAAGAAAGGCATCACGGTGGCTGAGGTGACGTTTTGCAACAGTATTTCGGTGGCAGAACATGCGGTTATGATGATGCTGGCATTGGTCAGAGATTTTATCACTCAGCATGATATCGCCAGAGAAGGTGGTTGGGATATCGCCGATTGTGTCAAATCGTCTTATGATATTGAAGGCATGGATGTCGGTGTGCTGGCGGCAGGCAGAATCGGTCTTGCCGTCTTAAGACGTATGAAGCCATTTGATGTTAAGCTGCATTATCATGATCGCTATCGTCTGGATCCAGACATTGAAGCTGAATTGAATCTGCAATATCATGATTCCATCGAATCGTTAGTCTCAGCGGTTGATATGTTGTCGATTCACTGTCCGCTGACGGCAGAGACGGATAATCTGTTTAATAAAACACTTATATCTCAGATGAGAAAAGGCGCCTATATCGTCAATACGGCTCGTGGCAAGATCTGCAACAAAGACGACATCAAGGCGGCGATTGAATCAGGACAACTCGCCGGTTATGCCGGCGATGTCTGGTATCCACAACCGGCTGGTGTTGATCATCCTTGGCGCAGCATGCCAAAAAATGCCATGACGCCACACACCTCAGGCACCAGTTTATCGGCTCAGGCGCGCTATGCCGATGGTGTCAGAGAAATACTGGAGGACTTCTTCGATCAAAAAGCGATTCGCAATGAATATCTCATTGTCAGTGATGGCGACTATGTTGGCACCGGCAAGCACTCGTATGCGAAGAAAGAAACAGTAGATTAATACCGCTACAGTAACTCCGCTTTTTGGCCGTCGTCGCTAAAAGTCGGGAAAGCCTGTGCCCCATCGTGACTATTGACACAAGGATAAGGCGATAATGTATGCAAGACCAGATAACGCAACAATGGATGAACCGGGCATCGATTGAAACCATCCCTCATGTCATTGCCAGAATCACCGATCTTCACAGCTATATCCATCCTGGTCAATATGTCTATGTGACCTATCTGCCAAACGCCAAATGGCAAGAAGTCGTCTCAGCCTGTCAAAAGCTTAGTCGGCTTGAAGCGCTTCCGGTGGCGCACGTTCCGGCTCGGCACTTCAAAGATGAGAAACAGCTTAAGGGTTATGTCGAAGCGCTAAGTCGTGTTGGGGTAAGGCATGTGTTGTTGTTAGCTGGGGACAGAAGCGAACCGGTTGGCTGTTTTGACAGTGCTTTAGCGCTTCTTGATACCAGTTTTTTTAATGCTCCAGCATTTGATAGCATTGGTTTTGCCGTCCATCCTGAGGGGCATCCTCATATTGATGACAGTCGACTCAAGAGTGCTATGGAGCGAAAAATATCATGGGCTAAACAGCAAAGCTGTCGCTGTTATTTTATCACCCAGTTTGTTTTTGATGCCAGCAGCATAGCTCGCTGGTATAAAACACTGACAAGCATGATACAATTGCCGGTTTATATCGGACTACCCGGTTTAACGAAACCGAAAACTTTGCTTAATTTCGCCACCATGGCCGGAATCAGTTATAGACGAATTGCCGGCTTATTTTTGCGTCATCCTGTCAAATGGTTGAAGTTTTCGAGGCGATGGTCGCCCGAATATGTCATAGATGATATGGCTAATTTTGTCACAAGATCAAATATTACGCTCATACAGGGCATCCATTTTTACACCTTTGGCGGCTTTAAGGCGACGGCCAAATGGTTGAAAGAAAGACATCCAGATGATGTAAACTCAACAACCATAGAAACCATTAAGGAGAAAGATTATGGATAAGTTCTCGCAAAAGCACTATACACTGGCAGCCGATGCGCTTTATGGGTTACACCAGACGAAAAAGCGTAGTGTGCCTGTGAATTTGCGCCAAAGTGGTCAGGCCGATATCAAGCTTTTGTTGTCAACCCGGATAAGAAAGTCACCCTTTTGGCACTTATCGGTAGAGGCTGGATGCAACACGGCGACTGTCTATAACAATATCTATCATCCGCGCAGCTATACCCCTGAACAAGAGGGAGGGCTTATGGCTGAATATGAAGCCTTGACCAAAGATGTGACGATGTGGAATGTGGCCGTTGAGCGTCAGATCCAGGTCAAAGGAAAAGAGGCATTGGAATTTGTCAATAAAGTGGTGACACGAGATATGAAAAAACTGTGCCCGGTTGGTCAGGCTCGTTATGTGATCTTGTGTGATGAGGCTGGAGGCATTATTAATGATCCGGTGCTGTTGCGTGTGGCTGAAGATGAATTCTGGTTCTCAATTTCAGATTCCGATGTGCTATTCTGGCTTAAAGGCTTAAATAATGGTTGGCAGTACGATGTTAAAATTCAAGAGATTGATGTCTGCCCGGTTCAGATTCAAGGACCGAAGTCGGTTAAATTGATGAAAAAGTTATTTGGTGATCAAATCGATAATATTAAATATTATGGGTTGTGGGAAGCCAAACTGGGTGATCTTGATGTGGTCATATCCAGAAGTGGATTCTCAGCTGAGGTTGGCTATGAAATTTATCTGAAAAATGCCACCTATGATGCTGAAAAACTCTGGTACGCGGTGCTTGAAGCCGGCGAAGAGTTTAACTTAAGAGTCATCGCTCCGGGTCATATTCGCCGTATTGAGGCCGGTATTCTTTCCTATCGTCAGGATATGGATATCGAGACCAATCCATTTGAATGCGGATTAGGCTGGCAGATTGATCTCAATAAGGCAGAAGATTATGTCGGAAAGGCCGCTTTGGCAAAAATCAAGGCCGAAGGGGTAACTCGTAAGCTGGTTGGACTTAAGATTGAGACGACCACGCCGATTACCTGGTATAATCCCGATTTTTGGCTGGTGTTTGACGGTAATCATGAGAAACAGGTTGGTTATATCACCAGTGCCTTTTATTCTCCCAAACTCGGTCAGAATATAGCGCTTGCAATGGTGCCGATTGAGTACAGCCAAATTGGAACCAAACTGTATTGTGAAATTCCAGGAGAGGATGTCGAAAAAGGTGCTGCGGCGGTTGTCTCTGAAGTGCCTTTCTTCGACCAGGAAAAACAGATGCCACTAGGCAAGGAACTGGTGAGCTAAGCCATGTATGCAATAGAACAAGAGATTTCAGATGGTGCTCAAATGTTGCCGATAGTCGAAATTGGTCGGCGACTCGGTTTAGCCGATGACTTGCTTGAGCCCTTCGGTCATTACATGGCAAAAATAGACCCCTGGCATCCTGAGATGCCGGTGGCTGAAACGCAAGGAAAGGTCATACTGGTAACCGCAATTAATCCAACTCCTGCCGGGGAAGGAAAAACGGTGACCTCTATCGGGCTTAATGATGCGCTTTGTCAACTGGGGAAGCGCAGTGTATTGTGCCTGCGTGAACCAAGTCTTGGGCCCTATTTTGGCAATAAAGGGGGTGCGACAGGAAGTGGGCAGGCGCAGATCGCCCCATCACAGAGGATCAATACCCATTTTACCGGTGATTTTCATGCCATAACGAGTGCACATAATCTCTTGGCGGCGCTGATCGATAATGTCCTGTTTAGAGATAACAGCATCGGCCTTGATCCTGAGTCTGTCACCTGGTCTCGAGTTCTCGATATGAATGATCGGGCGTTACGGCATATCGTCACCGGTTTGGGCGGCAAGGCCAATGGTGTGACTCGTGAGACGGGTTTTGAGATTACCGCGGCTTCCGAAATTATGGCGATTGTTGCCTTATCTGAAAACGTGGACGACTTAAAGGCCAGGCTGTCGAATATGGTTATCGGTCGTCATCGAACCGAAAACCGTTTTATCTACGCCTATGAGCTTGGATGTATCAATGCCATGGTTTTGCTGCTGAAAGAGGCGCTAAAGCCGAATCTGGTGCAGTCGCTTGAGCACAATCCGGTGCTGATGCATGCCGGACCCTTTGCCAATATTGCGCATGGCTGTAACTCTGTGGTGGCGACAAAAACAGCCATGAATCTGGGTGATTATGTTGTCACCGAAGCCGGATTTGGCTCGGGCCTTGGCGCTGAGAAGTTTTTTAACATCAAATGCCGTCAGTCTGCTATCAAGCCGAGTGCTGTGGTCTGTGTGGTCACAGTTCGCTCATTGAAGATGCATGGTGGTGTGCCGAAAAATGCTCTGAGTGCGCCTAATCTGGATGCTGTTAAAGAAGGATTATCCAATCTTGGGCGTCATCTTGAGAATATTACTCAGTTTGGTCTGCCGTCAGTGGTGGCGATCAATCACATGTTTGGTGATAGTGAGGCCGAAATCAATGCCATAGAAGAATATTGTCGCTTGCGTTCGGTACACGCCGTTTTAGCAAAACACTGGGCTGAAGGTGGGCAAGGTGCACAGCTGCTAGCTCAAACGGTTATCGATGTCATTGACAATCAGCCCAATTTCTTTAAACCGCTTTATGCCGATGACATGGCTTTGATGGATAAGATGCAAACGATTGCCACCAAGGTCTATCAGGCTAAAGACGTTGAATTCAGTGCCAAGGCTAAAAAGCAGATTAAAGAAATCGAAGCAGCCGGTTGGGGGCATTTGCCGGTGTGTATGGCGAAAACGCAATACAGCTTCAGTGCCGATCCTTCTGTACTAGGCGCGCCTGTTGGGCATACTCTGCCGATCAGAGAGATTAAACTCTCAAGTGGCGCCGGTTTTGTCGTCGCGCTCTGCGGTGATATGATGACCATGCCTGGGTTGTCCAAGCATCCTTCTGCTTTGGATATGTAGCTTATTCTCTTATTTTTCTTGATGATTAAACATCCTTGCCAGTGATTCAGTGTGGTTTTTGGTAACGATGAAGCGTAATATGAGTGAGTTATAGTCAGCTGAAATAATTGTGAAAAGGATTATTCCTCATGTGTCCTGGCATTAGATTTTCCAGTTTTCTTTGTTCGTCTCTTCGTTTTGTTTTTTTTCGCCTCTTCTTTAGGAGCTTCGGTGGCTTCAAGTGGCTGGCGTTTTGGTTTTTTTCTTCTAGGAGAGGATTTGCCACCATGTTTTGTCTTAGACGAAATTGGGCGTTTAAGTTCTATCGATTTATCGAGATAATTCGCCTCCACAGATGAATCTTCAACGATGTCAAAATCGATCTGTAGACTTTCCATATCAACGCGAACCAGGCGCACGCGAATTTTATCGCCGATGGCATAGATTTTGCGGTGACGTTCGCCGATCAAGCGATGATGAATATCATCAAAAATATAGTAATCACCACGGATTGAGGAGACATGAACCAAACCCTCAATGAAATTATCGCAAAGCTCGACAAAGAGCCCAAAGCCGGCAACATGAACAATCTTGCCGTCAAAAATATCCCCGATATGAGGGTGCATGAAATGACATTTCAGCCATTTCTCAACATCCATTGAGGCGGAGTCGGCATTTCGCTCCTGGGTTGAGGCGTAATCACACAGCTCGCCAAGCTTATTGTGTGCATAGATGTGGCCACCGAAGCGCTCCTCGTTGATAATCGCCTTTATCGCACGATGAACGATGAGATCAGGGTAGCGACGAATGGGCGAGGTGAAATGCGTATAGGCATCATAAGCCAGACCAAAATGACCTATGTTATCCGGACTGTAGACGGCCTGATTCATTGATTTTAAGGTGATGAGTTGGATATTGTGAAAATCGGCTTTGACTTTGGCTGATTCCAGCATCTGCGAAAAATCGGCCGGTTGAACCTTACCTTTTATCGGAATATGCAGCTGATAGGCTTTAAGATAGGTGTTTAGATCCTGAACTTTCTCTGCTTTTGGCGCTTCATGGATGCGATAGGGTGCCTGGGTTTTGTGTTTGGCCAGAAATTTGGCCGTGGCGACATTGGCCATTAGCATGCATTCTTCAATCAGGCGATGGGCATCATTACGCGCTCTAGGAACGATGGCCTTGATGTGTTTGTGTTGATCGAGAAGAATCTGAGTCTCGACGGTATCAAAGTCGATGGCACCTCTTTGTTGGCGCTTTTGATGAAGAATCTGATAAAGCTCATAGAGATCAAAAAGGTGAGGAATGAGATCGGGGTTTTTCTCATAGATATCATTATCCTTTTTATGGAGCAGCTTTGCCACCTGAGTATAGGTCAATCTGGCTTTTGATTCGATGACAGCCGAATAGAATTTATAGCGGGTCAGCTCTCCTTTTTTGCTGATATTCATCTCACAAACCAAAGCCAGGCGGTTCACCTTGGGTTTCAATGAGCACAGTTCATTTGACAAGGCTTCCGGCAGCATGGGGATGACAAATCCAGGGAAATAGACAGAGGTTGATCTTAGTTGAGCTTCAGTATCGATGGCTTTGCCGGCTCTGACATAATGGGAGACATCGGCGATGGCAACATAGAGTTTGAAGCCCCCGGTAGAGCTTTTGTGAGCAAAGACCGCATCATCAAAGTCTCTGGCATCTTCACCATCAATGGTAACAAAGGGCAGCTCTTTTAGGTCGATTCGCGCAGCCGCTTCATCGGAGGTGACTTTTTTAGGCAGTTTAGCGGTCGCATTAAGGGTGGCTTTTCGCCATTTCTCAGGCAGGTTGTGTTTTTTGCTGGCCAAAGAGATGGCTTCAAATACCGGTGATTCTTCTTCGATGATTTCAATAAATTCGGCGACAGCAGGCCCCATGGAGGAAGGTTGGAGGATGATTCTGGTGTCAATAAGCGTGCCGGGTTCCAGTTTGAGTTTAGGTGGCAGAAGTAGTAAGGTATGAGGATTGGTTTTGCTGATCGGTTTGACGAAGTAGCCATCAAGATTCAGGTGAAGGCGGCCGACGACCGTTTGAGTGTTTCGGCTGATGATGTTGTCGATGTGTGCCTCGAGTTTATCCTTGCTGTTGATACCTAAGACTCGGGCGGAGACAATATCATTATCAAATACCAGCTTCATCTGCTGAGCCGACAGTCTGGCGCTTAACTTACTGTCTTTGGCATTAACCGTGGCAGAGCCGTCGGCAGCGATAATGACTTTTCCGCTGATAATGGTCTCAATATAGTGAGGCAGGCGATAATAAAGACCGGATTGAGTTAGCTGATCATCGCGCACCATGGCAGAGAGTCTGTTTTTTAAAGCTGGTAACTGGGCGCTTTTATAGAGTTTAAGTGCGCCGGCAATATTGTCGAATGTGGTGGGAAATTTTAGATCTTGAAGATAGTTAAGAATCACCTCTCGAGAGGGGATTGGATGTTCATATTTTTGCGCCTCAAGGACTCGATTTGGATCATTTTCAACACTGTATTTATGGGAAGATGCAACAGCAGTGCTATCTTTTTTAAATTTTTTCGTTTTCTTTTTCATTGGCATAGCCTTTAGGTTATTCAGAGGTTCTGCTTTTCAGCAAGTGCTTTTAAACAGTTGTTTTTTTATCAGTCTGCCATGATCAAACAGAGCAATGGCAATAAAATGGTCATCATCATAGAGTCGAATTGTGCCATGAATATCACGGGGCAGCTCCAGTCTTCCTCTTAGATAAAAGTCTTCTTTCTGCTCTTTAGGTATAGACAATACAGCCAGATCTGTAAATGCAGATTCAACAGGAATAATGGCGGCGGCACGTTCATCCTCGCTGGCATTTTGAAGTGCTGACAGTGAATGAGCTTGTTTCTGATTAATCAATCCACATTGTGTGCGGTGAAGTGCCGACAGATGAGCCGCAGTTCCAAGTGCATAAGCAATGTCGGCTCCTAAGGTGCGAATATAAGTGCCTTTGGAGCAGGTCACATCAATGGTGATGGTTTTTTTTTCATTGTCAAAGCCAAGGCATTCCAGGCGATAGATTTGAATTTGCCGGGGTTGTCGTTCAAGTACAATACCTTGCCTGGCTAACTCATATAATGGTTTGCCATCGCGCTTTAATGCCGAGTACATCGGTGGTATCTGTTCAATCATGCCACGAAAGCGCGACAAAGCCGTCTCGATCAGTGTCTCGGTCAGTACAGGAACAGGTTGTGAAATACCCGCTTTTCCTTCAGTGTCTCCGGTGTCCGTCTCCATTCCTAACTGCAAGGTGGCCTCATAGCGTTTATCGGCATCAAGCAGGTATTGTGATATTTTAGTGGCATCACCAAAGCAGATGGGAAGAACGCCCGTTGCCATTGGATCAAGACTGCCGGTGTGGCCGGCTTTTTGAGCATTGAAAAGACGTTTGATTTTTTGCAGTGCTTGATTGGAAGTCAGACCTTTGGGTTTGTTTAACACGACAATGCCATCGATGGCATCGCCCTTTCGTTGACGAGCCATATCAGCTATCTTGTCCAATCGCTTTTAAAGCGGCTTTGGCGGCAGCCTGCTCGGCGGATTTGATGCTTTTGCCTGTACCTTCATAGGTTTTGTTTTTATCACCCAGAGAAACGGCAACAGTGAATAACTGGTTGTGATTATCCCCTTCAACATTGAGGACCTGGTAGTCGGGACGCTGTTGAATCTCTTTCTGCAGGTATTCCTGTAATCTGGATTTGGGATCTTTGGTATCACGCTCAATATCGATATGCTTTAATTTGTCGCAATACCATTGAAGAATCAGCGCTTTGATCGTTTCAAGATCACTGTCGAGATAGATGGCACCGATCATGGCTTCAAAGGCATCTTCAAGCAGGCGACTCCGTGTATGTCCACCAGATTTAAGCTCGCCGATGCCAAAACGCATATAGTCTCCAAGCTTAAATCTCGTTGCCATATCGGTCAGTGTTTTGCCGCGTACCAGTGACATTCTAAGCAGTGACAGGATGCCTTCCGGTTGATGGGGAAATTGATGATAGAGTGCCTCGGCGATAACGAAGCCTAAAATAGAGTCACCGAGAAACTCCAGCCTTTCATTGTGTTCTTTGGAATGGCTTCTGTGCGTCAAGGCGCGCTCAATATGCTTTGGGTTTTTAAAGTGATAGCCAATGTGGCGGTAGAGGGGCTCTAACTCTGTATTCATGCCTTAATGGATCCTAATTCGTTAAATCGTATGCGTTTGTTTTGGCCATCCCAGCTCATCCATACAAAGCTGGCGCGTCCAACTAAATCTTTTTCTGGAACAAAACCCCAGTAGCGACTGTCTTCACTGTTGTCGCGGTTATCCCCCATGACAAAATACTGGCCTTTGGGCACGACAAGATCGGTGAAATTTTGGGCCGGACGGTCACTCTCCCAGTCCACAGGATGATTGACATTGCCCAATTGCTCCATGCAGATGGTGTTGGCAACATCACCGTTATAGCCACTGTTTTTCTGATCATATTTGCAATCGGTGTAGGCCAATGGTTTGCCGTTTATGGTCAGTTTTTTATCGGTATAAGAAATAACATCACCAGGGAGACCGACGACGCGTTTAATGTAATCGACGCCGGGATTGACCGGATAGTGGAAGACGACGATATCACCTCTTTTGGGTGTCCCTGTGGGAATCCATACATCATTGGTCAACGGATTTCGAATGCCGTAGGCGGTTTTGTTGACGATGAGAAAATCCCCAACCGGCAGCGTCGGAGACATCGAAGGTGTCGGAATATAGAAATTGCCAAGCAAAAAGCCGCGCAAAATAAAGACGATTAAAAACACGCTAAACAGCGAGCGTGCATAATCGGCGAAGAAAGGTGGCTTTAGCACCTTGTTTTTGTGAATAAATTTATGCCTTTCTTTTTTGCTCATGCCTTTTAGTTGCTCGGCAACCGGCGCCAGGCGCTTAGGCTCAAACTTATATTTATCAATAAGGGCGATAATGCCTGAGGCGATGGTGAGCACCAAAAGCCAGAAACTGAAATCAATATTCACAGCACTTTATCTTTTTTCATGGTTATGGCGTGCTATTATACATGATTTTCTTAAGAAAACGTCGATAAATTTAGCGTAGATTTAAACCGCAGCAAAAAGCAAGCGTTCATCGATAAATACGGGAATCGATAAAATGCACGGCAGATGAAAAAAAAGATTTACAAGCATTAAAAATGCTGCTAATTTTTACGCCTGAAATACGCGTCGTGAGTCAATTACGGCAGAGATGAAAACCGGCAATAAAAACGGGAGTTTGTATGGCCTTTATTGAATAGGGCGCACAGTTGGAAACACGCTTTAAACTTAAAATGGCGAATTTACTCGAGTGTGCGCTTTACTAAAATCTGGAGAAACATCATGTCTAATTATTTTCAATCTTCCCCCCACATCCCTCCCTTAAAGGTCACAGTCTGCCCTCCTTGTTTCAGGGCAATGCACTTGAGATTACAACTGATCCTTTAGTTTACACCGCTGCCGTTACCTTTAGTGGCTTTTGCATTATGAGATGCCAAGAGTCGTGTTTGCATGTCTGTTTTGGCATGTTATAGAACCCTTTTATCTGGAGATTGATCATGACAAGCTCTCAAAAAACCTCTTTATCCCACTTGGCTCCTTATTTCAGCTATGATGATCATGCACGTCTGTGTGTGCATCATGGTGATAATTTTCAACATAAAACAAGGCTCGAAAGCCTGCATCAAGAGTTGATTTCTCAAGGAGCAACAACGCCGTGTGTGCTTTATTTTGATCATATTTTGAAACATCGCATGGAGTGGATCTATTCCTCATTTTCAAAAGCCTGTGAAAAATATGGCTATGAAGGTCGTTACGCTTTGAGCTATCCGATCAAAGTCAATCCGGCCTTTGAAATTTTAAGCACTTTGAAACAACATGCCGATCATAAAGGTTATGCGTTTCATTTTGAAGTTGGCTCAAAGTCGGAGATGTTGGCGGTATTAGCCGTGGCCGAGCCGCACAACAGGATTGTCGTCAATGGCTTTAAGGACAGAGCATTTTATGGCCTGGCACAGTTGGCGACAGACAAAGGCTTTGATGTCATCATGGTGATTGAGCATATCGATGAGCTTAGCTGTATTGAGGCGATGATGGAGGAGGGGGTAACACCAGCATTTGATATCGGCTTGAGATTAAAGCCTGTGTTAAATGACATTCACAGCCTGAAATTTGGTTTATCATTTGTCGATGTCTGTGAGGCGGCACGTTTTTTATTCAGCCACCGCCTGGAGCGCCGGCTCAAATTGCTTCATGGTCATATCGGCTCTCAGCTTGATCATTACGCCAAGGTTGCCGCTCATGCCCGTTATATGGTTCGTTTTTATGCTGAGCTTAAACCGTTGTGCCAGAATCTCACCATTTTAGATTTTGGTGGTGGGCTGGGCGTGGATTATCATGGCGATGCTCACAGGCGCTATGATCCGGATTTCTACGCCGGTCAGATTGTATCAAGCTGTATGGAGGCCTGTTTGTTTTATGGCGTTGATCATCCCGATATCTTCACAGAGTCAGGACGAGCCGTGACTGCACATTCTTCTTTGCTGATGGTGGATCCACAGCATATTGAGAAAAAAACAGGATCTTTATTTACACAAGATGGCAGAGGTTATGCCAATAAAGCGATTATCGATCAGTGGCTTGATGGTCAGGTGAATATGCGAGAGGCGATGACAGCCCTTCAGGATAATGATAAGCAAAAAGATGAGGAAACAAAAGCCTGGTGGCTTAATTTCTCGCTGTTTCAAAGTCTGCCGGATCATTGGGGAATCGCTCAGCATTTTCCGATTTTGCCACTGGAGCATTACGAGCCCAATATTGAGGAGGGTGTCAGATTGTTTGATATATCCTGTGATGCCGATGGCATATTTGGGGAGAAAAATGGCGGCGGAGTCATGCTGCCGTGCGCATACCCTGGGACGCTGGCTGTGATGTTAACCGGTGCTTATCAGTCAATGTTAAGCGCCAAGCACAACATGATTGGCAATACCGCCAGGGCGATGATTCATTTTGAAGAAGGTTTAATGAATCTGGATGTCACCGAGGCGGAGTCGAACTATCTGCTTTTGATGCAGTATGGCTATAATCCGTTGGAGATATTATCCAGACTGAAGTTGAAATGTGATGATGAAGCTCAGCTTAAAGATGATGATGCGTTTATCGATGCGATGATTATGCAGTCACCGTATCTTCAGCCGATGGCATCTAAGGTTGATGCCAAAGCGTCTCTAAACAGCCTTTTGGGTTAATAGCGATTGAAAACAGGAGCAAAACAATGAGTGAATTAGTCGATGCCGCCATTAGGCGAAAGGCGCTTAAAGGATCAAATTTTGAGATGACGTATGGCGGCGTCACCAGTTTTATGCGGCGAAACTATACCAAAGAACTAAGTGGTGTCGATATTGCCGTCAGTGGTATTCCTTTTGATCTGGCGACAACCTATCGAAGTGGTGCTCGCCTTGGGCCTCGTGCCATACGTCAGGCTTCTGTGCAGTTGGCTGAGCTGACCACCTTTCCCTGGGGATTTAATCCATTTGACAGGCTGGCGGTGGTCGATTATGGCGATTGCTTTCTCGATCCGCACAACCCGATGGGCGTTCGTGATGGCATTATTCAGCATATCGATCAGTTTTTGAAACATGACGTCTTTCCATTGACATTGGGTGGCGATCATTTTATTACCTATCCGATTCTTTTGGCGATGGCAAAAAAATATGGCAAGGGGATCTCGGTGATTCATTTTGATGCTCATTGTGATACCTGGTTCGATGATGAGGAGTATTCGCTGAATCACGGCACCATGTTTTACAAGGCGATTAAAAATGGCCTGATTAATCCGGCGAAATCGGTGCAGATCGGGATTCGCACCTGGAATGAAGACTTTATGGGGATGCATGTGCTTGATGCCCCCTATGTGCATGATCACGGTTATCGGCAAGTCGTGCAAAAGGTGCTTGACATCGTCGGTGACAATCCGGTGTATTTGACCTTTGATATCGATTGCCTGGATCCGGCATTTGCACCGGGAACCGGGACGCCAGTAGCTGGGGGCTTGAGTTCTCTTGAAGCCCTGTCGATATTACGGAATTTAAAGGGTTTGAATCTCATCGGTGCGGATGTGGTTGAAGTTGCCCCGGCTTATGATCACGCCGAGATCACGGCCATTGCCGCGGCACATGTGGCCTGTGATATTATCTGTTTGCTGGCAGCAGAAGAAAAATAAAGTCAGGTGCTATTGGATTGTGCTCCTGCTGATTTGCATTTCAAACTGTGTTCGGGCATTTTCTTCGTTCAGGCATATTATAAATCCTTTAGGAATGTGTCTGAAATAAATTCCTTTTTCCTTGCAAGACCTAACCAGGTGCAATAATCGTATGTGCTTAGGCAAAAGCCGTCCGTACTATTGCCAATGTTACACTGACCACGTAGATTGCCGCCTGTCGCGGCAATGACGAAAAACAAGATTTCATAGTGGTTATATATGGGAAGTTATTTTGCACACATTCCTTATTTGTTAAGACAAATAAATTTATGGATCTAATAACCCGCCCCTGGTTTTGAGGACACAAACCCAAATATTGATGAGTCGGGAATGAATGATAATGGTTTGTAGCCTTAATGCGTACAGTTCTAATATAGTAACATAAATCCTCAGGCAATTTTACGAATACCACTGAAAACTCCCCAAAAAATTGAAAACCTTGTACAATGGCGTTGAACCATTGA
>JBMSHD010000013.1:0-28392 GCA_049416425.1 Francisellaceae bacterium | reverse complement strand
GTTTATTTTGTTTCACCACGGCGGGAAAGGGTTCAATAGTATGAGCGATATCGGTGAAGGCGATGGACAAGGGAATGGACTTTATGCTTTGAAGGCTTGTGCTGTTTATATTTAATCTCGCCGAGATGGCTTCATCGGCCTGAGGAGGCAGAACAATGGTTAACAGGCAGCCTTCACCGGGTTTAAGCACAGGCTTAAAACAGTCTGAATTTTGGATTATTGTGCCATCTACGCCGTCCAAGGTAATCGCTCCAGGACCTAATGGAAGATTAAATGGACCGTCGTACATAAGAAATACTGAATTAACAATGGATTGATTGCTGCTATCGGGAAAGGCAAACAGCGTGTCGCGATCGAGGCTGATATCATCGCCAGATAGGGTGTTATCGACCGCTAGTGCTATGGTTGTGGTATAGCTCATGCCTTTTTCATCGTGGTAATGAATCACCATATCGCCAGGCTCGGCATCGCTACTCAACGTTATTGCAATCAATCGAGCGCTGTTGGCGTTGATGTTATCGCCTTTCTTAAGATCAGTGAACACGCCTTCTGGCAGGGTAATATCATCGATGGTATAGTCGGAGTCGGTACTATTGACTAACGAGCTCGACTCATCGACACCGGGTTGATTTAAAGACAGATCCGCCGCAGAAAGCGCAAGCGGATTATCGTGCAGGGTAATATTGAGGTATCGAGTCTTGGCATTGGCCGAGGTAACACTGATGACCTGCGTCTGAAGGTTATTGTCAAGCTCATCACGCTGTTGTTGAGTCAGACGTTGATAATAATCAGGATCGAGGGTGAAGCTGAAGGTATAACTTTGACCAGGCAGCAGCTGCTCTTTGGTGAGTTTGTGGGATGTGCTAACCCCCATGAGATAGCCAGGCAGTTTCAAGCTAACATAATTCTGGGTTTCATCGCTGTCATTTCTGACGGTGATTTTAACGGTTTCATTGGGTCTGAAGGTATAATCCTGACCTAAGGTCAGCTCAGAGGCCGGCGCCAATAGTTCACTGTCCTTATCCACCCGGGTCAGGCTGATGGGCACGGAGACGGCGAGATTTTGATCTTTCTGTGAATTTAGCTTTTTGGCGCTGAAGGTGATCTCACCGGCGATCTGCTCGGCAGCGACCTCACCCTCCTGGCTGTTGATTTCAATAGTACTTTTACAAGACTCTCCATCAGACAACACCGTATTTTTTGTTTGTGAGGGCAACCAACAGTTTGGCATGCCCTTATCATTGTCGAGGACAGTAAATGTCACGCCATCAATAGTTGGAAAATGGATTTCGGTGACCTCGAGCGTGGCTTTTTTTGCCGCCTGTTGTCTGCCGAGAGCAAAACCTTGTGATTGCGGTGCATCGACAGCTTCCAGATCGACGCTGAATACCGCTGAGCTGCCGCTTTGAACGACTTCTGGGGTCGAGATGCTTATGCTTGGGGTAATCTCAAGGGTGTTGTCCTCCACAAGATCACTGCTACTATCTGAGCCACCGCCGCCACAGGCAAATAGCGTTGCACTGGCTAGAATCAGGGTGGTCAATCTGGCAATATCTGATTTCTTCATTATGGTCTCCGTTTATTTATTTTTGAGCGATAGTAACCTGTTTATAGAATCCCCTTCCTGCTTCCCGCTTGATGCAAAGGGGAGAGGCAAGCCATTTATTTCTCCTCTTAATCCCAAGGGGAGGTCAGGCGGGGTTGGTGCAAAGGCTGGCGAGTCGTGTTTAACCGGCGAGCCAGACAAAGTGGTTGTTTGTGTAACGTCATATCAACCTGTTGATCGCATAATACTCAGATCAAAACAAAAGAAAAAGGCGATAAGCCAATAAATAAAGCAAATAAAATTCTACCTCCTGCCAATATCACATAAATCTCAGATTGGGGTAATTTGTACTCCCAGAGGTGCGGGTGAAAAATAAAAGAGCGAAAATAAAACTTGAGTTTTAGCGCTCGGCAATATTGAAAAAATCGGGTAAAATAGCATTCCTATTTGATAACTTGACGATTAAAGACGATTGACTTATTCAGCTTATGACAATGTGGTGGAATTTCTGCCTTGTAAGACTCCAGATGCTTGGATTGACTCGGCTTTAGCCAATATCGATATCTTGTTGGTTGATCACGCTCAGTGTGAGAAAAAGGCCGCCTCTTCGGCAATGAATCTGATTTATCGCCACGGTGACAAGACAGAGCTTATTATGCGTATGTCAAAAATAGCCAGAGAGGAGCTGGTGCACTTCGAGCAGGTGTTGGCGATCATGAAAAGACGCAATATCGCTTTTCACAATCTCAGTGCATCGCGCTATGCTCAAGGGCTGCGTGCTCATGTGAGGACATCGAAATCAGGAAATCTCGTTGATACCTTGATCGTTGGAGCCTTTATTGAGGCTCGATCCTGTGAGCGTTTTCAGTGTATCGCGCCACATTTGGATGATGAGCTTAAGCGATTTTATGAGGGGCTTTTGGCTTCAGAACGTCGTCATTTCGCGGTATATCTCAAGTTTGCTAAAGATTACAGCGATGAAGAGCTTGCACCGCATATCAAACGGTTTGCCGAAGTGGAGCGTAAACTTATTGAGTCACAAGATCCTGAATTTCGTTTTCACAGCGGTGTTTGTGTTCAAGCGTCAATGCCTGTTTTATGATATCGATGCAATGGTTGAGTGAGTTTTGGTATCTGGATTTATCCGGTTTTTCCGATTGTATACGATTGGCCAGCACGGTATAGATAGAAGCGGCTTTAAGCCCCAGGCTTGAGCAGACGACAAAAAGCGTGGCGGCTTCCATCTCATAGTTTAACACGTGAAGCTTCTGCCATTCTTCAAGGCTGCCTTGATAGTGTTTGCGGACATAACCGGAAAAGCTGTCATAGCGTTCCTGTCCAGGATAGAAAGTGTCTGAAGAGGCGGTGATGCCGAGGCGAACATCAATACCAAGCTCTTTGGCGGCTTGAGTTAGAGCCATCGTCAACCTGAAATCAGCAACGGCTGGATACTCTGCTGGGGCATAGTGATACGAGGCACCATCGAGTCTGACCGCCGAGCTTGAGATGATAATGTCCCCGATGTTGATACTCGGCTGAATCGCGCCGGTGGTGCCGATGCGGATAAAATTTTCAACGCCAAGCATGGCCAACTCTTCAATGGCGATTGCCGTCGATGGTCCGCCAATACCTGTTGAGCAGACGACAACTTTCTCGCCGTTTAAATCGACAAGAGCCGAGCAATATTCACGGTTATGGCTCAACGGGATATAATTGGAGTCGAGATGTTTGGCAATGACGTGAACGCGTCCTGGATCTCCTGGAAGAATAGCGGATTTTGCACCTTGCAGGTTGTTTTTTGATAGTTTTACATGGTAGATGACTTCATCGGTGTCGAGTTGCCTTTTCATTTATTCTCTCCAGCATTTGAGATGTTGTAATCGTTTGCGAAGCTAAGATTACCAGATAGGCTGTAAGAATAAAACGAAAATAAGAAAAAAGATGATTAAAGTTAAAATTTTACAAAAAATGATCGATTTGATTTGACCTTGTTGTGAGTCTTGAGGTAAAAGTATGATGTTTTAGGATATAATATTTAGGAGAAGAATCTCATGTCAGCTCAATTGGAAAGTCGTCATCCAGGCTCAAGACCGCGTATTTTCACGCGAGAGATCGATAGTAAAAAAGCTATCGTGCTGAGCTTTATCGCTTTCTTGTTTACCGGTTTTCAGTGCGCCATTTATGGTATGTTGACGGTACCGATCGCCGAACATTTCAATATCGATGCCAATATCATCATCTTCTACGATGGATTTGGGCTTTGGGGTCAGATTCTAGCCATGGCAACCGGTGGCATGATTATTCATCGCATAAAAGGTAAAAACACGTTGATGCTGGCGGCATCGTTGATGATTATAGGCTCTTTGGTGTCGATCATGGCGCCCAATGTTTATATCTATACGCTGATGACTTTTTTATGCAATATGGCGGTGGGTTATGTGCTTGTGGCCTGTAATTATATGATTATGGGAACGGTTAAATCTGAAGGCGAGTCGGAAGGTCGTCTCAGTATTTTAAATGTGTTTTTCAGTCTGGGTTTTTTAGTCAGTGCTTTTGTCGTTGGTAATATCCTGTTTTATAGCAGCTGGCAGCTTGTCTTTATCTTGGTGATGCTGTTATTCGTGGTCTTTATTTTCTTGCTGTTGTCTTTGGGCATTCATGAGTTATGTGAGGCGGCTGTTGAACATAAAAATAAAGGCACTCGGCAGCGGCGTCATTCTGATTTTCTGACGTTCCCGGTGATTTTAACGGCCTTGGCCTTATTTTGTATCGTTTATGTCGAGCAGATCATGAATTATTTCAACCAGCCACATATGCATTATGACCTGGGCTTCAGTATGCAGAGTGTTGGCATGCTGGTTGCTGTTTATACGGCGGCACAGCTTATCGGTCGCGCTGCATTTGGTAAATTCTTATTGCCGTATGTTAAGATTCATCGTTATCTTATCATCTCGAGTCTTTTATTTGCATTGGCGATGATAGTTTATATCTTTACGCAGTCTTTTTTTGCCGTGGCATTATTGATGGCGATGCTGGGATTGTGTGATTCCTGCATTTATCCTTCTGTTCTTGGATATGGTATGGATCAGTTAAATAAGGTCTCAAGTGGGGCGACATCTTTTTTAGTCACCGTCGGCGCTATCGGTATTCCGATTGGCACTTCACTATCAGGTATATTGGGCGCTACCTTCGGTCGTTATACCGCCATCACGCTTGGACCTGTGTTACTCGTGCTTTTGGCGCTGCTTATTTTCATCGTCAGCAGAATGCGAAATCAGACGGCATTAGCGGGAGCTCAGGCATATGCAAAATAAGCGGCTTCAACAGTATTTTCAGCTGAATTATCATTGGTATGAGGCGGTGACACCGGAGCACCCATCGAGTATTTTTTATGCTGAGAAAAGCCTGAGAGAATATCTTGAACAACCGCTTACGGCGACGATGGCTAAAGAGATAATGGACAAATTTGCGGATCTGTTTGCGATTCGACTGGGCGACAATGGCTTTGCCAAGGCCGCCGAGAGAGACGTTGAAGAGGACGCCTCGAACTATGATGCCGTTTGGGTCAGAGATGCTGTTTGGATTTATTTCTATCTGGCTGCCTTTGCACCCGAGCAGGCATCACTCCTTATTGATAAGCTCTACACTTATTATCAAAGCGAGGCGCAGCAGGCACGTTTTGATGACATTATCGATAATCCGAATCTTGCCGTTGATGCCATGGCTGTGCCGCATATTCGCTTCGACGGAAATAGTAAAGACTATGCCGATGTTACGATTGATGGCAAGACTCAAGTTTGGAATCATCGGCAGATGGATGCCCATGGTTTGTTTCTTTTGGCGCTGGCACATGCTGTAGAAAACGAATCTATCGCGATTGAAAAATCGTCGCTCGTCCTGCTGTTAAACCGATTCTCTGATTTCTTTGCCGCCATCGATTTTAGCAATTACGAAGATGCCGGCGCCTGGGAGGAGATAGAGCGGGTCAACACCAGCTCTGTGGCCTTGGTAACCAATGCCCTGGGTAGATGGCAGAGTTTGAGCAGAAAGCTTAATATCGAGATCACAGGCGATATGTCTGTCTTGATTGAACAGGGTTTTAAACGTGTCAAAAAACAGCTTGCCGTCGGAGGCGAATCACCGGATTATGCTGCCGATGATCTTCATTATCGCTTGGATGATGCCGCACTTCTTCATGTGATGGTACCTTGTTTTTTACAGGGACTCGACTATGAGGATTATGAAAGGCTTTTAAACAGTGTCGAGAAGCTTATTCGACCTCATGGGGTTATTCGCTATCAAAACGATAGTTATCAATGTGCTAATTTTTGGCTTGTCTCAGAAAGCCAGGTGGCAAGTTTGACCGATGACAGCTCGGATGAGACGGCGTTTGTTCAGCGTGGTGAAAAGATGGTGAAAAACAGCGAGGCGGAATGGTTTTTCGACAGCATGATCGCTCAAAGCAAACTGGCTTTGTGTCGCTATTTCCCGGAGCGTTGTGATCAAGAAAGGCGTTTACAGGAATCGGCCTGGCATATCAAGCGAGCCTTAGCCCAGATAACGGCAGATAATATGCTGAGTGCCGATGGAAATCCAGTCGGATCAAGGCGCCTGCCTGAGAGCATTAACAGCGTCATAATAGAGAATAGGCGTTATTATCTGCCATCACCGATTACGCCGCTTAATTGGGCTCGAGCTTCTTTGGCTTTGGCGTTGAGAGATTATATCGACATGGCGTCAGCCTTTTCTGCTCAAAAGATGAAAAAGCACGATAAGAATGATGAGCTCAATGCTCATCAACGTGACATAGATCGCCATAAGACCATTTGATGGCAGATGGGCATTTGAGCCAGAAGCCAGAAGGTTGATCAATGATAACAACAGATAGATGGCATAAATCAGGCAGATGGCCGATTTGAAGGCGTTTGATTGAAACAGAGCAACGAGCGCAGTTAAGGCGATGCTGAGAAAAAACAGACCGATTTCGATGGTGGCCGGTGAGTCTGGCCAGCCCTGAAAGCGGTTCATATAGTCGGTTTGAACAAGATAGGCCAAGGCATTGAAGAGGCTGAAGCCAAAGATATTAAAGCCGATGAAATAGCCGCCAAATACCGCCAGTTTATCAGCGCTCTTTAGCGTTAGAATCTGAATTGTCGCCCAAATAAAAGGCATAACCAGAAACAGGGCAATAATGATGATTGAAAGCATGATAACGATTTTTACAATCAATAATCGTTAATCTTATTCTCTTGCCGTGAAAAGTAAAGTCTATTTTAGTTATTGTCGGGATTTGATGTTAAAAAGGTGGACAATTTTGCACACAAAATATAAAATTTCCAGCTGAATTTAAATTTTTCAAATGTAAAACTTTTAAGGATCATAAATGCAAGTATCTGTCGAGAAGAAAGAAGGTATCCACTGCACGTTAGCCATTGAGCTGCCAGCAGAAACAATAGATCAAGAGGTTAAAAAGCGTATTAATAAGATTGCTAAAACGGCTAAATTGGACGGTTTTAGACCCGGTAAGGTTCCTGTTGGTGTCATCAAAAAACGCTATGGTGAGCAAGTCAGATTTGAAGTTCTGGGTGAAGTTTTGCCTCAAAATTACACCAAAGCCATTGCCGATGAGAACTTAAATGCCGCCGGTGTTGAGATTGAGCTTACGCATAATAAGGAGGGTGAGCCGGTGAAATTCAACGCCAACCTTGAGCTGTTTCCTGAATTTGAAGTCACCGGGCTCGATACCATTGAAGTAGAAAAACCGGTCGTCGAGATAACCGAAGTTGAAACCGATAAGATGATTATCAATCTTCGTCAGCAGCTTGCTACCTGGCATGAGGTCGATCGAGTTGCGAGCAAAGAAGATAAGGTTACCGTTGATTTTGTCGGCCGTGTTGACGGTGAAGTTTTTGAAGGTGGTTCTGCCGATGCTTCTGAAATCACAATCGGCTCAGATCAGATGATTCCAGGCTTTGAAGATGGCATTATCGGCATGGTCAAGGATGAAGAGAAGACGATTAAGGTGAGCTTTCCTGAAGATTATCACAATAAAGAGCTGGCTGGTAAGCCGGCTGAGTTTGATATCGTTGTCAAAGCGATCAAGGCGCCTGAGTTACCTGAGATAAACGATGAGTTTGCCAAAAAATTCGGTGTTGACAGTGCCGAGGACTTTCATACCGAAATCAAGAACAACATGAAGCGGGAATTGAAAGCGGCGATTCAACGTAAGACCAAAGAGCAGGTGTTTGCAGGACTTGCCAAAGTCGTTGAATTTGATATTCCGAAGGCGCTGCTTAAAAAAGAAATCAATCGCATGAAGCAAGATTTGATTCAGCGTATGGGGGGTGATAAAGCCGCGTTTAATGCTGAGAATCTGCCGGATGAGCTGTTCCAGCAGAAAGCCGAAACGAATGTTAAGCTGGGTTTGATTTTAAGCCATATCGTTGATGCGCAGAAGATCGAAGCCGATGATGAAAGCATCGATAATATGATCGAAGAGATGACCCAAGTCTATGAAGATGCGGATGAAGTGCGCAAGCATTTTAAAACCGATAAAAAAGAGCTGGAGAATATCAAAGCCGTTGTTATCGAAAACAAACTGATCGATTGGGTATTACAGCAGGCTAAAGTCAGCGACAAGACAGTTGATTTCTTTGAGCTGATTCGCGAGACGATGCCACAGAATGCCATGATGTAAGCGGTTTATATCTTTATTGCAAACGAAAATCCTTATTTTTTTCCAGCCTCATGGTTCTTATAATCGCTTTTAAATCTGCCAATGCCTGATCAAAAGAATCATTGATGATGATATGGTCGGCTTTATGGGCGTGCGAGGATTCAAGCAGTGCCTCTGACAGGCGTCTTTTAATCACATCTTCACTGTCCTGGGCGCGGCTTGTTAGTCGATGACGCAGGGCTTTTAGAGAAGGTGGCAGAATGAAAATGCGAACGGCTCGCTGACCAAAGATGGCCGCTGCCTGATCGGCGCCTTGCCAATCTATCTCTAGAATCACATCAGATCCTTTGCTAAAGAGACTATCAATCGCTGCTTTTGAGGTGCCATAGTAGTGATCAAATACGCGAGCGTATTCGATGAAAGCCTGTTTAGCTATCAGTGACTCAAAATCATCTTTGTTGACGAAATGATAATGTTTGCCGGCAACCTCTCCCGGACGCATGGTGCGTGTGGTATGTGAAATACAGACATCGAGTCCTTCGTCTTGTTCCAAAAGTGCTTTGACCAGAGACGTTTTTCCAGCGCCAGAAGGGGCGGAGATGATGTAGATTTTATTCTTGAGAGATTGAGTCATCTTGCATCAAGCCTCGGTCGATGTATCATTGAGACTGGAGTGAACATACTGACTGAATTTTTGACCAAGCACCGGATCACGACGAGCCAGCTCAAAGTTGGCGATTAAAAAGCCCAGTTTATCACCACAATCGTAACGTGTTCCTTTATATGGATAGGCGATGACTCTCTGTTTTTTGATCAGCTCGGCAATGGCATCTGTCAGTTGAATTTCACCGCCGGCACCGGTAGGGATGGTGGCAAGATAGTTGAAGATATCGGGGGTTAAAATATAGCGACCAACGACGGCTTGAGTTGAAGGAGCCTGATCAGGGTGAGGTTTCTCGATGATGGCTTCAATGCTTTGATCATGACGTGTTTTGACGATGCCATATGAGGCGGTGTCTTTCTTCTCAACATTGGCTACGGCGATGACGCCACACTTTTGGTAGTAATATTGATCGACCATCTGTTTCATTGCACCGACGCCTTTGGGGTTATCGATTAGATCATCTGCCAGCAAAACGGCAAAAGGTTCATCGCCAACCAGTGGTCTGGCACACAAAACAGCATGCCCTAATCCCAAAGCTTCCTTTTGACGAATATAGGCACAGTTGACATCTTCCGGCAGGATGTTCTGAACAATCTCAAGCAGTTCGGTTTTTTGTTTTTGTGCCAGATTATGCTCAAGTTCAAAGTTCTTGTCAAAATGATCTTCAATCGCACGTTTATGAGTGCTGGTGACAAATATCAGTTCTTTAATGCCAGCCTCGATGGCCTCTTCAACCGCGTATTGAATCAGCGGTTTGTCGACCACGGTCAGCATCTCTTTAGGAGAGGCTTTCGTCGCCGGCAAAAATCGTGTGCCAAGACCGGCAACGGGAAATACGGCTTTGGTTATTTTCATCGTTGGTAATCCTAATAAAAAATGACTTGATGCATTTTAACAAAAAACAATGGCCGTTGTCGCGATTGATCAAGAGAAACTTTAGCATATGAAGTTTGAACGAAATTGTATGGAAAACAGCATGGTTGCAAGAGTGATGCGAAAATTTGTATTTTTTCTCAAAAAGCTGTTGACTCATGTGCGATTCACAGATAGAATTCAACACCAGTAAGGCATTCCCCGATAGCTCAGTCGGTAGAGCAAGTGACTGTTAATCACTGGGTCGGCGGTTCGAGCCCGTCTCGGGGAGCCATACAATTTTTTAAGTTTCTGATTTTCCTTTCTTGTTTTTAGTTTTATCTTTAATTATTTTATTTTTCAAGTCGTTTGTGATCATCCGAATGAGTTTCAAGTCTATCTAAAGGATGTGGTTCTTGATGAGGCACATTTTTATCTAGAAAGTTCAGAAATTCCTGGGATGATAATTTCACCGTGCCTTTTTGCAGACGAGTCACTATCTCGGCTAGCGCTACTTTTTCAACTACGGCGCTCATGACAAATTGATTGATACGCCTTCAGTTTCAGCCACTTTTTTCAAATCCTCATAAGTAGAATTTGGAAGTCTTAATGCAAAATTAGCCATTGTTTCTATCCTCTTGTATTCTAATAAACTGTTGTGGAGTGACAACCTCCACTTTAAATTTATTGGCACCTTTAAAGTCTTTCAAATTATAGGTTATCAGGTAATCCACGGCGTCATTTATTGCGGCTTCTAAGAAAAATGACAGCTCCAGGCGGGTAGAAACAGATTATCTTTATAGTTGAGCTTGGCGGTGCTCCATGCAGCACTGATCGAAGGGGCACTGTAGATGGCGGCGGCCAGAATAGCATACAGCAAAATACTGCCTTTTAAATTATTGCGGCTGTAGAGCTTCATCGCTGTGCCAAATGATTTTTTGAGTCTGACGCCGCTTAGATTGACACTGTAGAGCTCATCGAACAACAGATGTGTGAAAAATCCGGCAAACAGCGCGGCGGCGTAGATCCATGCTAAAATTGGATCTTCGCCGAGAAAGCGAAACGAGACCAGGCAGACGCTAAGAGCAAATAAAAGTCCCATGGGAATGGTATGGAATATGCCGCGGTGATGGGTTAGATGGCGAAAGGGGATAATAATGCCATAGCGGCAGAGTATAAACACAAACGCCAAGAGCCCGAGTCCAAGCAAGATGCCGAGCATAGGCGTGAAGATAAGAGTGATGATCACCGACAGCACGATGGCGATCAGATCAAATACGATCTTGATGGCGTCGGAATGATCGGAGTCAACATCGGGCAGAATGCCGCCGATAGTAGCAAGAAGCATCAGCGGCAGAAAGTGGGCAAGCTGAATCTCGCCGATGCTAAACAGCACAGTGGCGCCGATGACTCCTGTCGTTGTCCCGGCCGTTAGGTGGGTATGAAAATTAGCCATCAACACCTCTTATCACATATTGTAGCGCATTGATCAGATGATAGGAGGTTGTCGATTTGATCTTGTTAAATCCAGGGGCAAGTCGATGATCGATATATTCAATGGGCAATTGATTTTTATCGATAAATAGTTGACAAAATGATTCAAAAGCCGGCTTTAGTGTGGCTTGATTTTCACTCATGGCATAATAGCGCAGACGCTCAAGCACAGGCCAGATGCGAAATTGCAGTGACTGAGGTGTATGAGTTTGCCCGCCACCGATAGCAGGTGCCACGACTTTGTTATCGATCACGCCATGGGTCTCGGCCGCCTTGGCGATGGCATCAAAAGCTTTCAGTTTAGCCAATTCGATGCCAAAATTTTCAGCCTCATAAAGTAGGCAGCACCATTCAAAGGAATGCCCTGGTTCATAGATATTCTCGCCACAGTCCTCGCTGTTAATCGGTGCGTATTCGGCAATGAGATCTATGTTTTTGCAATAAAACAGATCAGCAATGGTCTCTAAAAGCCTCTCCAGCACGTGCTTAAAATCATCTTCTGATGTGGCTTTATAGGCTTCAAGATAGGCTTCAAACAGATGCATCAGCGCATTTTGAGAAATGCGTCCATCACTTTGAGTCAGATTTTTGCAACTGAAATCTTTGAGTACTTCATCGATCATGATTTGATGGAGTTGCTTGATGTTATTCAATACGGAGGTATTTGAGCGTTGACGGTAATATTTGGAAAAGGAGAAGAGTAAAAAAGCATATTCATAGAGATCGTCAAGCCTGTCGTCATCTGGATATTTTTTCCAGTTGCCTGTGGTATCATCATGGAATTTAGTATTGATAAGCGTATAGAGTTTATCGGCATAGATAAGCGCCTGATCATCACCTGATAATTCAAAATAGCACAACATAAAGAACAGGCTTCGGCTTTGGCATAGCAGCCTGGTCTTTTGAAAACCAGGCTCATCGAGTCCTAAAAACTCGGCAGTATAGCCATTTTTGTCGATATCTTGTTTCAATGCGCTGTAATAGCTTTGAAGCAGCTCAAAAGCCTTTTCTTTCATCTTTATTGAGCTCATGATTTCAATCCACCCATTTTCGTGCATTCATAAACAATCGCATCCATGGTGAGTATTCCTTACCCTTGTTGCGCCAGTCTGCTGGATACCAGGACATTTGCGCCAGGCGAAACACACGCTCCGGATGCGGCATCATGATGGTCACACGACCATCTTCTGAGCAAAATCCCGTTAATCCATCTTCTGAGCCGTTGGGGTTAAGCGGATAATATTCGGTTGCTTTGGCATGACTGTCGATATAGCGCATGCTTTGTTGCTTTTGTTTGCTTAGTATCGTCTTGTCTTCAATATTGTCGAACTGGATACGCCCCTCACCGTGGGAGACCACAATCGGCATCTTGAGCCCAACCATGTCCTTAAAGACGATCGAGGCACTGTCTGTGATCTCAACCATCGACAGTCTGGCTTCAAATTGTTCAGATAAGTTTCGGACAAACTGTGGCCAGTGGGCGGCTCCGGGGATGATTGCTTTGAGTTGTGACAAAAACTGACAACCGTTGCACATGCCGACGCTGAAGCTGTCATTTCGATCAAAATAGGCACTAAACTCATCAAAAAGCCTGGAGTTAAATAAAACTGATTTCGCCCAACCACCGCCGGCGCCTAAGACATCGCCGTAAGAAAAGCCACCACAGGCCGCCAATCCTTTAAAATCAGCCAAAGAGATGCGACCATGCTCAATATCGCTCATATGCACATCGATGGCATCAAATCCGCTTAAGGTGAAGGCAGCCGCCATTTCATGGTAGCTGTTAACACCCTGGTCGCGTAAAATAGCTACTTTGGGGCGGGCATCGAGATTGAGATAGGGGGCGACTAAATTCTGGCTCATATCAAATGGTACCTGAGCAAATAGCCCATGGTCATCTAGGCCTTTGATCAGTGCGTGTTCTTGATCGGCACAGGAAGCATTGTCTCTTAAGCGTTGAATCTGGTGAGAAGTTTGAGACCACAAGCTTTGCAACTGTCCACGCGTTGCCGAATAAATCTCATCGATATCATCGTAAATGGTAAGCCTGGCATCTTCGACAGAGCTCACCGGCTCCCCAATTTTCTGAGCCTTCAGCTTGAAAGAAGCCAGCGTATCCATGACGATATGGCGATCGCTGTTTTTAACCTGAATCACGGCTCCCAGCTCTTCGTTGAATAAGCTGGCATGATAATCTTCACCGAGGCTGCCGATATCGATATCGAGCCCGCATTTGGCGGCAAACATCATCTCGCATAGCGTGACGAAAAGTCCGCCGTCAGAGCGATCATGGTAGGCCAGTATTTTGTCTTCTTTAACCAGCTTATGAATGGCGGCAAAAAAGCTTTGCAATGTTTCGGCGTCAATATCCGGCGTATGTTGTCCCAGCTCATTATAAACCTGAGCAAATGCCGATCCGCCCAAGCGATTTTTACCATTGCCAAGATCGATGAGAATGAGATCGGTTTCAGGAATGCTTAACTTAAGCTGAGGTGTCAGCGTTCTTCTTATGTCCTGAACGGGAGCGAAAGCGGTGATGATCAAAGATAGCGGTGAAGTAACGGATTTCTCTTTGCCATCATGAACCCATTTGCTCTTCATCGACAGCGAATCTTTGCCGACAGGAATGGTGAGATTGAGGGCAGGGCAAAACTCCTCTGCCGCGGTTTTAACCATCTCATAGAGCCTGGCATCTTCACCATCGTGGCCTGAGGCGGCCATCCAGTTGGCAGAGAGCTTGACGTCTGATAAGTGATAGATATAGCTCGCCGCAATGTTGGTGATGGCCTCGCCAATCGTCATTCTGGCGGCGGCGGCCGGGTTCATCATCGCCAGTGTTGGGCGCTCCCCCATGGCCATTGCCTCTCCGTGATAATCGGTAAAACTTGAGGCAGTAACGGCCACATCGGATACGGGAATCTGCCAGGGGCCAACCATCTGATCACGCGCGGTTAATCCGCCCACGGTTCTATCCCCGATGGTGATTAAGAATTTCTTGCTGCCGACAGCAGGCAGGCGCAACAGACGATTTACAGCCTCACCAAGCTCGATTTTTGAGTAATCCCATACGCTGTAATTATCATCGCGCGAGCTGACTTCTTTGGTCATTCTGGGCGCTTTGCCTAACAGAATCGATAAAGGCATGTTGATGGGATCAATTGGGCTTTTTTTATCTCTTAGGATCAAGACTTCTTCTGCCGTGGCCTTGCCGACGATGGCATAAGGGCAGCGTTCTCTTTTGGCGATAGCGTCAAACAGTGCTATATCCTTATCTGATATCGCTAGCACAAAGCGCTCCTGAGATTCATTGCACCAGATCTGAAGCGGAGAGAGTCCCTGCTCGGCCATCTGAATCTTATCAAGCTCAAAAATGGCACCTCGAGCACAATCTGCTACAAGCTCAGGAAGTGCGTTGCAAAGCCCGCCGGCACCGACATCATGAAGGCTTATAATCGGATTGTTATCCCCCATCGACCAGCAGCTGTTTATCACCTCTTGAGCCCGGCGCTGCATCTCAGGGTTCTCTCTTTGCACCGAGGCAAAATCAAGTGCTTCTTTTGAGCTGCCGGCGTCAACCGAGGAGGCGGCGCCTCCACCTAATCCAATCAACATGCCAGGACCGCCCAAAACAATGAGGTTGGCGCCGACGGGAATGATTTTCTTGTCAATATGCTCTTCTTTGATGTTGCCAAGCCCGCCGGCAATCATGATCGGTTTGTGATAGCCACGGAGCTCACCGTTGATGGTTTGTTCATACGTGCGAAAATAGCCACAGAGATTGGGGCGGCCGAATTCATTATTAAATGCCGCCCCTCCAATCGGTGCCTCTATCATGATCTCAAGTGCCGAGGCGATGCGATCGGGTTTACCATAGTCACCTTCCCAGGGTTGATGGTCACCAGGGATATTGAGGTTTGATACCGTATAACCGGTCAGTCCCGCTTTAGTCAGAGCACCGCGACCGACGGCGGCCTCATCACGAATCTCACCACCGCTACCGGTAGCCGCTCCTGGATAGGGGGATATGGCGGTGGGATGATTGTGGGTCTCGACTTTGATCTGGATATGAATGGGTTGGCGCTCAAAGTGATATTTTGCCCCGCTGTCGCGTATGAGTCTCTCGGCGGAATAACCGGCGATAACGGCGGCATTGTCATGGTAAGCTGATAAGATATTCTCATGATGATGGTCGTAGGTGTGCTTAATCATGGCAAAAAGCCCTTTATCCTGAGGTTTGCCATCGATAATCCAGTCGGCTTTAAATATCTTGTGACGACAATGCTCGGAGTTGGCTTGAGCAAACATCATCAGCTCTACATCTGTGGGATCTCGTTGAAGCTCTGTAAAAGCGTCAAACAGATAGTCGATCTCATCGTCTGACAAGGCCAGCCCAAGCTCTCTGTTTACAGATTCAAAGGCTTTTCTCCCCTGCTTTAGAACCGGAATGATCTGTAGGGATGCCTGTTGATGATTCTCATTGAAAGGGTTGATATTTTTGATGTCAAAAAAGACTGACTCGGTCATACGATCGTGCAATCGGCCGGCGATCTCATGGCGCCTTTCTGAGTCGACTATATGGGCAAAATCCAGGTAATAAGCGATGCCGCGTTCGACGCGTCTGATCGCCATAAGTCCACAATTGTGCATGATATCGGTGGCCTTTGACGACCATGGTGAGATGGTGCCAAGCCTTGGCATAACGACAATCTGACAAGCATGGCGACGTGTCAGATTGTCTGTGGCGCCGTAATGGAGCAGCTTTAAAAGCCGCTTATTTTCCTCGTCGCTTAAAGGGTTAAGAAGATCGACAAAGTGAATATACTCGGCAGTAATATCGATGACTTCAGGGAAGTCGGATTGAAGATTTGACAGCAGTTTTTGGTGATCAAATGGAGAAAGAGCACAATTTCCGGTAACGGTTAACATCATGTTGCCAGTATTCATAATTCCAAAGTGCCCTTATTGTGCGGGATTTGTCGGCATTTGAAAAGAAATTTGTGCGACTCGAGACTACAACAGCTGCAAGAAGCGCTCGAGCTTATGGTAGGGGATTCGCTCCTGTTCCAGCCGAATCTTATCATCGATGCTATGATCACACAGCTGTTGGTAGAGCCTTTTCTCTTCAAATGAAAGTCGAGATAAACACCTGGAAGCAGGGCTTGTCTCACAGCTCCAATGATCTCTATGAGTCAGTAAAGTTTCTTCATCCATCAACATGCTTCTAGCATGAGGCAGCCAGGCTCTGAGTTGATCTAAAATAGCAAAACCGTGAGTATCGATATCACCCCAATAGTAGACCTCTTTTGTGTTTAGCCATTCGATGTGCTCGAAGTGCTTAAACCCATAGCCGGAGCCGAAGATAACAATGCTGTTGGGATGTTTTGGGAAGCTTAGAAAATTGATTTCATTTTCGGTGATAAAGATATATTGCAGGTTGTTCTGAAAATCTGTCCGGCTATTGAGCCTGGCAAAGTCTTCGGCAGTCAGGGTGATATCCTGATCCGATCCGGGAAGAAGGGCAAGACTGTCATCTAAAAGGCGAAAGCGGATACGTGTCGGTTTTGTTTTAAGGCCAAATCGTGACTCGAATTGAGCGCTGCCGCGGAAACGATCATCGATATGCTCCTGTGGAAGTATGTGATTCAGAAGTTGTGAGATCATGGCGCGATTGGATTCCACAAACTTGCTGTCTATGCCTTCAATATCGATTTGACGGCTGTAGATATCGGGTCTTGGGTGGTAGGTGAACCAATTGATGATATCGATATATCGTTGCCAATTTAAGCACTCATTCAGTGCTTTCATCGGATTTTCTTCAATCCAGGACAAAAGAGCCGGCATGGTTTGTCTTGTTGTCTTAACAACTGTGCTAAATTGCTCGAACTCTCTGGCTTTTCCAAGAAGTTTCACCGCCTCATCGAGGCTCTCAATCCAGGCTTCTTTAGGCACTTCATTGCTGCCTAACAGGCGATGGTTTATCAGCCTGTGTTCAAGCCTTATGTGTGTGGTTGTTGAAATTTCTTTGATCCATCGACGCACAGCGTCAAATTGCTCAAGCAACTCTTTGCTGGTCGGTGTTTTAAAGATCAGCCTCTTAGGGAAAAAAGGCTGATCGCTGAGCAAGCTCGCTAAAAGAGTACCGCGCTCCCAGTATTTCTCAACCTGAGATTTTAGAGATTTTTTTGTGCTCCAGTTCATTCTATGGTTTCTACGACTTCTGTCTTTTGTTTTCGATATTCAATAATGCTTAGATTTCTGACTTTAGAAGCGGCACCACCTTCATTATGTACGAAGCCGACGTGAGAAACATGAGGCTCGATAATATGAATTTTTTGCAACGGAGTAACGATAAGCAGTTGAAGATTGAGTCGTTCAAACAGTTTAAGCCCATATTCTGCCGATTCATCAGAACCGCGACCGAATGCCTCGTCAATGACGACGAAACGAAAGCTTCTTGAACGCCGTTGCCCCCATTCAAGACCAAACTGATAGGCCAGTGAGGCGGCCAAAACCGTATAGGCCAGCTTTTCTTTCTGCCCTCCTGATTTGCCGCCAGAATCGGAATAATGTTCAAATTCACTGTGATCTTCATGCCAGCGTTCTGAAGCAGCGAAGCTAAACCAGTTTCTGACATCGGTAACTTTAGTGCTCCAGCGCTTGTCAATATCACTGTAGCCCTCTCGCCCTCTGAAGCGTTCAATGATTTTTTTAACCTGAAGATATTTGGCCTGTGAGTATTGCTCATCATGCGATCCTGTCAGCGCGCCTTCAGTACAGGCGCGAAGCTCAATCTGAAAATTCCGAATGTCGGCATCTTGCGTTGCTGTAGTCTCCAAGAGAATATAGCGCCCAGGATTATAATCAATTTGACTTAAAGAGCCATTGATCTGAGTGATTCTCTCTTTTATTGTTTCACGCTCACGGGATAGCTGAGATTGAAAATTGGCCACTTCACGAATGGTATTTTCATTCAAAAGTTCCTTAAAGCGAGACTCAAATCTCGGCAGATCGTCGGCATTTAGACCATCGAGCATACTCTGATAATCAAAGGCGGCATCGACGCTGGCATCCACTTCCTGCGTCTCCAGAGGATATTGGCTTTTGTAATCGCTCATGGCTTTGATGATTTTTTGGCTGAGCTTGCTGATTTTGCTGTCTTCATTATCTATCTTTCTTTGCAGCCAGTTTCTCAATTCCTGTTCTTTGTTATCGCAGGACTCAACACTCAGGTTGTGCATTCCCAATGCTTCAAGACTTAGGGTATCTAAGTGAGTCAATATCTCCTTAGCGATCCGGTTGACTTCATCTTGGAGAAAGTTTGTGATGTTGTCGCTTAGCAGTTGAAGATCGGTTATCTTTTGCATCAACCTGGATCTTTGATCTTTCTCATCATCGAGATCTTGTTCCATCTGCCGTCTGCTGTTCTCTAGTGACTGCAGTTTTACCGTCAGCGTTTTCAAGAGGTCGGAGGATGACTCCAGCTCATTGAGTTCTGTTTTAAGCGTGTCAATCTCAAGCACTAAGGGTTTGAAATCAATTTCTTCAAATTGTTGATATTCTTCAAGTTTTCCGATGTGATCACGCTGAATTTGTAAGCTTTTTTCGTCCTTTTTCAGCTTGCTGATCGCAAGGCCAATATCAGCCATTCGATGCTCTATGGTTTTCCTTCTTCCTTCAAGAGCAGCTACTTTTTCTTTGTTGCTCCAACCCAGAATATATCGACTTCTATCAGACAGTGAGAAGCGATCATCTTTTTCATGACGCTCCCCTTGAGCCTTGATCTGCCCATTTAAGGTAATGGCGCGTTTCTCACGCCTGAATTGCTCTTGAGTTTCACAGCAGGCCATATCAAAACGTCGACTGATTTCATGTTCAAGCCAGGCGTAGAATTTGGAATCCGGTTTAATGGCAAGCTTATAAACCAGCGAGTGTGAGTGCAAAGATTCGGTAGAGGGACGCTGGCGAGTCTCTTTGATCCGATAATAGACCAGCCTGCCCTTTAGCTCATTTTCATCGACCCAGGCACACACCTGTTGATAATGAGCCTCCGGCACTAAAAGCGATAGTCCAAAGCTTCTCATCATGCGCTCAATGGCTCCCTGCCAGGCTTTTTCCTGCTCTTTGACCTGTACCAGCTCTCCGGCGAAAGGCAGCTCACTCTCAGTGATGTTCAGATCCTGACAGATCTTCTCACGAATGTTAATCTGCATTCGATCGATATTACTTTTTCTGGATTTAAGGCTGTCAATTTCGGTGTTGAGTGATTTCAAATCATCTTTGAGTCTTAAGAATTCAAACTCAGTCTCTCTTAATTGATTGAGTAGTCGATTTTGTTTTTCACCCACTTCATGGGCAAGTGCATCAAGCTTCGATTTCAAGGCGATAAAATCACTCTCATCCTCTACTTTTGGCAGAGCCAGTCTATCGACAAGTTCATCAAAACGGGATGATTTAAGGCGCCGGGATTCTAAAATTTGTGACTTTATGCGCATATCCTGTTTGAGTCGTTCAATGCGGTCACCTCCGCTTTGAGCAATTTCTTGTTTTAAAGCGGTCTCTTGTAACCTGGTCTCTTGGGTTTGTGTGGACAGTCTATCAATACGAGCCGTCAGGCGTTTAAGATCGAGTGCAAAATTCTCCAGCCTTTTTTTGATCAGTTCATTTTTCTTGTTTGAGTAGTAGGTCTTCAGTGCTCCACGTAAGTCGCGTAATTGATTGGCTTGCTGCCTTAGGCTTTCATGATTTTGGCAGTCTTGTGTCAGTGGCGTCAAAAGCTCAATCTGATGTTTGGCTTTAAGCACGGCTTCATGGGCACGATTTAAGTCATCAAAGTGCTCTATCAAAGCCTTGATGCGCTGATCCACATCGAAGGGCTCAAGCATGTGCTGACGCACAAAATCGGTCAGATTGCCCACGGATTTCATGGAAACGGTCTGATGAAAAAGCTCAAGCGCCTGATCATTGTTGATGCCAAAACGGCGTCGAAACCAGGCGCTATACTGTGGAAAGCGATCCATGATCTCCAAACCCTGAGATTTCAATCGTTTTTTAAGGCGCAGAATATCACTGCCGAATCGGCTGAAATCGCCGGCAATGGACAACTCAGACTCGGCACCGACATAGAAACGTTCAGGCTGACTTTGGATGTCTTTAAACCAGAACACCTGAGCCAGCGTGATGACCTGATTATAACCTTTGTTTCGGAATACGCCGAGTATGACCGAGTAGCTGTTTTGATCTCTCAGTGATACGGCTTTGGCTCTTCCTCCTGATTCCTGGCGTTCGGACTTATAGTGCCCCAGAACATAAGAGCGCAAAGACCGCTCCTTGTTTTCGGCGCCGGCAGCCTTGTTATAGGCAGCACGATGAGCCGGCACCAGTAGTGTGGTGATGGCATCGACCAATGTCGATTTTCCTGAACCGATATCACCGGTGAGCAGTCCGTTTCGACCGTTTAATTCGAGCGTCCATACGTGTTTATCAAAAGTACCCCAATTATAGACTTCCAATTTTTCCAGGCGAAAACCGCTCAAACGCGTACTCTCAACATTATCAAATTCATCATCATTAAGCAATTTTATGGCTGTCATGATTTCTTGTTCTCCAGATATTTTCGGTATTCTGCTAATTTTCCATCAAGCTCTGATAGCCATTGGGCATCAACATAGGCTTTGATAATGCGTTTGACTTCAAAACGCGACTCTCTGCTTGAGCCGCCCGTTTTTAATTTGTAGAGAAAACCGAGCTCGATGACCTTGTTAATATATTTTTCTATCTGGTCACTGAGGCGGGCTTCATTGCTACTGTTTGGCAGAAATACGCTATAGAGTTCAACGATGTCTTCTCTGCTTAAAATAAGGCGGGTATCACTGCCGGAGGCGTCAAATTCGGCCAACTTTTTTCGCAGCAGGGCGATAAGCAGGCTCACCGGGAATGAAAGTGGCCTTCTGATCATAAGCCTGGGTTTGCTCATAGTATTATTATCTTCGGTTTCAAGCGTACGCAAAAATGCATAGCCTTCGGCCTCATCAAGCATAAGTTCAAGCCCAAGCACGGCTATATAGTCGCGAAGCTGTGACTGCAAAGCCAAGAGCGTTTGCCATTTCTTGCCGTCATTTTCCTGATAAAGCACGCCTTTCAACAGATGGATCACCAGTGGTGAGATATCTGTCGTTGATTCTGACTCGTCCTGTATGGGATCAATATCGGTTTCGCTGGTCATATTTTTCCTTTTAATGCTTTATTTAAAGAGTTATTGAATCTCTGATCGTGTGGGTTTTATCTAATTTGTCAAATAGATTACTCTTGGGATTGTCGCCGTTCTCATGATCTCATTTTGTTTATTGTCGAGACAACACCAGGAAATTTCATCTTCTTGATCATCATCGATAATAATATGAAAACGACTGTTTTGATCATCGGTTGACAGCTCAAGATAGGCCACAAGCTCGGCAAGCCCCTGAGTCAGAGGACGGCTTTGACACAATTGCTGTAATGTAATCTGGCTTTGTGTCTGCAGCGATTGGCGGATGTGCTGGGCGATGGCAGCCTTATCGATATTGACCTGAGAGAAGAGGGCTTCGGTATCAATGTCATCATCACCATATTCAAGTTTGATGCTGTTGATTTTGTTTTTAAGCGGTGGACGATAAAGCGCACGCTCCATTGGCAGTTCAATGTCGGCAGATGGGCAATCCAGGCGCATAAATTCATTTGAAACTTCCGATGAGAACAGGGCCTCCCGTAATGAAAGCGTAGAGGACTCAATACCATGTAACAGATCCATGATGCGGCGATTTTCAAGCCAGGCCTGGTCATCGAGAAATCGTCGTAATTGGGAAGACAGCTGTGCCACCGTTCGTTGCGTGTGCTCTCCGGCCTCAAGCCAGTCATAATGAATACGCGACAGTCTCCGATCTGGAGATAAGTCTTTAACGGCGGAAAGTTCAAGTACTTCAGCCAGAAGCTGACTGAATTCCTCCTGGCGGCTCGAGGACATCAGAAAATCCCAGAATGCTTTGAAACTGGCTCCTTGGTCGGAGTCGGCAATGGCGTCTCGTTCTCCCATAATGGTTTCAAGTAGCTGTCCTTTGCCGCCATCCCACAGGGCAATGCGCTCACGCACATTGCGATCGAGTGCTCTGAAATTATGCTCAACCTGGCGAAAATCAGATAAAAGTTCTCGAGCCTGTTGATTAAATTGCATAAAGCGGTCTTTGAGTGCCGTATCATCTAAGGTTTCGACGTGTCCAAGCATGACTTGTGCAATCTCATGGTCTATGGCTTCTTTCTGTTTTTTAAGCTCATCTAGCCGGATTTCAGGATCGATTGTGCTGCCTTTGCTTATCTGTTTCAACAGCTCAAACAGCATCAAAAGTCTTGATTCCGTGCCGACAAAACTGCGTTCACTTAAAGAGGATAGCCAGGATATGGCCTTTTCTGTGGCTGGCATCAGGTCAAAAAAGGCCTCATCGGAGCCTTGGCGATAGAATTTTCTAAGCCATCCTTTTTCTGTGGCGGCCCAGTCATTGAGATAGTCTCGGGCGGGTTTTGGAAATCGATCTGTTCCCAGCTCTCTTAGTTCAAAAAGTTCATCTTCTAAGGCTTCCATAAGATCGGCCTCAGACATCACTCTGACATTGGGTTCAATGAATATGCGATTTAAGAAACTGGCGATTAAGGGGGCGTGTGGGCTGGCAAGAAGCCGCCAGCTTGGATGATTTTGCCTCAACGCCTCAAGTGTCTGATAATCAAGCTGCATGTTGCTTTATGAACTTCATTAGATATAAAGATTGGATTATGGTATCGGCTCTTACCAACCGAGGCAATGCTTTTTTTATTTTTATCACTTTGTAGTGGGCGTGATGTGCTCAAGCCCGTTCATATAGGGTCTTAAAGCCTCTGGAATCAGCACGGAACCATCTGCTTGCTGGTAGTTTTCTAAGATGGCGACCAGGGTGCGACCGACGGCAAGTCCCGAGCCGTTTAAGCTGTGAACCAGCTCGGGTTTTTTCATGGTTTTGGACTTAAACCTGGCCTGCATTCTTCTGGTCTGAAAATCGCCACACCAGCTGCAGGACGAGATTTCTCTGTAGGTGTTTTGAGAGGGAATCCAGACCTCAAGATCATAGGTTTTGCGCGCTCCAAAGCCCATATCACCGGTACAAAGCTGGATAACACGATAGGGCAGATCAAGCTTTTGTAAGATGGTCTCGGCATGTCGAGTCAGGACTTCAAGCTCATTCAAGCCTTCATCGGGATGACAGATGTGCACAAGCTCGACTTTTTCAAATTGATGTTGGCGAATCATGCCTCTGGTATCGCGGCCATAGGAGCCTGCTTCACTTCTAAAACAAGGGGTGTGAGCGCTAAAGCGCAAAGGCAGACTCTCGGCTTCTATGATCTCGTCTCTGACCATATTCGTCAATGGCACCTCGGCCGTTGGAATGAGGCTGTATTCAAATTCACCACTTAAGTTAAACAGATCTTCTGAAAATTTAGGTAGCTGACCGGTACCAAACAGCGAGTCTTTATTGACCATGTAGGGAACATAGACCTCTTGATAGCCATGGCTTTCGGTATGGGTGTTGAGCATAAATTGAATAAGGGCGCGGTGCAGTCGGGCAATCTTATCTCTCAAAACCACAAAACGACTGCCGGTTAGCTTGGCGGCCAGTTTGAAATCCATCTGAGTCAGATTTTCACCGACATCGACATGATCCTTAATCTCAAAATCAAATCGACGAGGCTCACCCCAGCGTCTGATCTCGATGTTGTCATTCTCATCCTTGCCAATCGGTGTGCCTTCGGCTGGCAGATTCGGCATCTCGGCGACCATGTTACTTAATTCATGTTGCAGGTTTTTGAGCCGCTCTTCAGCATCCTTTAGTTTGTCAGCGATGGTGGCGACGGTTTGCATGATTTCCGTGCTATCCTGTCCTTTGGCCTTTAGCATACCGATTTTCTTGGATTGCTCATTGCGATCAGCCTGAAGTTTTTGCGTAGACTCCTGCAGAATCTTGCGTTCATGTTCAAGCTTTTCAAATCGCTCGATATCCAGTTTATAGCCACGAGTGGCTAGTATTTCGGCGATGTTTTTAATATCGGTTCTTAGTAATTTGGCGTCTATCATTTGTTTTCAATCCTGTCATTCGAGTGTTGGGCTTTCCCGACTATTCTATATACAGTGTGTATGGGTATACCGATAAACGTGAGCCCTTCTTCAAATAGGCTAATGTGTCGATACACGTCGGCTATTTTTAGTGATGGAGATATTGTCCCAGAATCTTTCTGTTCAGACAAGAGATCTGCACTGCGTTTTTGGACATATTTCCCAAAATCACGGTGTGGAACCGATTAAATTTGACCTTGCTGGAGATCCAATTTAATATAATACATCGATGTAATAATGCCAAAGTTTTGATGGCCACAGGGTGAGAGTGATATGTATTCAACCATTGACGAAAAAAGAGGTTTATTTAAAACCAATTGGCAAGGTGTCAGGGACAGAGTGCATGCTGTTGAGCCTGAATTTGCAAGGATAGTTGATGAGATATCACCCGATGACTCTTTTCCACTTTATATTGCCTATTATCCGTATGGTGTGCTCAAAGGTGATACAATAAGCAGCTTCTTGCCAACTAATCGTGGTCAAATGACAAGAATATGCTCACATGATCTGCCGCTTACGTTAAAATCGGATTTCTCTTATGTCTCAAGGGGAGCTCCCTTGTCGATGCTGTTGGAGAAGACTATGGAGCTTTTCATAGATCTTCCTCAGAATAAAATCACCATACCCTATGAACTATACAAGCCTGGGGATATCTTTCCCAAAACGGCAATAACAATGAATCACAACACCCAATTTGCGCCAAATGGAATTTTAAAAACGTCTTCAGGCGCCCGAACTGCCTTCATGCTTCCGCCTATCAGTGCGTATAGCAAATTTGATAAGCTTTCTGAAAACTCCCCATTTTTAATAATTGCCTCTTGAGGCAGTGATTTCAATGTATTGTCATTGAAATCGTAAGGGTAACCATCCATGGTAAACTGGATTGCTGACTTCCTTGTCAACAATGACGACGTCTGACAACGTCATTACGAGCCAGGACGGCGCGGTAATCCAGGACAAAGCTGTCCATGGATGGCAAATTGCCCTTTATACCATGTCCATAACAGCAATGCCAAAATTTTGGGGAGTTTTCAGCAAAGTTCTAAGTATTTTGTATACTAATCTCAACATCTACTACCGGTATCCTTCTATGGATTGGAGTTAGATATTTTTGTGCAGAAGCGCCGCAATAAAAAGGCAGCAATTCGTTTTCTAAGCCGGCTGTTGGGGGACTATCCTGCACCCAGAGTTTTAGTGTCAGATTTGCCTGGCAGTTAAACTACCCAGCTGAGACACGAGAAAATTAAAGAGTGAAGCTTTCATGATCATATCCTCTCGACAGGGTTGTTCTATACCTGCAAATATAGCTCAAAAGTATTTTCAACGAATAACGTTAAAAGTGCTCACTAAATTCATCATGGACTCTAATCAGTTTACTTAAGATGGTAGCCGTAACTCCCCATATGAAAAACCCTTGGTATTGCAAGTACAACTTATGTTTTTTAGCAGATGCATTCACCCCGAAAAACTCATGAGTTAAATAGGCTCGAGGCAAAAAAAAGTACTCTGAAGCTTCATGTTTGTTTAGTTTAACATTAATTTCAGCATCTTTTTTATACCTAAATAAATAGGGAGAAATGCTTGCTCCATAACTTGTTTCTTCTTTTGGCAATGCCAACATGCACTGTTTGGGACATAGTAGTATATGAGTCTCCTCAAAAGTTTCACGTATAGCTGTTTGAAGTAAACTCTCTTTATCAACGCTTTCAACAACACCACCAGGTAGGCATACTTCGTTAGAATGGACACAGTTTCCACTTCTTTTTAATAACAAGATACTTTTATTATGCTCAAAAAATACCACAGCTACAGCGGATTGTTTAGTCTTCATTAACAATACTCCTCAAATGCCTCTACACCCGCAGAACACTCCAAACAAAAAAACTCGTAAGGTAAGTCTGCAAATTTTGTCCCTGGGGAAATATTATGCTCAGGACTGCCCCGCACCTCATTATAAATCCATCCACATACTATACACTCATAACACATATGATGTATCCTGTAATTTATTACTTGACAATCGATTATTAACAAATTTTCTTTGCCGTCCAAAAACTTCTGGATGCATAAATTCATAGATCTCTGGACATTTATTTATTCCATCTTGATGTATTCCAGCACATGTAGCAAAAGCATGCTGGCCAACAATGGGTTTTCTTACATCTATCTGCTTACCAAGAACGTCATACATATAGTCTATTGCACTAACAACCGATTTAATATCAAAGTTGTTCTTCTTTTCTTCATATTTTAGACATGCGAGAACTTCTTCTACAGGACAATTACCACAACGCTCACCAATGCCACCAAGCGTAGTCTGTATTTCTTTAGCACCCGCTTTAATTGCACATAACGTATTTGCTGTTGCCAATCCCAAATCATTATGAAAATGCACTGATATATTGAGCTGGGGGTAATTCTTTACTATTTTTTTAATAAAATCAAACGCTTTATATGGCAAAAAACACCCAACTGTATCTGCAATAACAACATTCCGTATACCATATTTTAAAGCAAGGTCAATTTGACTAAATATAAACGTATGCTCGCCTCTTGAAGCATCCTCAAAGATCAAAGAGACAGTTCCCGAAAACTCTAAGTTTTTAAGCAAATGTAAGGAATCATTTAACTCCCTAAGCGCCTCTTGATAAGTTAGCTTTCTTTTTTTCTTAAGGTGAAGCTCAGATCCTATACATAACAATTGAATCCTAGAGTGTGAGAAGTCATTTAATAATGTAGCAGTTAGTATAATATCTTGTCTCTTTAATCGAGATAGTGCGGCAATCGTTTTATTGACCTTCATCCTACTCGCTTCATAAAAAACCTGCTGGTCTTCTATTGATGCAACTGGCATACCGAGCTCAATAGTATTAAATACATCAATCTCACACAGTTTTTCTAGTATTTGTAATTTTTGATTTTTACTCATAAGAAAACCAATTGACTGCTCTCCATCTCTTAATGTCGTATCAAATATATTTATCATAGCCACGCTCCTAATAATATGACATATAATACCAAACTTGCTGCCAGACTTTTCATGATCGAATCTGTTTTAACACAAACAGCAAATGAAAAAACAATGGCAATGATGGTGAATATATCGCTGAGGTTAAATTGTGCAATAAGTTGATCTATTTTTTGGTTGCGGTAAGCTACTGAATAGATAATCTCACCAATAATAAAACAGACGCTATAATCTAAACCTCTGGTGAGAAAGCTTCCCTCTTGCAACCTTGATAACTTCCCAGAAAAAAAAGGTATTACGCGCATTATATAACTAATAACAGCCGCCACACCCAAGCATAGATATGTCATGAGCTTGTCCTCTTAAATCGTTTACCCACGTATGCTACACCAAACCCAAAGAAAACTGGCAAAATCAATGATGCTAGCTCACTGTTAAGCATATTGATAACAGGCAATAAAACAAAGCCTGACACTGTGGAGACAAGCGCCAGCCTGTCATTTGCCCTCTTAGCGGTTAATGCGGCAAAATGTAAGGGCAGTACAATCATAAATAACATTGTTATATATTGACTGTGCAATTGTTTCAAAAAGAAATATCCGAATATCGTTGAGATAATTGCAACAATATAGGAACGTGCGCAAAATAACTTCCCGTATATACTCGCCGTGCAACCTTGTTTCCCGTCATTGACGCGACAGGCGGCAATCTACGTGGTCAGTGTAACATTGGCAATGTTACTGACGGCTTTTGCCTAAGCACATACGTTTTTTGCTACGCTTCTGATAATCACATGGATCATCGCCAAGCGATGATGACGATTGTTGCGCCTGGTCATGCTTTGCAATGAAAAAGGAATTTATTTCAGACACATCCCTAACCATAGGTTAGCATATAAAAATATTATTTGACGAAACTTCATAAGAAATATTTAGAAAATAAATAAAATAAAATATAAAATTTATACATAGGAACGCGCTCAAAATAACTTCCCATTATTGTATTCATATTGTTCATACGA
>JBMSHD010000012.1:0-28604 GCA_049416425.1 Francisellaceae bacterium | reverse complement strand
AACCCCCTCCCTAGCCTCCCCCTTTTGCCAAGGGGGAGGTGTAAAACTAGTCCCTCCCCTTGAGGTCAAGGGGAGGTTTGGTGGGGTTGGTTAAATAACCAAAGCTTGAAAGCTGAAATACAAACCCCCTCCCTGCCTCCCCCTTTAGCCAAGGGGGAGGAGTAAAACTAGTCCCTCCCCTTGGGGTCAAGGGGAGGGTAGAGGTGGGGTTAGCCTTCTCCCCCCTTATATTCAAGGGGAGGCTAGGCGGGGTTAGCTTAATAGCTAGGTTCTTAAAACAAAAAACAGGACATCACAATGCATAAAATACTTAAAAAAAGCTGGGTGCCTCGGGCCTCATAATAGATTTTGTATATCCATATACAAAATCGAATCGGCTATCCTCGGCGGCATAAATTTTGCCCGGGACGTCCGCCTCGCCAGCATACCTTCACAAATTCACTGCGTTCATTCCGAGCAGGCAACTGTCTCCGATTCTACTCTACGCCTTGGGTACAAGCTGTTTCACAGACTTCGCTCTGGCGCCTACGGCACGTCGCTTGCTGTTTACAGCGCAAGACTACCCGGGTCTACTCGACCTCGCGTTCCGCTCTCCATGTCTCGCAGCGCCTGATTGCCACAGCCATCAGCACATGCTTTATAAGCACAAGTTTTGCATCCGCCTATCAGATTTTCGAACAGGATGCCGCAAGTCTCGGTACCTATCACGCCGGCAGTGCCGCTTCTGCCAACTCTGCCGCAACAGAGTGGTATAACCCCGCTGGCATGGTTGAACTTAAGCAACAGGAGTTAAGTATTGGTGGTGAGTTGGTGCATACCAATATTATTTATAATGGCACACAAACCAATAATAGTAACATTATAGCAACCACTACAGAGTCCGCACATATTAACGGTGGTGGCTGGACACCTGTGCCCAACATCCATTATGTTCTACCTTTTGATAAATGGGCATTTGGTATTGGAGTAGTTGCTCCATTTGGTGCCGAAACCGATTATGGCGATAGCACAGCACTGCGATATTCCGGCACTAAAACACAATTACAGACGGTGGATCTCACCCCTGCTATTGCCTTTAAGGTCAATAAATTTCTATCTGTTGGCATCGGTGCTGACATTGTTTACGCAACGGGTGAATTTGACAATGTATTTTTGTATTATGATGATTTAGATTTCAACACAGGTGACTACTCTGTAACAAACAAAGGAGATGGTTTTAATTATGGCTATCATGCTGGAATATTATTCAAACTAAATGAGAATAATCATTTTGGAATCACTTATCATTCACAAATCAATGTAAATCTTAAAGGCACAACGACAGTTGGCGGCAATACTTCTTTCTTGCAAAAATATTTTCCAAATGTACAAGATGGAGATAACTTTAGTACCAAAATGATTTTACCTGCTTGGTGGGATCTAAGCTATTATTCACAAATAACCGAAAATTTTGCTGTAATGGCTTCTGCTATCTATACCGAATGGGACTCAGTCAGCAGTACAGAGCTTAAAAATGTTGCCGATCCGGTTAGTGGCGGATACGGCGACATCACCATTGAACAACACTTCAAAAATAGTTGGAATTTTGCCCTTGGTGCCACCTATGATGTAACACCAAAATGGCAGCTAAAAGCCGGTGTCGGTTATGATCAAACTCCTACAGTAGATGAATACCGAAATATCTATATTCCAGATCAAGATCGCTATATTGTGGCGACTGGCGTGGCTTATAAGATTATGCCATTGATGACACTGTCTTTAAACTACGCCCACTTCTTTGTCCGCAATGCCAGCATCAATGTCACTCAACCTATGTTTGTTACCGAGCAAACCACCAATGGTAATGTCAATTCCGATGCTGATTTAATTGGATTGCAGATGGATTGGAAATTTTAATTGCGAAAATATAACCCCCTCACCCGCCTGACTCCGTCAGCCGACCTCTCCCTCAAGGGGCGAGGTGATAGTCACTTCTCCCTCCACGGGAGAAGTCGACAGAGCGCATGCTTTGGCGGATGAGGGTGAATTAAAATACTACACCGTCGAGCAAGCTATTGCTGGCTTGCGCAGAGCTTAAGCCGTTCGAACCTGATAGAGCAAAGCAATTTGCTCTATCCTGGCGGTTCTCACCCCGCTTCACTGGTGAAGGGGAATTATCCCTCCCCTTGGATAAAGGGGAGGTTAGGTGGGGTTTATTGAATAACTGAAACTAAAAAATCAACAACAACGGAGAACACTCTTGCAAAAACAACTACTGATTTCTGCCATGGCGCTTGCCATCAGCACCGCATCCTATGCCGGGATCTCGCCTGATGTCAATGCGCTATTGGTGCCGATTGAAAATAAGATCAACAGTCTGCAAAACCAGGTCAATACTTTACAATCACTGCTTGATAGCGTGGGCAGTGATGCCGATAGCAAAATTAAAAATGCCACCGATAATGCAGGCGCGGCGATCGACAATCAGATCAATGCCTCACTGATAGCCACGATTGATGATAACAGCGCCTCACTGGTAAAAACTCAAATGAGTGCCGATGTTATTGCCGATCAACTGCAAAGCTATATCGATCAGAAAATACAGCATAAATTCCGGCCTGCCGAGGGTGGAGAGGGATCGTTTTATATCAAAGGTTTTAGCACCGGCTTTGATGGCAATGCCAATCCGACGATCACCGTCTATCCCGTGGATAATAAAACCGATATCTGTTCGGGCTTCTTTCTGCCGACAAGCGGCATCTCCGCCAGAGTAAACCTGTCTGATCCCAAAGCCGCCACCACCCTATCCTATTTGTTTTCCCATTTCATCAATAATGAACCCACCACGATCAGCACAGAAATCGCCAGCGATAATGGCGAGAAATACTGCCACATCATCGGCATCGTTGAATCGCTACAGGAGGCAGGTAAATGAAAAAATTAATCGCATTGGGTTTAGGAACAGCAATGGCATTATCAGCAACATCTGCATTTGCTGGATTGACATTGGCGACTTCGAATCCGAATTATAATGCTAATACAGTAAAAGTAAAATGTACTGACAGCAGCGGAAATGTTTTAGGTGATAGAAATGCTATTATAAATCAAAATGTTGGCTGGGTTCTTGTCAATGCTGGCTTTTTAAAACTTAAATCTTCTGGCCACTGCGTTTTCACCTATACCACTACCGGTGCCATTATGGGTGAGGGTGATGTTGCAGTACAAAATAATTCTCAAGGTAAAATTAGTAATATTGACGGTGGGCAGAATTACATTATTTCCGTACAAACGATTAATCAGTTTTTAGACAATGGCGTCATTACACTTGGTAGAACATTAAATGCCGACGAACAAAATAAAATCAATGCATTAAATAACAGACTCCCTTCTCTACAAGCTAAACTCAACACCCTAAATCAGCAGCTGAACACAAAAATTCAGAATATAAACAACAATATTGCCAGCGGTGCTAAAGCTAAAATTACCGCGCAAGCAGCTGCTGCTGTCACCACGGCATTTAACAACCAACGCGATCAAACAGACAGCGAGCTTAATCAGCAATTAAATCATGAGATTGATCAACAACTCAATGCCGAAGCGATTGCCAGCGGACTTGATACTATCGATAAACGCGCCATCGCCACAGCGTTTGATGCCGGTTCTGGAAAGCTTTATATTCGCGGCTTTAGCAGTGATATCAACGATGATGGTGAGGAAGTGCTGAGTGTGTATTCTTATCATCCGGAGATCAATTTCTGCTCCGACAGCGCCAAAGTCGATACCGCCTTTGCCACTTTGAACATGAATAAAAAATACTCCACCGTTGTCGCCTCGTATCTGATGAGTATGTACGCCGCCGGTAAACCTGTGCATTTAAAAACCCGCGCCAGTGTTTATGATGGGATGTATAATTGCCCAATTTTGGGGATTTTGAATGGGTGATTTAAAAAAAATAGGAACAACGATGAACAAGAAAATTATTTTAGCAACGACTGCCTTCATTGCCGGAGGACTTTGCTCTGGGGCTTATGCCGATGTGATCGCCAACAAACAGATCACCGATTTAGGCAAACGCGCCGATTCGATTCAAACTCAGATCAATGCCTTTAAAACCGCTGTCAATAATGCCAAAACCAATACTGACCATCAGATCGACAGCTTAAATAAACAGATTCCAACGATGGTCATAAGCGACATCAACAGCCAACTGCCGCAATATAGTCAACAGGCTATCCCAGGCAAGGTCTATACTAAAATCACGGCCGATCCAGAGCTGATCAATCAGGGGCTTAAACAGCAATATGATAATGCCTTGAAGGTAAAATTCACGCCGGCAAAAGACAATCCAAATCATCTCGGGCAATTTATTATCAAGTCTTTAGCCGTTGGCAAGAATGAAGCTGGTGATACGGCTTTGATCATTGAACCGATTGCCAATAACAGAGATTTCTGCTATTCGACCACACCACTGCCATCAACGACCAGAGTCACGCTCAACATGGAGCAAAACAACGCCAAAACCATCGCCGCCTATTTGATGGCATCGATGGCGACGGCAAAACCGGTGACCGTAGAGACCATTACCGGCATGGATTCAAATTCTAACTACTGGTGTCATATTAAAAATATTCGCACGCTTTAATATAGGAACGTGGAAAACTTACCATCCATGGCAATCTGGATTGCTGACATCCTGTCAACAATGACGATGATGTCTGACAACGTCATTACGAGCCAGGACGGCGTCGTAATCCAGGACAAAGCTGTCCATGGATGGCAACCAGTCATTTACAATACACCTTGTCAGTGTGGAAGAAAATTTTCACAAATACATTAAAAACAAAAAAACCGCCTGGCGGCGGTTTTCTTTAGACAATTGCATCAAAAGACGCAAGGGACAATATAAATTAGAAGTAGGCTGTGGCGTCAACCAATACGCTGTTGAATTTACCGATGCTGGTACCGGCAGACTTACCGCTTGTGTAGTTATAAGCCGCGCCCAACCATATGGTATCGATAATGTTATAACGCGTACCGACTTCGAATTGATAGATGTCGTTATCGGAATCTTGAGACGCTTGGCTGTAAGACAGATAAGGCACCATGTCTTTGCCGGCAACCGGTAAGGTGTAAGAGCCATCCAGACTCCAGGCTTTAACGGATGAGCTTGAACTACCATTATAGTCAGCAGCGTTTTGATCGCCAAATGGAATTAAGGCCGCCAAGGCATTAAAACCAAAGGCTCTCCAACCAGCTGAGTCATTCAAACCAAGAGAAGCATTATTACCCGTTGTAGCATAATTCACTGAGTTGCTATATGCTGAGTTCGTGGCCATTGAATGAACGCCGCCAGCGGTCATCAGGAATTCACCGTTGACGCTCAATCCCTGGAATTTAACCCCGGCATTTAAGTCGAAAGCACCGATCATGTTACCGGAATCATTTAGGAAACCGGTAGCATTGGTGTAACCGGCACCGGCGTGATAGCCGATATTGCCAAACATGCCGTTATACAGCGCATTTAAGGCAAAGTCATTGACCTGATTATCAGAGCTTGAGTAGGAATTTAGATTTGAAGCACCTTTACCATCCAGCAGTGAGGCTGTTAAGTTCAGACCATTTTTGCTGAAACCAACGGCAACCTGACCACCATATTCCATGAAATAGGCACGAGTCAGGGTTGGCATAAAGTTGGTGACGGAATCAAAATTACCGAAATCGACGACTTTTTTACCGCCGACGAAATAGAAAGGCGACTCGGTCAAATTACCGACCATAAAGTAGGCATTTGGCATTACCACATCGCTGGTAGACTGGTTATTGACCTGGAAGTCGGCAAAACCGGTGACCCATTTGCCGATGGTTGAGGTGAAGGCGACATCGGCATATGGCAGATTAATCGCCGTGGTGCTGCCATTTTTAGCGGATCCAGCAACAGCACCGCTACCAATAGTTTTACTACCAACATAGCTTCCACCAGTACCCGCATTTTGACCATAAATAGCCGCCGATGCGCTCGGCAGACTGCCGGCATGCGCATAAGAGAAATACAGCTCACCCTTACCGCCGATATAGATGGCGTTTGGCGCCAGATCACCGGAAGCGCGGGATTTCAAGATATTGACAGCATTGCCGGTCAAGGTTTGATTATCCAGCATTTGTGCCGAATACGCCGCATCGATACGGACGTTAACGATGCCGCCGCCTTGATTGACCTGGTCATTCATGGAACCGGCTGCAAAGGCAGTTGTTCCAAGTGCAGTTGCTGCAACTGCTGTGACGATCGCTTTAATTTTCATTCGATTCTCCTCGAGTGCTTTTTTATTAAAACATGATTACTTTTTTAGTTGTTAACGCATCCGCTTGAAATCAAGCTTCAAAGCCTTATACATCGTCAAAGTTATCAGCTATTTGAAATTTTTCAAGCAAATCACATAAAAAATTCACAAATATTATAAACTTTCTGCATTTTCGGCCAAATATCTGGCAACACCCTCAGGATTTGCCTGCATTCCTTTATCGCCTTTATGCCATCCGGCAGGGCAAACTTCACCGTGTTGTTCAAAAAATTGCAAAGCTTCCACCATTCTTACAAGCTCATCCATATTTCTGCCCAACGGTAAATCATTGACAACCTGATGGCGAACAAGCCCTTCTCTATCGATAAGAAAGCTTCCACGATAAGCCACGCCACCATTGGCAGTCTCAACACCATAGGCCTTAGCAATGGCATGGTTGATATCGGCGACCATGGTGTACTTAACAGCACCGATTCCACCTTGATCAACCGGCGTATTACGCCAGGCATTGTGCGTGAAATGGGAATCAATGGACACGCTGAAGACTTCCACACCCAGCTGTCTTAAGGCATCGACGCGTTTATCCAGAGCGATAAGCTCAGAAGGACAGACGAAGGTGAAATCTAATGGATAGAAAACGACAACCGCATATTTACCGGCACGTTTTTCGCTGAAATTAAGCGCATCGACGATTTCGCCGCTGGCAAGCACTGCCGGTGCGGTAAACTCAGGCGCCTTACGACCAACTAATACTGACATATACTTTTCTCCATTTTGTTCGTATTATAGTTATTGGCTCTTTTATGCATTATTCGTTAAAAACAATAGTTCATCTAACCCCACCTAACCTCCCCTTGATTATAAGGGGAGGGATTATTCCCCTTCGTTAGGGAAGGGGTGGCGAGCTTGCTCGACGGGGTAGTTTTAAAAAACTACTCGCCCCTCCCCCTTGTGTTAAGGGGGAGGCAGGGAAGGGGTTCTATAAATAACGCTAAAAGAGCTTAATTATTTCAAACTTCGCTGTGCCAAAGTTTGCCATCATTTACAATGATGTCAATAATAACCACAGCAAAATTTAAGATTATTTTAATTTTCAGGAAAGCAAATGATTTACATTCACCCAAAAACCCAAGCCCTGATTTTTGACTGCGATGGCACCATTGCCGACAGCATGAACGTTCACAACAGAGCCTGGCAGATCATCTCCGAGCGCTACGCACTGAATCTAAACGCCGATGAGATTGCCCATTACAACGGCATTCCAACCTTGAATATTTTGAAAATGCTGATTCAAGATCGTACATTTAGCCACAGTCTTGAGCATGTTGTCTATGAGAAGGAAGATCTGGCATTTCGAGAGCTTCACGAGATCACACCGATCAAACCGATCGTTGATCTGATTAAGATGTATCATAAAAAGCTGCCGATGGTCGTCATCTCCGGTGGACACAGAAACAGCGTAGTGAAAACGCTGGAGATTCTTAAGATCAAAGATCATTTTGAATTTATCATCACCGCCGATGATGATCACCCGACCAAAGACAATCCCGAGGCTTTTATTAAAATCGCCAAACGCCTGGGGGTTGCCGCCGATAAATGTCACGTCTTTGAAGATGGAAAACCCGGACTTATCAATGCCGTGGTCGCCAATATGATGGTCACCGATGTCCGAACGTTTTATCCCTAAAATCCCCCATACTTCTTCAACAACCTGGCAATTGCCTCATCATTGGCCTTTGGCATCTGAAGCGTTTTCAATGCCTCGATGGCAAACCAGCCGCCAATCTGACCTTCTTTCGGTTCCGGCTCCCCATTGAAATTCTCAACGCAATAAAAATAAAGCCGCACGGATCTGTCATCATAATCATGCTGCTGGTGATGAAACCGCTCCGTTGATAACAGCTCAATGCCAATTTCTTCTTTGAGCTCGCGAGAAAGAGCAGATTCTGGACTCTCTCCGGCTTCAAGCTTGCCGCCCGGGAATTCCCATAATGATCCTAAGTGTTGCTCTTTTCGTCTTTGGGTCAGATAGAGCTTATTTTTTTGTCGGTTTAGTATGACAGCGACCGCAACTTCTATTACAATCATGCTATGTTAAGTGAGCTTTAAATTTTCATAACTGCCTATGATAACAGAAAATCTGACCAATCAGTTCCTGGTGGCAACGCCAAGACTGACAAATACAGAATTTGGCCAATCCGTCATCTTGATGTGCCAGGATAATAACGAAGGCGCCATGGGGCTCGTCATCAACAAACCGGTTAAACAGACGCTTAAAAAAGTCTTTAAAACCTTAAAAATTGATTACGGCCACACCAGCAGCCAGATTATCAATCATCCCATTCATATCGGCGGCCCGTTGAAGCCGGATAATATTTTTGTGCTGCATACGCTGACCGATGAAGCTTATGACACCACGATTAAGATCAATGATGATATTGCCGTGACGTTGTCATCGGATATTCTTCATGATATCGCCGACAACCGTCCACCGAAAGCCTTTATGGTTGTTGCCGGCTATGCCAGCTGGGCACCAGAGCAGCTTGTCGATGAGATCAAAGAAAATGACTGGCTCAGTGCCGAATTCAATGAGGTGCTGCTGTTCTCATCCGCCGATCAAAACAAGTGGCGAGACTGTCTTGCCTCTATCGGCATTTCATCACCGGCAAGGCTATCTCATCAGTATGGACACGCGTAGATTGATTGGTATTGATTTTGGCCAGGCCAGGATCGGTATCGCATCAGGACAAATGATCACCAAAACAGCCACTCCGGTGACGACCATCGACTGCTATGAGGGCAAGGTAGACTGGCAGCAGATGGATCAGTTGATTAAGAAATGGCGACCCAGCGATATCATTATCGGTCTGCCCATCGATACCAACGATTTGGAAACCGACATCACCAAAGCCGCCAGAGCCTTTGCCAATGATATGAAAAGTCGATACCACAATACCAACATACATCTAATCAATGAGGCTTATTCAACCCGTGAGGCTCGCTGGCGCCTCGAGACCGTGAAGCAAAAAGCCGTCAGCCACCTGAAGGTCGATGCTTTGGCCGCCTGCGTTATTTTAGAGACCTGGATAAATAACCAGCAATAACTTCCGTCAATAGCTCAACATGGCGCTTATTATCATTTAAACAACCGATATAGTGAAAACTATGCCCTTTGGCCTCAAGAAACATTTTTCTATTCTCAATCGCAATTTCCTCCAGTGTCTCCAAGCAATCCACCGCGAAGCCAGGGCAGATTATATCGACTGATCTTATACCGCTATCGGCAAGCTGCTTCAAGGTAATATCCGTTGCCGGTTTTAGCCATTTAGCGACACCAAAGCGCGACTGAAAACTCACTCTCCAATGATTTTGCTCTAAAGCTAAACTCTCCGCTATCGCCTTGGCTGTCAGCAGACACTGATCATAATAAGGGTCTCCTTTTTCAATATAGCTTTGAGGCAGTCCATGAAAGGAAAATAACAGCATTTCTGCTTTGGCGAATTGATGCCAATGCTGTTTAATCGAATCCGCGATGGCTTTGATATACACTTCATGCCGATAATAATCATTGATAAAATGAATGGATGGAATAAATGAACGCTTTTGATAATAACCATACACAGCATCAAGACAGCTTGCCGTCGTCGTCATCGAGTATTGAGGGTAAAGCGGCAAGACGATCAGCGTATCGATATCAGAATGCCTATCCAGAACCTCCGATACATCAGGGTTACCATAACGCATGGCAAAATCAACATCGACGCGTGCCGTGCCTATTTTTTTATTCAAAGCCGCCGTCAACGCTTTGGTATAATGTAGAAGCGGGGAAGCTCCATTCGCCAACCAGATTTTTTGATATTTCGCCGCCGATTTTTTGGGTCGAGTATTGAGAATAATGCCGCGCAGAATCAACTGCCATAATAAGCCCTGGCGCTCAATCACACGATAATCCGACAGAAATTCCAACAAATATCGTTTCAATGCTTTTTTCGTCGGCTCATCTGGCGAGCCCAGATTCATAATCAAAACCAGCGTCTTTGACATGGCAGTTCGATCTTATTGTGGCAATGCCTCCATTATAAGCAGCAAAACACCCTGCCGCAATTCTAAAAGCTCTTTATAGCGCGATTCGTAGAAAACGATAATTCATCCAACCCCACCTAACCTCCCCCAATTCAAAAGATTTATGACAGAGGATAAACGAATGAGATGCAAGCATCACTCTATGCCTGCTCATGCTCCTTCATATATTTTTTATACTTCTTCTCAATCATCTGGCGCTTCACCGGCGACAAATGATCAAAAAAAGTCACGCCATTTAAGTGATCCAACTCATGCTGAATGCAGCGCCCAAGGTAGCCATCCGTCTCGATAATAAAAGACGCACCCTGTTCATTCAAGGCTTGAAGCTTCACCCACTCGGCACGCCTGACTTTGGCGTAAACGCCAGGAAAAGACAAACAACCTTCTTCTTCGTAGATCTCCCCTTTTTTCTCAATAATCTCAGGATTGATCACCACGATTTTCTCATCTTTATTCTCGGAGCCATCCATGATGAAGAAGCGTTTTCCAATTCCAACCTGAGTCGCCGCCAAACCACCGCCATTGTTGGCATACATGGTTTCAAACATATCGGCTATCGTCTGTCTCAACGCATCATTGATCTCATTGAGCTCGACAGCTTTAGCCATTTTCTTTAAAAAAGGATGAGGATATTTCAGTACATCAAGTAGTGCCATGGTCTCTGCTGCTTTAGTTAAACTGGTTGAATTTTAACATAAATCCCAAAATAAAAAAGCCCTCATAAAAGAGAGCTTTTCAATTCATTTAATCGCTGACGTCAATCCGATTAATCACGAGGCTAAAAGCCAGATAACACCAGAAAAATCCTGACGATTATGCCGCCGCTGTGGCCAGTGCTTTAATCTTGGCGCTTAGGCGACTTTTATGACGCGCCGCTTTGTTCTTATGAATCAAACCTTTTACCGAGTAGCGATCCAAAACTGGTTCCAGACGGGCAAAGGCTGCTCTTGCTGCCTCCACATCATGGGCCTCAATCGCCTTGATGGTTTTTTTCATGAACGTTCTCATCATTGAACGACGAGACATATTGTGTTGACGACGCTTCTCAGCCTGTCTTACGCGCTTTTTAGCTTGTCTGGTATTAGCCAATGTTATTCTCCATTTTTAACTTTAATAATCAACAAAATTCAAAACTGTGCCATTTTGCCGTCTCTTGGACAAAATGTCAACCATTACCAAGCCCGATCAAAACGCTTGACCGAACCTGAAAAATCCAAGCATAGTTTAGAGAGGAAGAATGCTTTAACGACGGCATTGTATCACAACGACGGGAAAACCGCTAATTTTTTCGGTCTCGTTTTACCATCACTTATAACTCGGTAATCGGCGAGCGCGGTTTGACAAGAATGGCACGATTATTATCCTTAAAACCATGCTGAAGACGACAGGCTCCGGCGATGGCAATCATGGCGCCATTATCCGTACAATAGGCCAACGGCGGATAGTAAACCTGCCAGTCATATTGCCGTGATAGCGTTTGTAGACGTTCTCTCAATAATTGATTAGCACTGACACCGCCGGCAACGACTAAATTCTTGCATCCAGTCTGCTTTAATGCTCGCTTTAGTTTAATTAAAATGGTATCGATAACCGCTAACTGGAAACCGGCGGCAATATCGGCTTTCGTTTTCTCATCCTGAATCGGCTGTTGCTGCCAGGTATTTAACACCGCCGTTTTCAGCCCTGAAAAACTAAAATCAAGCCCTGGACGATCACACATCGGGTGCGGAAATTCAAAACGCTTCTCATCCCCACTCTCTGCCAGTTTTGCCAGATGCGGCCCTCCCGGATAAGGCAGCCCCAGCAACTTTGCCGTCTTATCAAAAGCCTCGCCAGCGGCATCATCAATCGATTCACCCAGCAGGGTATAATCTCCAAAACCCTTCACTTCGATGAGTTGTGTATGGCCGCCTGAAACCAGTAAAGCCACATAAGGATAAGCAGGAACGGCATCTTCGCTTAACAATGGTGCCAGTAAATGTCCCTCTAGGTGATGGACGGCAACAGCATCGATATCCAGCATATAAGCCAGCGTCTTAGCATAGGCGGCGCCAACCATCAAGGCACCGACAAGCCCTGGCATCGCCGTATACGCCACGGCATCGATATCGCTAAGCCCAATACCTGCTTCTGCTAAAGCCTCATCGACCAGCGGCGTCAACTTAGCCACATGATCACGACTGGCCAACTCCGGCACCACACCGCCATATTGCGCATGCAGATCAACCTGGCTGTAAAGTGCATTGGCCAAAAGCCGCTTATGGTGATTATCATAAATCGCCACCCCCGTTTCATCACACGAGGTTTCTATCCCCAACACAATCATCTGTCAACCTTTGATTAAATCGTATGCTTATTTTCCCGCTTTCGCTTGCGGATTGAAGAGCACCATATTATCACGCTGCCGACAATAATGCCAAAAATAAAGGCAATCAGCACCGGTACGATCAAAGGTGCCGAAAAGGAGCCGATAATGTAGTTGAATACCACACTCTGGGAATTCAGTATCGACAACACGCACACGATTATGAGAATAATAATCGCCACTACATACCAGAATATTTTCATTGAGAACACCTGTACAAATCAGTCTGTGCTTTAGTTTATATCACCAACTATTGAATTACCACTCCGGCTAGCTGAGTTTTGTCCCATCATTCAATCGCCAAGAATAAATCCGCTTAAATCATCTGCTATCCTCGAGCCCCAAAAATTGCCGTACCAATCCTGACCATGGTACTGCCGGCTTTAACGGCCGGCTTAAAATCGCCGCTCATTCCCATCGACAGCATATCGAGCTCAATGGAGAAATCGATTTCAAGTCTGGATTTAAGCCTTGCCAGTTTTTTAAAACTCTCAAGCTGTCTCTCTTCATCTTTGCTATCGGCGAGGATGCACATAAGCCCTCTTAACTTCAGATTCGGGCATTGATCCAGGATAAAGCTTACCAAATCATGAATTTCCTGTGACTGTGGCAAGCTGATCCCTGACTTTTGAGGCTCTTCATCGACATTGATCTCAAGACAGATAAACAACGTCTTGTTCAGCACTTCGGCATGACGATTTAGAAGCCTGGCAACTTTAATGCTTGAAACCGTATGCACCCAATGAAAATACTCGGCGATAAGCCTGGTTTTATTCGACTGAATATGGCCGATAAAATGCCAGACACTATCTTCGGGTAATTTCTTGATTTTTGCCACCGCTTCCTGAACATAATTTTCAGCAAAATCACGAACACCAGCCTCATAGGCTTCAGCTATCTTCTCGACATCATGAAATTTACTGACGGCTATCAACAGCACAGCATGATCCTGATTTTGCTGATTTTTTATCTGTTGATGAATCTTCTCTATTCGCGCTTTCATCATTACTTATTTCGCCGCTTAACCATCGATTCCATTATTTTAACGAATTTCGTTATGAAAGGCATCTTGATCCATTAAGAATATTGATTCAATTGTAATATTTTTTATTTTTTTATTCTATTTATCTATATCATACTCATAAATGAATACAAATCACTCAATTATTCGTATAATTCAGGCGTACTTTAACATATTTGAATTTTAAAGCACAAAATATGATAAAGCTCCATCTATATGGATATTTTAATATATATAAATTTGTAATAAATATTATTATATAAATTAAGGAAGTTAAAAATGAACATCAAAAAGACAGTCAGACTGGCAGTCTGCCTAATCACAACACTGTCACTCAGTGCCTGCGGAGGTGGAGGTGGCGGTGAAAGTGATTCAAACGATGAAACTTCGGTCAATGTATCAACAGAAACATCAGTAACAATGCCGGAATATGTTGCCACAGGAAAAACAGCGATGGCATCAGTACAACTGGAGGCAACCAATGCCGAACAATATGCTTTTTCTGTAAGTAACATCACCAGTAAAGCCGTGACAATCTCTTCAATTGACATGCCGACTTTTGATAAAAAAGCGACATTTGCACTAACAAACAAAGACGCCGAAAATGCCTGCTGGAATGGCAGTAACGGTAAAACATTAAATGCTGGAGATAGCTGCGATTTTGATTTCTCTATTAACAGCAATAATATTGAAGACAATCTAAAAGATAATTTTATCGTCAATTTTAGCAACAATACCCATATTGAGATTCCATTTTATGTGTCCTTTGTTGACAGTAACGATGATAGACTTGAAAATGCACCAACCGCACTCGATAGCACGCTAACGCTATTACCAAATGGTCAGGTGAACATTGAGATCGAGAATAACTCGAATGACAGATTAAACAACCTGGCACTCACCATCCCCGATGCTCTAAAAGACTATGTCAGCGCTCTTAATGACCAGATACCCTACCTGGATAAAGGACAAAGTGCTACTTTAGGTTTTACACTCTCCGGTAATTATTATGCCAAAATGGAAGCAGATCATAGCGCCATTCTTGATGATTTAAAAAATAATCTCACGTCCAAAACGCTCTATATTCAAGCCGCCAACTCAAAAAAATTTATTCCTGAATTAAACGTTTACTCCAGCCCAATTAGTATCAATGATAACGATGAGACATTAATCAGTTTTGATGATCCCTTACAAACCATGTCACTTTCATTGGACAATACCACATCGACTTCCTTAACCATAGAGTCGATCACAAAACCCGATGGCGTATCGCTTAATATCAAAGAAGGACAAACAATTGCGAAAAATTCGCAGGCGTTATTAGAAATTTCTCTAGCTTCAACCGCAACCTCGGGCGATATTGTCATTGTCTCTCGTGATGCCAATAATAATAAATTCACCAACACCATACCGCTTAATGTGGATAATAGTATTGACCCTGATCTTATCAACATCAGTACAAACCAGCTCTCTGCTCTTTCCGATGTTGATCTTAAAAATGTCATCACACTGACCAATGATGCTAAATTTGCTTTTAAACCATCAACCGTGACTAGCGATTATGCTATTTCTACATTTGAAGGTGAGCCTGATTTAACCGTCGATCAAAATTCAAGCTGCCTCTCTGGAAATCCAGTGCTGCCAGGAGATTCATGTGAATTGATTATTGATACACCGGCGCAAAGCACAGAAAACAGCAGAACCTTAACAATAACAAGCCCGCAACTACAATCCCCTAAAACACAAGCGTTAAATTTATTCTATACCGATATCGCCATGACAAATTTAACCTCAATTCCACAATACCTGGTTAAAAGCGATATTCCGTTCATCCAAAAAAGTCAGTTTTTCAGCCACCAAGCGATGAACAACACCTATCAAACTGATTTTTTAAATGGCAATACCCTCTTTAATTTGGACACCTCTCCAAGTGATGCTTGTCAAAATAATGCCATTCTTGAAGCAGGAAATTCTTGTACGGCTTATAGCACCTACACACCTGATCAATTGGGCACGGTTAATACGGAATTAACCTTCAATTTCATCAATCAAAGTGGTGGCGATAACTACTATTTCGAGATCCCTGTTACGTTTGATGTGGTTGATGCAAACAGTGAGTTGCTTGAATCTCCCAAGCTGTTATCCGATATTGAACTGGCACCGGGAATAACAACGTCTGTTTCTTTTGAAAATATCAGCAATTCGGCGATGAATAATGTTCAGCTTAAGCTTGCTGACTGGCTGAAAAGCATTGTCAAACCAGAAGATCTTGAGACACTACAAATTAATCAAGTATCGCCAGGAAACAGTCATACCTTTACCTTTACCTTGCTCAACACGCCCGAAGCAACTGATACCTACTTAAGCCATTATGATGAGCTTATAAACAATGAAACCACGGGCGTTCTCACAATTGATTCAGCCAGCAGTAAAACGCTTGCACCAAAACTAACCGTATCGGCCTCACCCTTTCAATTTGATGACAATACGATCAACTCAGCACCAACAGCTGAACTCAGCTTAAAAAATCTGACGAATCATGGCTTTATGATCACCAGTGTCAGCTCCAATAATCCCACTGTTAGCTATGACAATAATAAGCAAGAATTACCGCTTAGTTTGGCCAGTGACGAGACGATATCTCTGCCGTTTACTATTGCTGCAAATACAGTCCCAACAGCCGATGATTCCATCACTATTGCTTACCAGGATGAACTCAATAACGAATTTGAGACCAACTTGCCTGTTAGTATCGATAACCAGATTAACAGTAATGATCTCGATATTCCTGTAAGCTATATTGTCATACCAGAAGATCAAAGCGATACACAAACAGTAGACATTGTAAATAATGGTGACTTTGATTGGCAGCCGTCAACAGTCGTCTCAGACTATGTTGATACCGCTAATCTGCCTTCTGGAGTAACCGTTAATAGTGACGCCAGTACCTGTTTATCTGGAGAAGCCGTTGCTCCAGGTTTATATTGCACCGTTGATTTTGATGTCTTAAATTCAGCTAATAATGCAAGCTTTGACCTTAAGCTAAAGAGTGCATCGAATGCCACCGGAAAGACTAATCTTCGCAATGACAAGACGCAGATCATTACACCCGTGTATAAAAATTTGAATGTGGTTTTGACGTCTGCTCCTGATTTCATTGTCTCAGGCGGTAACGTACAAATTGATGCGGAAGTGATGAATGCCACAGGCGAGGTAAAAACATTATCGGATATTGCTGTTTCCGGTGATGGCTTGAGCATAGCCAGCACTGATTGCGCGTATGGTGAAATGGCTTCTGGTTCTAGTTGCTCAGTGGTCTTAAACCTGACCAGCACCACACTGGGTGTTTTCCCAGGAAAAATCTCTCTACTCACCGGTGATGGATCTGTAGTGAGGGATATCAACCCCGAAATCGTAGCCAGCAATGACTCAAGATTGCCAAGTCTTGGTAGTCTGTCTCTATCACCAAAAGGTGGCTATCAGAGTAATCTTACCATCACCAATAACAGCGATGAAACGATTTTTAATCCAAAAGTAGAAATCGCAGCGGCATTGCTACCCTATGTCAGAACAAGCATGTCGACACTGAGTGCTGGATCAGTATTACCGGGAGCTTCTACGACATTCAAGCTGGTATTTGATCCAAATTTTGAACAATACAGGGTCGAAAACAGTGCTGCATTGGCCGATAATGCCACAAGTCACCTTGTCGCTATTAGCTCTGCAAACAGCCAGATCAACTACCCAAGTATTTCGGCGAAACCCATACTCACAGCAACAACGACAAATGTTAATGAACCGCTCCTCAAATACACAACCTATGGAATTTCTAGCGATCCAGTCTTACCATTAGGCAAATTAACTTTAATAAAATCAAACTCGAGCAATTATTGGTATCTTTACGATAAATCAGGTAATAAGACTAATACAATAACGATAAACAACGTGACCAAAGCTAGTGACACTCAATATCAAATCTCAGGAGATTCCGTTGCACTCAAAGGAATACAGGGATATGTTCAAAAATCACTTGTATTACCAAATGGCTATAACACTGCAACAACGGCATTGATAAATGATCCTATTAATATCGTGAAACCAACGGCCAGCGGTGCTTTACAAACAATAACTGCAAAAATTGAAGCCAATAAACTCAATTACACCTTTGCTCTCGTTAATAACATTAATTCCTCTTGGCCCTTTGTCTCTACTCAGTCTCAAATTGTGAGCTATAGTTTCCAGGCGACAAATGCTGTTGTGGATACTTTTCCTAGCAACTGTACTACTTACGTTATGACTTATCAGTACACCTGCTACCCAATACTGTACCTTAAGGCTGGATCTACATTACAACCTGGTGATTATATTACGTATGTTCTTAAAGGTTATGATGATCGTGATCTTTCACAAAAAGTTACCTTCGTTGCATAAAGATCATTCCCTAGAAACACAATCAATAAGTATATAAACAACCAACCAACTAACTAACGGAGAAATAACCATGAACAACAAATCTCTCAAAACAAGTGCAATCATGTTTATACTATGGGGAATTTTGCACCTCTATGCCGGATTAGGCCTTGCCATTCCCTATTGGTCTAGTGGCGCAGGTTCGATGTGGGCGATGTTTGGCTACAATCCAGAAAAAATCAGTGGCTTATTGGAAGTCGCGAGCCACGTAGCACTTAACTTCGGCATAGATCTTGCCGGCTATGGTCTATTGGCGATCATTCTTGCTATCTTTATTTTCAAGAACCGATACGTTAAATACAGCTTCTGGATACTGGTTGTCATGCTGGGCATCGCCGATCTTGCTTTTGTCTACGCCCTGCTTATACCTGGCTACCTGGTCTCTATAGTAGCCGTTATCGCCTCCTGGTCAGGCCCAATTCTCTATATTTTGGGAGTTGCTTTTGGTCTTGTCGCGTTTTATAGCGGGAAAAAATCACAACGCCCAAAAGAATAAACATCGAATGCATTACAATTGCAAATTCTATTGATCATCGATAATAAGGAATGTGCCTAAAATTAATTATTTCATCTCTGAAGAATGTTCATTATTTTTATATTCAATTTCATTATATCGCGACTAAACTGAATTAATTTCACTCAAATTTTGTTACTATATCAACCATATTAATTATCATGATAACTAAAAAAATGAATATCGACTATAATTCTCAACGACAAAACCAGAAAACAGTTGTCTAATAATGCTTTAAAGCATTTGACGCCTATTGATTAATTGTGAATGGATGACCCACCTATGAGTAAAACAAAATTGTTACAGAAAGCACAACCAAACAGACCTATCAAGATTGATCAGATCAATTACTTTCTGCTCAAAGTCTTTGAAACCACATTAAGAACGCGATCTATCACTGGCACGGCAAATGAGCTTGACGTCTCACAACCAGCTATCAGCAAAGCCATGAGCAAGCTCAGAGAAATTTTCGATGATTATTTATTCATACGTCAAAATAGTACCTTGACATTAACCGAAAAAGCAAAGCTGCTCTCAGACGACATCATCCATGTTTTAAAAGTACTCGATGGCATGACAGAATCGAGAGCCTTTGATCCCCATATAGATACGCGTCATTTTAAAATTGGAATTGTTCCGATCATGAAAAATGCCGCCTACGGTAAAATTCTCAATGCTTTTAAAGATTATTCTGTTTCGTTGGATTTCATTGAGATTGATTATACCTATCCTGAAAACGCCTCCTCGAGTCCTGACTTTGACATTATGCTTGGCTTGACTAAAGAACCTGGCAATCTGCGAACTCAGCTACTCATTGAAGATGAGTTTATTGTGCTTGGTCGAAAAAACCATCCTTTGCTGATGAACGAAGCGTTTACACTCAAAGATTATCTCTCAGCCAAACATATTCAAGTTAAAGATATTCCCAATGATTTGGACGAATTTGGTTTAGGTAAACGTGATGTTAAAATGAAGGTCGACATGTTTCAGGATGTCTTTAATCTCCTTAAAAACAGCGATTATCTGCTGACGATAGGCATAGAGCTGGCCTCCATTCACATAAAACATTTACATGAATTTTGGTCATATCGAACATTACCAACAAAGGTAGCACCCAAAGTCAGCTATTATGCGGCCTGGTCTCCTGTCAGAGACAATATCATCAGTGACCGATGGCTTAGAGATATCCTGTTTAGCATTGAGTATGATGGTCATTTACGAGATCAAATCAAATAATGATTAAATTCTCGAAAAATAATATACTGATTCATATAAAAAACTTATAGGATGGCTATGAATAACCATGATTATAAACCGGTTCTTAATTTCTGGTTTGAAACCCTTTCAGTCAAAGACTGGTATAAAAAAGACCCTGATCTTGATCAAACAATTGCAACCCAATTTCTTGAGATACATCGTGCTGTTGCCTCAGGAGAATGTTCACATTGGCGTGAAACGGCCAAAGGTGCACTGGCAGAGATTATCGTTCTCGATCAATTTTCACGCAATATGTTTCGAGATACTGAAAAAGCGTTTGCCTTTGATAATTTAGCGCTTTTTCTGGCGCAATTTGCCATTGCTAACGACCAGGATACATCATTGAGCAGCATGGAAAAGAATTTTCTATATATGCCTTATATGCACAGCGAATCAAAAAAAATTCAGGCTCAGTCAATAACGCTCTTCGGTCAAACAAATTCATTTGCCACCGAACATAAAGCCGTCATTGACCGTTTTGGACGTTTCCCTCACCGAAATCATATTCTCAAGCGCCAAACTACCGAGGAAGAGTCTCTCTTTTTACAGCAGCATACAGGGTGGTAAGAAAACCTGGTTTAAGCAATTATGGATTTACTGTAACGGTTATAAACTCTGCTTGATCGTCTAATGGTATCGCCGCTGTAAGAGCTCAAAAACAGCCCGAATTCCCATCGCCTCTCCCCCTTTCGGTCGTCCAGGAAGATCGGCGATGTTCCAGGCCATAATATCGAAATGAGCCCAGCTGACATCTGGATTTATAAATTGCTTCAGAAAAAGCGCGGCCGTAATACTACCGGCATAAGAGACGGCAGAGGAATTTTTAATATCCGCCACATCACTATCGAGATACTTGAGATACGAGGAAAACAATGGCATGCGCCAGATGGGATCCTGTACCTCTTTGGCAGCGTTATTCAGTGAATCAGCCAGATCATCATCATTACTGAAGCAGGCCGCTATTTCAGTACCAACGGCTACTCTGGCGGCTCCGGTCAAGGTCGCAAAATCAAAAAGAAGATCCGGTTTTTCCTGGCTAAGCTCAAAAAGTGTATCTGCAAGGATTACACGCCCTTCGGCATCGGTATTAGTGATCTCAACCGTTTTGCCATTTCGCATGGTGATGACATCTGACGGGTGATAGCTGCTGCCTGAGACAGAATTCTCGCAGGCTGGAATAACGACTTTGAGTCTTACCGGCAGTTTATAAGACATAATCATCTGCGCCAAACCAAGAACATTTGCCGCCCCTCCCATGTCCTTATGCATCAAAAGCATGCCAGCAGAGGGTTTAAGATCCAATCCACCGGTATCAAACGCCACCCCTTTGCCAACAAGAGTAACTTTGGGTGCCTGTTCATCTCCCCAGCTCAAATAAATGAGTCTCGGCGCTTTCTCTGCCGCCTTACCAACATGATAAAGCCCTGGATAATTCTCGGCTAATAGCGCCTCGCCAACGATCTCATGAAAAGCAGCACCAAATTTCGCGGCCAGCTTTTCCGCCTCTTTGGCAATCGCATCGGGCCCCATATCTGCCGCCGGCGTGTTAATCATATCGCGTGTCAGATAAATGGCTTCTGCTTGCTTTTCAACGGCATGATATTGCGCTGGCAGATAGAGTCTGACAGCCGTTTGCAACGGTTTAGACTTATAGCGATTAAAGCGATAGCTCGCCAATGCAAACCCAAGATATGGCTCTTCATCTTCGATAATGCAAAAAGGATCATCGAGATGATAGCGCCCAGCGGGAAGCCCATTGGCAAGATTTGAAAGCATCCATAAATCCGTGTTATTTACCATGGTGATAGCTCGATTGAAATGCCCTTTCGCATCGTAAAGTTTCAACACTTCTGGCGTTTTGGCAACATTGACTGAAGAATTGAGCATGTTCTTAATCATGCTGTTTTCCGGTTTTTCGAGCCAATCTTTATAGTGTTTCTCTGGGATCACTGTCACGCTGATCGCAGCATTGTCCTGTTGATGGTAAAAACAATTTAATGACATGTTGTTTCCTGACTTATATTGATTGATTTGCCGCTGATATTAAACCAGCCAGCTGTTAAAAATATCGATATCCTTGGTAGATAAGGTTCCGGCATCGTATTTCAGCTGCAACACCGTCTCAATATATTGATATTTTGACGCCGCCAGTGCCGTCTGGCTATCATAGAGTTTCTGCAACTGATTCAGCACATCTGTCATGGTGGCGGTACCGACGTTAAATCGTGCCAGATATTGTTCATAGGCACTTCTTGCCGCGATGACAGACTGTTGATAAGCTTCAATCTGTTTGACGTAGGATAAAACATTGTAGTAATCGGTTTCAATGTTCTGGCGAATCGTCCTTTGCAATTGAAGCGTGTTAAAGCTTGCCGCCTGATAGGCAAAAGCTGCCTGCTTTTCGGTGGCATAATCTTCACCGCCGTTGAAGATATTCCAGCTGAAATCAAGTCCAATATAACCTCCTCGCGCATTACCGGCACTGATATCAGCCAAAGCCAGATCATCCTCATCACCAGAATAATCGGATACGCTGTAGTTGGCTGCCAGCGACACCGTCGGCAGATAAGTACCCTTTGCGGCATTTACCGATTTTTGCGCGGCATTTTCGCTATAGTGCTGAGTCCTAAGCGATGCATTATTGGTCAGAGCAATATCAACCCATTTCTCAACATCATCAGGATCAGGCGCTGTATAGTTCAGCTTCTGGCGCAGCGGCGCCAGATTTTTGCTGAGCTCTCCGGTATAGTTAAACAAGGCATAATCGGCGGCATGTCTGGCATTCTCACTCTGCTTCAATGCCGCCACGGCACTGTAATAATTTGCCTTTGCCGTTTTAACATCCACATCGGTGGCCACACCAACGGTAAACTTATCTTCGGCTTGCGACAGCGCACTCGACACAGCCTTTAGATTCGCATTAGCAAAACTGACCTGATCATCGGCCTGCAAAACATTGAAATAGGCCGTTGCCACATTGAGCATAAACTGCTGCTTCTGATCATCATACGTTGAGGAAGCCGCAGCCGCTGTTTCATTAGCCGCCTGATAGGTTTCATAAAGATTGGCATTGAAAAGCACTTGCCCCAGAGAAAGTGAGCCGGTATAAGCTCGATAATAACCGCTTTGGCCAGAGGCTTTAACATCGTTATAACTGGCCGTAGTTGACAAACCCAAAGACGGCAACAAGGCTCCCAACGCGATCTTTTTATCCTCTTTGCTGGCGCTCATGGTGTAGTAATCGGCCTGATATCCCGGAGAATTTTTCAAGGCGATTTGATAAATCTCACTTAAATTTTCCGTCTTATTGACATCTTGAGCAAACCCATTCACACAGAACATAAGCGATATTATTCCAAGTGACAGGGGCTTTCGTTTCAAACGCATTTGTTATCCTTTAGCATCAATCATTATTTTCGGTGGTTTTATGTTTCTCGCTGTTGCCGCACTGACAATTCAAAAAGAACATCTAGTAATTATATCAGCACAGCCAAAGCACTACAGCTGATTATAGCAAAACATGAGAACGGCAATCACTGCAGCTTCTCTGTCAGCCATGCTGCAACCGAGCCTAAGGCCTTATCGATATTTTGAGAATCAACGCCACCGGCTTGCGCCATATCAGGGCGTCCACCTCCTTTACCACCAACCTGAGCCGCCAGATAACCGGCCAGATCTCCGGCTTTGATTCGATCGATTAAGCTTTTAGTGACTCCGATCGCAAACTGAGCCTTGTCATTGGACTCAGTTGCCAGCACTACAATAATCTGAGGATGTTTTGCCTTATACTGGTCGACCTTCTCACGCAAAAACGCCATGTCGACATTGGCGATAAAACCGGTGACATAGTCGATATCACCTATTTTTTTCACCTCCAGTTCAGTCTGTGAACCACTGACAAGTTGCTGTTTTAATCGGGTCAGTTCTTTTTCTTTTTGCTTGAGCTGCTGCTGCAGTCTGATGAGTCTATCCAAAAATGTCTGGTCGTTGGATTTTAATAATTCATTTGCCGTCTCAATCAGCTCTTCTTTTGCATACACATGATCTTCGGCCGCGTTTGCCGTGACAGCCTCAATACGCCGTATTCCTGAGGCAACGCCCGATTCGCTGACTATCTTAAACAGCCCGATATCCCCGGATCGTTTAACATGCGTTCCGCCACACAACTCAATAGAAAAATCACCGATTTTCAGCACACGCACATAATCACCATATTTCTCACCAAACAGAGCCATTGCACCCAGTGCTTTGGCATGTTCTGGTGTCGTTTCAATCGTCTCCACCGCCCTATTATCTCGAATAATGCCATTGACACATTTTTCAACTTCTTGCAATTGTTCAAAAGACACAGCCGATGGATTGGAAAAGTCAAATCGTAGCTTTTCGCTGTCTACCAGGGAACCTTTCTGCTCGACATGCTCACCGATGATAAGACGAAGCGCCGCGTGCAGAAGATGGGTGGCGGTATGATTGCCCGCCGTTGCCCGGCGCTTTTTTATATCGACGATGGCCGATACTTCAGTACCCGTATGCAGGCTTCCTGACAAGAGACATCCGATATGCAGAATACTGGAACCTGAACGCTGTGTATCATCCACCTGGAATTTCACGCCCATCGCCTCAATAACGCCCCTGTCACCGACCTGCCCACCGGATTCTGCATAAAATGGGGTGTGATTTAGCACCAACACGGCCTTCTGACCTGCATCGATATGAGTCACGGGGTTCTCATCGACGAAAATCTCCAGCACATGAGACTCGCTAATCGTCTCACTATAACCTCTAAATTCTGTGCCAACTGAGCTTTTGATCTGTTTGTTGTAATCCTGCGAGAATTTACCGGTGGACTTGGCACGTTGCTTCTGCTGATCCATTTCTCGTTCAAAACCATCAAGATCAAGGCCAAGCCCCTTTTCTCTAGCGATATCCGCCGTTAAATCCAGTGGAAATCCATACGTATCGTACAGTTTAAAGGCCAGAGTACCATCGATGATCTGCCCCGGATTTAAGCCCGCCACATTTTGTTCAAATATTTTCATGCCATGGCTTAGCGTTCTCATAAACTGCTGCTCTTCTTTCTCCAGCGTCTCAATGATCAAAGACCTTTTCTCAACAAGCTCAGGATAGGCCTCGCCCATCAGCTCAATCAATTGAGGCACCAACCGATATAAAAAGCAGTCCTCAACACCGAGTTTATGGCCATGACGTGCTGCACGGCGGATGATACGTCTTAGCACATAACCTCTGCCCTCATTTGATGGCAGCACACCATCGGCGATAAGAAATGAGACGGCACGAATATGATCGGCAATCACCTTAAGAGACGGCGAGCTCATCTCATCCGTGCCGATGATACGAGCCGCCCTGGCAATCAGCATTTTAAAAAGGTCGATCTCATAATTACTGTGGACACCTTGCAACACAGCGGCCAGACGCTCCAATCCCATACCGGTATCAACCGAAGGATTCGGCAACTTCTCAAGCGTCCCATCATTCAAACGGTTGTATTGCATAAACACCAGGTTCCAGATCTCAATATAGCGATCACCATCTTCCTCGGGTGAACCGGGAGGACCACCGGCCACAGAAGAACCATGATCGTAAAAAATTTCAGTACAGGGACCACAAGGACCGGTATCACCCATCGACCAAAAATTGTCTTTGGCACCGATACGCGAAAAGCGAGTCGGGTCAACGCCGATCTCTTTAAGCCAGATTTCCTCGGCCTCCTGATCTTCTTCAAACACGGTTATCCATAGCCTCTCAGCGGGCAAGGCAACGATTTCTGTCAGAAATTTCCAGGCAAAAGCAATAGCCTCACGTTTGAAATAATCACCGAAGCTGAAATTACCCAGCATTTCAAAAAAGGTATGATGTCTTGCCGTATAGCCAACGTTTTCAAGATCATTGTGCTTGCCACCGGCACGAAGGCATTTCTGGGCCGTCACAGCGCGGCTGTAATCTCTTTTATCACTACCCAGAAAAACCTCTTTAAACTGCACCATTCCGGCGTTGGTAAACAGCAGTGTCTCATCACCAAACGGGATCAGGGAACTACTGGGGACTGGCATATGTTGCCTGGATTTAAAATAATCAATAAATTTCTGGCGAATTTCATTCGTAGTCAGCATCGTATAACTCTTTGTCAATGGGTTTATTGAAGATGTCAAATTGACAGACTTTGGTGCTCTTGATGATCGATAAGAGGTCATCAAAAAAGCCTGTAGACATCATCGGTTTGCCATAGTTTACTATGAACGCCCGCAGGCGCAAAGATCAGATTGAACTTTTTTTAATCTGGCGACGTACTATTTTTTTCTTCTTGTGATCCAGTGGCGAGAGAATGAGATAGGCCACCGGCACCACAAACAGAGAAAACAAGGTGCCGAAACACAAACCACCGACAAGCGCCCAACCGATCATATTGTTGCTGACATTACCAGGACCTGTGGCAATAGCCAGTGGCAAAGTACCCAATACCATCGCCAGTGTCGTCATCAAGATAGGACGAAGACGCGTCACAGCACCTTTTTTAATCGCCTCTAAAAGCGGCAGCCCGGCTTTTAGATTTTCATTGGCAAATTGCGTGATTAAAATTCCATGTTTGCTGATAAGCCCGACTAGCGTAATCAAGGCAATATTGGTAAAGAGGTTGAGATCACCACCGGTTAGTAACAGCATCGCCAACGCACCGATAATCGACAATGGCACGGTCAAAAGAATAATAAATGGATCCACAAAGCTCTCAAATTGTGCCGCCAGCACCAGATAAATAAAAATAATGGCCAGCAAAAACAATCCAAACATCGCACCGCTTGATGACAGATAGGCCATCATTCGCCCACCAAAATCGATCCCGATGCCTTGCATTTTTGTGTTATCGATGATTTGATTGATTTTTTGATAAACCTCACTCATGCTGTATCCCTGGTTGATGTTAGCCGTGATTTTGGCTGTATTCATGCGATCATAGCGATACAGACCGCTTTGGCGCACCTGCGGTGTTAAAAAAATCAGATTTGACAAAGGAATCATGAGTCCCGAGCTGCTTGGCACATAGATTTTATCCAGCGCATCAAAACTCGAGAGATCGCTGAGGTTCATCTGCACCTTCACCGGATAGCTGGTGATATCGGTTTTGACATCGGTAATATGACGGCCACTCATCAGCACGCTGACCGTATCGGCGATATTCTGCGGATCAACACCAACACTGGCGGCCAGATCGCGATTGAAACTGATATTGTAAACCGAATTATCAAACTTCAGACTGCTTTTAACATTGTTGAGCCCAGAATAATGCTCGAGTTTTTTCAACAATGTATCAGCAACTTGAATCAGCCCCTTGAGATTACCGATGCTGTGCACATACAACACCACATCTCCATCATCAGCATCACTGCCATAACTCACCGGATCAGGGACACTCATGCTGACCTTTATCCCGGGAATCACCTCGGCTTGTTGCTGCAATTGCGTGGCAATTTCTGACGTTGATTCGTCTCTTTTATCGCCCCATGGTTGCATGGTGACAAAATTATTGCCACTACCTGAGAAGATGTATTCCGAGTTTGTCAGTATGTTGCTGTTACCGTCAAACACATCTTTTTGCAATACATTCATGTAATATTCCGTATACTTGAGCGCGGCATTCGGCGGCGAGCTTACCGACGTTTCAAAATAACCAATATCCTCTTTCGGAATAAAAGACTGAGGCGTGACCCTGTAAAACATATAACCCAGTGCTGCCAAAATAATCAAAGCCACAATCAGCCAATATTTTTTTGCCAGTACCACATTCAAGGTTTTAGCATAAACATCATTGATTCTGGCAAACAGATATTCAAGAGCCAACTCGATTTTGCCTTCATGCTGTCTGGGCTTCAAAATATAAGCACACATCATCGGCGATAAGGTCAAGGCCACAAAACCAGATATCAGCACACTGCCGGCTAATGTGAAGGCAAACTCCTGAAAAATCGAGGCACTGAATCCCGATATAAACCCAATGGGAGCATAAACGGCCGCCAGGGTTAAGGTCATGGCGATGACCGAAAAACCAATCTCAGCGCTGCCCTTTAACGCCGCATGCCAAGGCGACTCTCCTTGCTCAATATGTCGATGGATGTTCTCCAAAACGACGATGGCATCATCGACCACAAGACCAATGGCCAGAATAATAGCAAGCAGGGTTACCACATTGATACTGAAGCCAAACAGCATCATCAAACCAAAAGTTCCGATGACACAGACCGGAATGGTTAAAATAGGAATCAAAGAAGCTCTAATCGTTCCCAGAAAAATGAAGACGACAAACATAACCAGTACAATCGCCTCTGCAAGCGTCTTATAACTGTCATTAATGGCATTATCGAGAAATACCGACTGATCATAAGTGATGGCCATATGCATGCCGGAAGGCAGGTTTTTTTCAAGCATCGACAGACGCTGTCGGGCAAGCTCTGCAACGGTGATAGGGTTGGCGTTGTTGGTGGGGCGAAGCTGAATAGTGATGGCGTTTTGACCATTTATTCGCATCGGGGAGTCAGACAGACTATCGCTGCCTAGCATGACTGACGCCACATCGCCCAGATGCACAGGATTGCCGGATACATC
>JBMSHD010000011.1:0-29289 GCA_049416425.1 Francisellaceae bacterium | reverse complement strand
GACAAAACGCTCGAGAAAGTAATAAATGCTAAATTTTAATAAGACAGCCCTGACACATCACCTTACATCCACGCACTACGGCTTATCAGCGGAGCCAACCCTTTTAGATCAGCTCTACCTGTCACTTGATCAGCAAGATAAACTAAGGTTGAGACAAACCTTTGATCACACCTATCTCATTGGCGTTCAACACTTAATGAACAGTGAAATCTGCTTGTTTGAAACAATGATTCAATTCGGTATCAAACCCCAAAACATGCGCTTTTGCGGTAAATTATATTCGGATTACCCACCAGCTATTGCTGCGATGAAAAGCCTGGGAATGCATATTCATACCCTGCATCATGACTTCTTGAGTGGGTATTTCAATCAACATATCAAGATGTCAATTCGTAATATGTGGAAGCAGGCAGTTAATGATTTAGAACATAACGAGAAAATTAAAAACATTATTCTGCTTGATGAGGGAGGACGAGCGCTTGAAGAAGCACCCAAATTTTTGTTGCAACAGTATAACTTCATCTGTATAGAACATACTCGTGGAGGGCTGTACAGTAAATCATCGCAACATTTCAACGGCAGTCTGATCAATGCGGCAACCTGCCCGCTTAAAACAAGATTGGAGAGCCCCAAAATCATCCATAGCGTCACCAATAATCTCTTCAATCGCTTAGAGAACATTGGCAACTACCGACAACGTGTCTATGGTATCGTTGGAGTTGGTAATCTGGGAAAGGCGTTGTTTCGTGAATTCAAAAAGCTTGGACTGCGTGTTTATATTTACGATCAATCCCCAGAGCGCCTTCATGATTTTCTTAATACGGATCACGGTTTTGCCGCTGATAGTTTTGAAAAGCTTATCTATAATGTGGACACGCTGATTTCAACAACGGGAACAGATATCTCAAAATATTTTGATTTTCGTGAGCTCACGCATGATTTGACCATGATCAGCATAAGCTCAGAGGATAAAGAATTCAATCAGCTATTGCGAAATATTCAACACGATGCCGCGGCATTGAAAGATATCGATTACATCACATCCAGTGGAAACAAGCTTAGCATTCTATCCGGTGGCTTTCCTGTGAATTTTAATGGCAGCGCATTCTGTGTTCCACCCAAAGATATTATCATCACTCGAGCATTGATGTGCGGAGCCATTTTGCAGGCGGCATTTCTCATCACTGAAAATCCGTATTTCAAAGCACCTCGAGGAATGCTAAGTATCAATGCCTATCTGCAGAAATTCCTTGCCGGTCAATTTCTATCTCAACAATTAAAAAGCGGAGACTATAATGAAGAGGATATCACCTTCTTTAACAACCTTGATGCTGTCAAGCTTAATTCATCCGGACAACATATTGAAATACCCGCGTTTGAGCGGCTCATTTCTGACAATATGCATCTCACGTTTTGATATCTATCTTAACATTTATCACCTTTGTTTAGGGAATCTCATTTTAATGATCAAACTCAATCACGGCTCTAAAAAAAGCGGCATTAATAAGATTGCCCTGATCCAGCTGCCTGGAAATTTTTGCCGCTTCGATTGGTTTAATTTTATCATCCAGTGACGATAGCTTCATCGAAGACAAACAACGTAAGCCTCTAAGCCCATGCTTAAATTCATCCATTTCAAATAAAACATCGAGCATCTGCACAATTTTATTGAGTGAGGCGATAATGCTTCTTTCATTCTGTCTAAGCGCAATATTGCCACCCAAAAGCCCAGGATAGAGCAGTGAATAATAGCGAGATTTACTTACCAATCCAGAGGCTCCCATGAGTCTTAGTGGATAAGTGGGTTTATAGATAACATTAATAATCTCCGTAATTTCATCCCAAGGCAACATCAGCTCACTGTCAACCAGATTAAACCCTGGCATTCGATGTGTCGCTACAGACAGGATGTGTTTCAAGGTATCGGCATGATAATGATTATATTTCACTCCTTTATCATGAAAGGTATTGGAAATATTTTCCCACAACAACCTCTCCCTAAATGCCTCCACAGAAAGATTCACAGATTTCCAGGTTCTGTCAACCAGCACTCGATACAAAGGACAAATTTCAATGTTTGATTTCATCTTCTCAAAAAATAATCTCGGCATCAGGTAAATACTCGCCCGCCATGGAGAGGCAACACGTCGAGCAATCTGCACGAATAACTCAAAATAATCCATATAACTTTTAAGCGGCGAGAGGCTATTATGGCAGTATTTCTTTAAACGAGAAAAACTTCTGCTGTTACTCATCCTCTGGAGTGGAAATATCGTTCTAAGACCCGCCGTCATCGACCAGAATGAACGGGAATCAATCCCATGAAGCGCATCCATTGTCTCATACAAGCCTGCCATCTGCATATGACCATAGACATCCAAAGGAATAATACGCCTGTTGTGCTCAACAAATAATTCACAACATTTCTCGTCAAAGATAATCAGCGGAATATCAGCATAGTTAAGCTCAGAATAAAGCGGATGCGATTTTGGAAATACAAACTTACCATTATCAATGATAAGATCACCATATTCATATTCACATCGTATCAGGTAAAGCTGCTCAGGCAATCCTGTCGATCGTTTTAAGGCTCTCGCTATATCGGCGGGTAATTGCTGAATAAGCGCCGGGGTCAGAGGTATTTTTTCAGCTCTAGTCATAGGCTTCATATGCAAATGATCGTATTATTATCAAGTATAGTCAATTTAGGAATAAAGACTCCATAGCGATCATAAGCCATTTTACTGCACTTCTTGTTTTGCAATTATAGTCATCAACAAGCTGTATTCCTCTTGATTCTCGACATCATATAAGCATCAAGAAATTGCCCTTCAGTAAAACCAAAATCTCTGAGTGTGCCTTCGATTTCAAAACCAAACTTTTGATACAGCCCAATAGCAGGCGCGTTATCAGTATAAACGGTCAACTCCAAGCGTCTCAAATTATGCCAGTTATCCGCCAGAGATATCAGTTCAGCCATTAAGGCACTGCCAACTCCTTTACCGTGATACTCTGAATGCACGAGCATAAAAAGCTGACCGATATGCTTCTGTCTCGGTGAGGAATTCATCAGCTTCAAACCAGCATTGCCGACGACGATGCCCTGACATTCTGCCACCAGATTGATCATGTTTTCATCCAGTGACTCAAATCGCTGCTGATAGAAACGAATATCACGACATGGAGGCTGACAGGTATTTCGGTAACAAAGCGGCTGCTGAATCATGGCATATATGGCTCTTACATCTTGAGCCTCCGCATGCCTTATTGCAATGTCCTTATTTTTTTCTCGCTTTTGCTTTTCCATAGGATCTATCTCACACTCTATATCTGTCATTCCATCACACCCATCTGGCGCTGTTATTGCCAAAATGATCGGCTTACACCATTGAGGATAACACAGAGCAAAGCGGATAAGAAAATAAAATTGAAAAATAAAAAAGCCCCAGAAAGCGGGGCTTAAAAAGTGTAAATTTTCACCGACAACATCTTCTTGCCAGCAAAAATGCTGGCATTTTATTGCGATTAGATGTCTGGCAATTAAGCTTCCTGAATTGAGATATATTTACGATTGTTTTTGCCACCGGTGTGGAATTGAACCTGACCATCAGCGGTTGCAAAAAGTGTGTGATCACGGCCACAACCTACATTAGTGCCGGCATGAAATTTAGTACCACGCTGACGAACAATAATGCTGCCTGCTTTGACAAATTCACCACCATAGCGCTTAACACCAAGATACTTAGGATTGGAATCACGACCGTTACGTGTACTACCACCTGCTTTCTTATGAGCCATTATTTACTCCTTAAAACTTTAAGCTTGAACGTTTACAATTTTAACGGCAGTGAAATACTGACGATGACCCTGGCGCTTCATGCTGTGCTTACGACGCTTGAACTTAATGATGTTGACTTTTTTATGGCGACCCTGTTCGATAACTTCGGCGATGACTTTTGCGCCCTCAACGATCGGCGAGCCGACTTTTACTTCATCCCCATTTTGTAACATCAGCACATGATCAAACTCAACGGTTTCACCAACGCCTTTTTCAATCTTCTCCAGCTTAACAACAGTACCTGCTTTTACCTTGTACTGCTTACCGCCACTTTTTATGATTGCAAACATAATATTTAACTCCAATTATGGTTTTCCAGGCTGGTTTCTAACAAATGAAAGATCCGCCTGACTTCTTGTTATCTAAAAATTTTCGCTCAACATCAACATGTAAAAGCCCAGAGATAATACGTTTTTTCCCTACATTTATCAAGATTTTTTGCAAAAAATTCAACCCTTCTGGTGTGAATGCTGATTTAACAGCCTATTTTTCCGAATCAGGCTTAAGCTGATCAGCTGATGCCGTTTCAACTTCGGAAGTTTGTTTAGCAGGGCTTGGACGATCTTCTTTGGGAATATAACTGCTGCCCCAGTCACCTGGTTCTCTGACCGCTTTTCTGTCCATCAGATCATCGACCTGCATGGAATCGATCGTCTCATATTTCATCAAAGCCTCGGCCATGGCATGGAGAATATCCATGTTCTCAGTCAGAAGTTTATGTGCATAGTGATACGTCTCATCAATAATTCGACGAATCTCGGCATCAATATCTTCCGTGGTTGAGTCGGCAAAATGTTTATGCGATTTGCCCATGCTTTGACCCAGAAACGGTTGAGAGTCTTCCTCACCATAGAGCATCGGCCCCATTTTCTCAGACAGCCCCCATTTTGTAACCATGCTGGTGGCAATATTGGTTGCCACTTCGATGTCATTAGACGCCCCCGTGGTTACCTTATCAAGTCCGACGATGAGTTCTTCGGCAATTCTGCCACCATAAAGACTGGAAAGTCGGCTTAAAAGCTGCTGCCTGGACTGGCTAACCTGGTCGCTATCCGGCAGATACATCGTCACACCGAGCGCACGCCCTCTTGGAATAATACTGACTTTATACACCGGATCGTGATCCGGCACCAGACGCCCAACGATGGCATGTCCCGCCTCATGATAGGCCGTTAATCGTTTCTGCTCTTCGGTCATCGCCATGGAACGTCTTTCCGATCCCATCAAAATCTTATCTTTTGCCTTTTCAAATTCCTCCATGCCGACGATTTCTTTGTTTACCCGAGCGGCAAATAAAGCGGCCTCATTGACTAAATTAGCCAACTCTGCCCCTGAGAAACCGGGCGTTCCTCTGGCAATCCAATCCACGCGAACATCTTCCGATACCAATACTTTACGCATATGCACTTTCAAAATCTGTTCACGCCCTTTAACCGTAGGTAGACCGACGGTAACCTGGCGGTCAAATCGACCTGGACGCAATAAAGCCGGATCAAGCACATCTGGGCGGTTGGTCGCGGCAATGACGATCACCCCTTCATTATCGGCGAAACCATCCATCTCAACCAGCATCTGGTTTAATGTCTGCTCACGCTCATCATGTCCGCCCCCCATTCCGGCACCACGGTGACGCCCCACTGCATCGATCTCATCGATAAAAATAATGCAAGGCGCACGTCTTTTTGCCTGCTCAAACATGTCTCTGACACGAGAAGCACCCACACCGACAAACATCTCAACGAAATCAGAACCCGATATTGAAAAGAAAGGCACCTTTGCCTCACCGGCAATCGCACGAGCCAAAAGAGTTTTACCCGTACCTGGAGGCCCCACCATCAACACCCCTTTTGGAATTTTGCCACCAATTTTCTCATATTTTGTTGGATTTTTAAGAAAGTCGATAATCTCAGAGACTTCCTCTTTAGCCTCATCGACACCGGCAACATCGGCAAGCGTAACCTTGATCTGATCTTCACCCAATAATTTTGCCTTGCTCTTGCCAAAGGAAAAAGCACCCGATTTTCCACCACCGGCGCGCATCATCAGAAAAATGAAAAAGCCAGCGATTAAAAGAAGTGGCAGCCAGTTAAACAGAAAGGCCAAAAACAGACTTGGTTTCTCCGGTGCCTTGGCCGTAATCGTGGTATTCTTGGCCACCATTGCATCGACGATACTTTGATCCAAAAGCGGTGCATAAGTGACAAATTTTTCACCGGAGTCTGTAACACCTGTGAAGGTTCTGCCATCGACAGTCACCGATTGAATCTGGCCATTTTGCAACTTCTGAACAAAACTTGAGTAATTCATTGCCGATGACTTATCGGGTGCCGTGCTCATGTTACTGAATATAAACACAAGCCCAACCGCAATCAGCCCCCAGAACAATGCATTGCGCAAAAAATCATTTTTCTTCATGTGAGTTTAAACCCTGTTATGGACACACTTAATATAATTATTATCAGCCATTATAATACATGGTTTCGCTACGAACCATGACAATATCATAAAAATATTCCGCTTTACATTTATTTAAACTATATCTGTCTTCTATCACAATAGTTTATTGTCGCCATGATGCGAATTTAGCTTCATGATTCAAAACCGAAAATTTGATATAGATGAATTTTTTATGATTTTGAACTAACACAGGCGTCTTGATCGGATATACTGTTTTTTAAAAATCAATCACTAAATAACAAAAATAACGTGAATTCGCGTTAGAAAAGAGATTAAGGGACAACCATGCAAGATATGATTATTGTATTTAATTGTGGCAGCTCGTCGATTAAATTTGCATTAATCCATCCACAAACAACCCAAATAGAATTATCGGGACTGGCTGAAAAACTCGGTCAAAAAGACAGCAACATCAGCTTTAAATACCAGAATAACAAGATAACCGAAACACTCTCAGGCGGAAGCTATGAAGCCGCTTTCAATAAAATCAAAGACCAACTGCTCAAACTCAACCTGATTCAACGCATCCATGCCGTTGGTCACCGCGTTGTTCATGGTGGTGTATACTTTAAATCATCCGTTATGATTGATAATGACGTACTGATGAAATTAAAAGAGGTTACACCACTGGCCCCCCTTCACAACCCCGCCAATATTGCCGGTATTGAATTTTGCCAGAAAATCCTTGCGAATCTGCCTCAGGTAGCCGTCTTTGATACCGCTTTTCATCAAACCATGAGTCAGGAAGTCTATAACTATGCCATTCCTCATGAACTGGCTGAAAAACACCATATCCGCAAATATGGCTTCCATGGCATCTCTCATCACTATGTCTCACAGGAAGTTGCAAAGCTTACAGCACAAGCGACAGCAAATGTCATCGTTGCTCACTTAGGCAATGGCGCCTCCGTTACCGCCGTCAAAGCCGGCAAAAGCGTTGATACCAGCATGGGAATGACCCCTTTGGATGGCTTGGTTATGGGCACCCGATCCGGCACAATTGACCCGGGTATTTTTAACTTTCTGGCGCAAAACCTTGACATGAGCGTTGATGAAACCAACACCATGCTCAACAAAAAAAGCGGCCTTCTAGGCCTCTGTGATCACAATGACATGCGTGAAATCGAAGCGCTTACCTTGCAAAAAGACACGCGGGCAGAACTTGCTATCGACCTGTTTTGTCACCGCCTGGCTCAGTTTATCGCCGGCTATTTGATCTATTTCGATCACTTTGATGGTTTGGTATTTACCGGTGGAATCGGTGAAAACTCAACAACGATTCGCGCCAAAACCATTGAAAAACTCAAAAACGTGGGATTTGCCATCGATAAGAAGCATAATCAAAGTCATGGACAGAAAAATCACCACCGCATCGACAGCCAAGACAGCCTGCCCATTTTCGTCATCAACACCAACGAAGAGCTGATGATCGCCAATGATACAGCCCTGCTTACAGGAGGAAAATCATGACGCTTCCAATCGTATTATTACCAACAGGTGCCGGTGTCGGCAATTACTCACTGAAACAGGGACTTCAATACGCACTGCAGCAGCAAGGCTATAATGTTGAGCTATTTCATCCGCTCCAGGATATCAAACTCACTCCCGAGCAGATCGAATACTATTTTCTCAGCAACAACATCAAAGATTTGTTCGAGATCATCCTGGCACAATTTGATGCTCTCGGTCAAAAAGCCGACTTTGTGCTGGTTGAAGGATTTTATATCAAAAATGATAATGATACATTTGCCTGGCTCAATAAATACACTGAGACCTTTAATAGCACCCTGATCCGCGCTTTAAATGCCAGAGTAATTCTTGTGGCAAGACAGGGCAGCAAGGGGCTTCATGAGCTTCAAAATCAGCTGGAATTTGCCCTTAACAAGGTTGATAAAGCCGCCGTCATCGGCGCCATTATCACCAAACTCAATGCTCCTGTAAATGAACAGGGCGACATTCGCTTTTCATTGCTTGATGAAATGCCGCTTGCAAGCCGCAATAAACTCACCACCGCCGATATTGTCTCGCTTGATCTGTTTCGTCACCAAAATCTTAAACTTTTAGGTACCACTGAGTGGAATGCAAACCTGACCGAACTACGAATGCGTGATATTCGCCGCATTCTCAATCTAAAGAGCCTAAACGATGGCGATGAACACACACGACGCGTCAAGATGATAACCATGTGTGCACGTGGCATCAATCACTGCCTTGATGAGATGAATCCAGGCACCCTCATCATCACCTCTGCCGATCGCACCGATATCATTATCGCGGCAACATTGGCGGCTAAAAAAGGCGTACAAATGGCAGGACTTATTCTGACGGCCTCTTACCATCTAAACAGTCTTGCCTTTCAGTTTTGTCTGCAGACAATTCAAGAATCAGGACTGCCTATCTATACCACGGAAAATAAAAGCATCAGCACCATTTTAAAACTATCACAACTCGATTACACCGGCATCCCCGATGATGATGAAGAACGCCTGCATCTTCTGAAAGAGTCTATCTCCAGAAGCATTGATATTCAAGCCATTGAAATCTTTCTTGATCGTGGTATCACTAAAAAAATGTCGCCTCCGGCATTTCGTTATTACCTCATTAAAATGGCACAAAAACAACTCAAACGCATCGTGCTGCCAGAGGGGAATGAACCTCGAACCATTGAAGCGGCTATTGCCTGCCATCGGCGTCAAATTGCCAAATGTGTGCTTTTAGGCAAACCTGATGAGATTAAAAATATTGCCAAACTGCATGGCCTTTCACTGCCTGAAGAGCTTTCCATTCTTGACCCACAAAGCATCAAAGATGACTATGTCTCTCCATTGCTACAGCTTAGAAAAGCCAAGGGACTGACCGAACAGATGGCCAAAGAGTCCCTGGAAGATCCGATCACACTTGGCACCATGATGCTTAAGATGGGAGATGTTGACGGGCTTGTATCCGGCGCCATTCATACAACGGCCAATACCATTCGTCCCGCGCTTAAAATCATCAAAACCAAGCCAGAATGCGCACTGGTATCTTCCGTCTTCTTCATGTGTATGGAAGAGCAGGTTCTGGTATTCGGTGACTGTGCGGTCAATCCTGACCCCAGTGCCGAGAATCTTGCCGATATTGCCATCGAAAGCGCCGCGTCCGCCATGGCTTTTGGCATTGAACCTAAAATCGCCATGTTAAGCTATAGCACCGGCAGCTCTGGCAGTGGCGTTGATGTCGAAAAAGTTAAAAAAGCCACCGAGCTTGTCAAAAACAAACGCCCTGATCTCATCATCGACGGTCCGCTTCAATATGATGCCGCCACGATAGAAAGCGTGGCTAAAAACAAAGCACCGATGAGCCCGGTAGCCGGGAAAGCCACCGTTTTGATCTTCCCGGATCTCAACACCGGTAATACCACCTATAAGGCTGTACAACGCAGTGCCAATGTACTTAGCATCGGTCCGGTTCTTCAAGGCCTGAATAAACCGGTCAATGATCTCTCTCGCGGCGCAACAGTCGATGATATCATTTACACCATCGCCATTACCGCCATTCAATCCCAGCAAAAAGAGCTCTGACAAACTTGTCAAAACCTTACTGAGCTTACTTCTTTTCACTTGTGATTTCTGTGAATGGCATCAGAACACTAAAAGATTGGGTGAGAATATACTCCTCCTTGGATAAAGGGAAGGCAGGGAAGAGGTTCTGCAAACAACATTAGGAACGTGTGCAAAATAACTTCCCGTATACATCCGCCGTGAAACCTTGTTTCCCGTCATTGCCGCGACAGGCGGCAATCCAGCTGACCAGTGTAACATTGGCAATGCTACTGACGGCTTTTGCCTAAGCACATACGATCTTTGCCACTCTCACGATGATCACATGGATCATCGCCAAGCGATGATGACGATTGTTGCATCCGGTCATGCTTTGCAAGGAAAAAGGAATTTATTTCAAACACATCCCTTAACAACGCTTCACATATCAATAGTCAGAGAAAACCGTATTGATTCCAAGTTTCTCTTTTATAAACTGATATAGAACCTGGTGCACCTGTGAGGTTGGATGAATGCGATCAAAAAACAGATAATGCTCGGGATCGCTGCATAGTTTATCATCATTTGCCACGGCAATGGCCGTTAAAATGTCCATAGTGTGAGGAATCGCTCTGTTTAAAACCTGCTGCGCCGCCATATTATCAAACACAAAACCACCCCGCCAGCAAGGATCATTGACATTTGAAATCTCAGTATCATAACGCTTATTGATAAGCTCGGGATCGTCGATAACTTCATTGAAAAGCGATTCAATATCAATAAGCTTAAATTGGCGATAAGGGTAATCATGTTGATAGCGCGTCACCAGGTTCTTCAAGGCTTTATTATGTTCCAGAGAAAAATAATGTCCCAGTTTAACCTTATCCGCATCAACCATTTCAGGAACCTGACCCAAATCAGGCAAATTCAGAAGCACGAACTTATCAATGCCACTTTCAATCAGCTGTTTAATCGTGGTGTCTATACTTGAAATAACTTTTTTCACCATGGCATCTTGATCGGCCTGAGAGAGATTTTTGTCAGCCCAGAGATAATCATTACCACCCACCCAGATGATTGAGAGAAAACGATCATAGTTATGCCAGTTTTTATCGGCGGCATTCAGCCTGAATATTTTAAGCTCTCCAGAGAGGCTGTAAGGCAAATAGCTGCCAATATGCAGATAAGCCGTCGCCCCACCGATGGCATAATTACTCATTTCAATTCCCAGTGGTTTTAAATCATCTTTAAACAATTTTGCCCAGACATTGCCGTTTGAAAACATGCCGTTATAGTAAGGCGGCGATTTCGGCACCGTACCTTGTGTATATTCAAACAAGGTGCCTTTATCGGAAAGGCTGTCACCAAACACGACGACACGTTCAATATTCTGCATCATTGGACTGTCTGATATATCAATATTTTCTGGACAGGCGGTGATGGTAAAATCCGGCGTCCCTTCCCAGGAATGCCAAGACTTTGAGCTCTGATCAATATCAATTTTGCCTTTGATGGCTCGGCTATCCATATGGTTTGCACTCCAATCGTCATAAAGCCACACAATCATTGACCCTTCAACTCGATCATTATGCGTAAAACCGATACCGCTACTGCTGTCTTTGAAATAACCCAGCTTCTCATTGCGATCAGGTTGAACTCGAAGTTTGAAATCTACTTTCGACAAATTATCATTCCCGCTAACAAACGTTACAGTATAAGGGCAGCGATTGAATACGGTAATATCTGCACCAGCTGTAGCAAACGCCGTCAATGGCATTGCTGCTGATAAACTCATTAGTATTGTAAGTTTCTTCATCTTCCTTCCTCTTCTGGTTTATGGATAGTACAGATTCGCCAGCACAGCATAATGGTCGGATAGATCAGAAGTTTCACCGAGCTTTACCGACTTCAAAGCCATAATATCGATGGTTGATATTGAAGTTTCAGGGCAGCGGTAGTCCGCTAAACACAGCACATGATCCAGCGTCGTTCTCTCCTGCCCACTCACGGCGGCCATTTTATTGGTTTTACTGTCATAGCTGTAAGCCCTAGTATCGGCGGTATAAGGTGCGGCTTCTCTGGCTTTTAGATTCGAAATTAAATAATCATAGGCACTGCCAAATTCAGGGACAGCCATACTCCGTGGCTCAGCTTTCCCACTATCAGCATTAAAATCACCCAGAAGAATAACACGATCATGCGAGTCTAATCGTAAATTGGCGACAAACTGAGAAAGTGCATTGATCTGCATTTTCCAGCGCTGAAATTGGATTTGATAATCGGCTGAGCTCGTATCACTGTCAAGACTCTGAGTATGCGTGGCAACAATATGATACAAACGAGCCTCTTTCTTGATCGCAACATAAACGGCACCTTTATTTGATACTGCCTCCCAGCCCAGTGAGCTTGGATAAATCAGATAATCCGGCTGCCCAAAAAATGGGTATTTACTGTAGATGACAACACCACCATTTAAGAGATTAGGATGCCTCCAATCCCAACTGCCGACGACTTTTGTGCGATAGCGATAGCCTTTGTCCTTCATATTCACGTTTAAGATGGCAAAGGACAGCGGTGCAATATCCTCCTGAAATGTCACAACATCTGGATTTATCTTCCCAATTTCTTCTGCGATAAGCTCGGATCGTTTATAGGGATGGTTTAAATTTTTCGTCAGATCCGAGATGGGGATGTTTGGCAGCAAATTGACATTGTAGCTCATCAGCACCAACTCTTTCTGAGCGCCAAAGGCCACCTGAAACAATATAAAAATCAAAAGCAAAACAATACGCTTTAACATATACATTCATGCCTTAACCTTCCTTCTTGAATCAGTATTTAATCACATATTTTTATTTTTGTCTATTTTATACATAAAAATAATCAATAAAACCATTAAAAATCGAAGGGCAAGCTGCAGAAAAATGAACAAATAGATTGAAAAAAAAGCCAGAACTTGGTATAAATGCCTAGCTTAAGAATTATGACAATTATAACGAAACGAAAACCGGAGGTTTTAACATGTCCAGAGTTTGTATGGTAACTGGAAAACGCCCTGTCACAGGAAACAATGTTTCTCACGCGCAAAACAAGACCAAGCGTCGTTTTCTGCCTAATTTACATCATCACCGTTTTTGGGTAGAAAATGAGAATCGCTATGTCAGACTTCGCGTCAGCGCCAAAGGCATGCGCATCATCGACAAGAAAGGCATCGACAGCGTTTTGGCTGATCTACGTGCCCGTGGCGTTAAATATTAATTAATTTCAAGGTAAGGAAAATAACATGCGTGATAAAATCAGATTAGTATCAAGCGCCGGAACGGGTCACTTCTACACCACCGACAAAAACAAGCGCACGATGGCTGGCAAATTCGAAATCAAGAAATTCGATCCTGTTGCTAAAAAACACGTCATCTACAAAGAAGCCAAAATCAAATAATTTCAGATCAGCGATTCCGCTGTATTTATTTCTCAAATCCCCCCTCAATCTTCCAAGTTGGAATTACCGATCCGTAGGATACGAAAAACGCTGAAAAGAGCTAATCTAACCGACATTCCGCACCACAGTAATTTTAAGGTGAGGAATGTCGGATCTAAATTATAATGGATTAATCAACACGGCCTTTAGATCATGCGCCAATGCCTCGGTGATCTTAACATCGACAAACAGGCCTTTGGCAAGTGACTGACTTTCGATATTCTCAATAAATACCACACCATCGACCTCAGGGGCGTCGTAGCGCGTTCTGGCTATCGCATAGTTGTTTTTAAGATCAATCTCATCGATAATCACCCGCTGAGTTGTACCAACATGGCGCATCAGGCGTCTTTGGCTTATTCTCTCCTGCACATCCATAAAGCGCGCCAGTCGCTCCTGTTTAACATCTTCAGGAACCAAACCCGGAAGTTCATTGGCTTTAGCGCCATCGACCTCGGAATAGGTAAAACAACCAACACGATCAAGCTCGGCGGCTTCAAGAAAATCAAGTAACTCCTGAAACTCAGCTTCGGTCTCTCCCGGAAAACCAACGATAAAGGTGCTTCGAATCGTTAAATCTGGACAAATACCGCGCCAACGCTTAATCGTTGCTAAGGTATTTTGCGCATTGGCCGGCCGCTTCATACGCTTTAACACACTGGGCGAGGCATGTTGAAACGGAATATCCAGATAAGGGATAATCAAACCCGCCGCCATAAGCTCGACGACTTTATCAACATGTGGATAGGGATAGACATAATGCATTCTCACCCAGACATCAAGCGTCGATAAAGCCCGCGCCAGATCGATAAAACGGCTCTGATAAGTCTCATTCTGCCACAGCACTTCCTGATACTTTATATCAACGCCATAGGCACTGGTATCCTGAGAGATTACCAAAAGCTCTTTGACGCCGGCATCAACGAGTTTTTTGGCTTCCTGCATAACGTCATCAAGCCTGCGACTGACAAGCTTGCCACGAATATCAGGAATGATGCAAAACGTGCATTTATTGTTGCATCCCTCCGAGATCTTGAGATAGGCATAGTGACGGGGTGTGAGTTTAATTCCCTGAGGTGGCACCAAAGCTGTATAAGGGTCATGAGGCACAGGCAAGGCTTCATGCACGGCTTTTACTACCGACTCATAGGCCTGAGCACCTGAGATGCCCAATACGTTGGGATATTTCTGTAAAATCAGCTCCTTGCGATTACCCAGGCAACCTGTGACCAAAACCTTGCCATTTTCAACAATGGCCTCACCGATGGCATCCAGAGATTCTTCAATCGCTGAGTTTAAAAAGCCACAGGTGTTGACGATCACCAGATCTGACCCCTGATATTGATGAGCAATATCATAGCCATCGGCCTTGAGTTTGGTGATGATTCGCTCGGAATCCACCAGATTCTTAGGACAACCCAGGCTGACAAAGCCGATCTTTGGTTGTGATGTCTTTCTTCTCGATTGTATTTTCTGCATATTTTTCAGTCATTATTTAATTCGATGAAATATATTTTTCGCGTCTAACCGTCTTGGCATTGAACCCCGAAGCCACTAACTTATCATAGGCCTGATCAATCATATTCGGATTGCCACACAAATAGACGACATCCTGTTCGGGATTGAGCTCTAGATGATCGAATTGACTCTGAACATAGCCTTTTATTTCATTAGTGGCCAACGGTTTATCCTCTCGGCTTAAACAGGCAGTGAAATGAATATGATCATGCTCACCGGCATATTTTCTGAAATCATCGGCATAAATGGCATCAGCCTTATATTGCACCCCCAAAAAAATATGCACCTCTCTTTCCTGATCTTTGGCCAAAAGCGGCAGCATGGCACGATAAGGGGCAATACCCGTACCGGTTCCGACCAGTATCAACTTTTTGACGGATTCTTCTTTTAAGACCAGGCGACCGGCAGGGCCCATGGCATTAAAACAATCTCCTGGTTGCATCGCAAACAGATTTTCAGAGGCAATTCCACCATCAACATAAGAGATCGCAACCTCAATGTAACTGCTGTCGCTTGGAATGGTGGCGACACTGTAACTTCTGCGCCTGACCTTGCCATCTTCATGATCGAATAAAAACGTGATAAACTGTCCGGGTTCGAAGTGAAATTCACCACCATCTGCCCTTTCAAAGACAAGATGTTTAACATTGGGTGCAATCATGTGGCTTGAAACAAGCCGAACCTGAAATTTTTCAATCGCCATTTTTTTGAATATCTCTTTATTTTCTCTAATCGCATTAGCTCGACATTATGCCATATTTTTTTTTACTTGACGATGACTTCCTAATCCGATAGCATCAAGACGAATTTTTGCACAATATACAGACAGAAAAATGAATAAAATTGCCATCGCCCCGATGATCGACTGGACAGACAGACATTACCGCAGAATGATGCGCCTGATCAGTAAGCACATTATGCTCTATACCGAGATGGTCACGACCAATGCCATTATTCATGGTAATTGCGACAAGCTGCTGAAATTCAATCCTGAAGAACATCCATTGACCTTGCAATTAGGCGGCAATGATCCCAAAGACCTAAGCCATTGCGCCAAACTCGCCGAAATGCTCGGTTTCGATGAGATTAACCTCAATGTCGGCTGCCCGAGTGATCGGGTAAAAAAAGGCGCCTTTGGCTTATCGTTGATGTATACACCCGATTTAGTCGCCGACTGTGTTAGAGCAATGAAAGCGGCTGTCTCACTTCCTGTTTCCGTTAAATGCCGCACGGGTGTTGATGAGCGTGATGATTATGAACATCTTCAGGGCTTTATCGATAAAATCATTCATGCCGACGCCGATCACATCACCATTCATGCCCGAAAAGGCTGGCTTAATGGTTTGAGTCCAAAAGAAAACCGAACCATTCCGCCGCTTGACTATGAGCTTGTCTATACCATCAAGCGCCACTTTCCCAATAGCAGGATTGGCATCAATGGTGGCATTGAGTCTATCGATGCCGTAAAAGCGCACTTAAAAAAAGTCGATGCGGTGATGATTGGTCGTAAAGCCTATCACGAACCGATGTTTTTTAAAGATATTGATGCTATCTTCTATGGCGAAAAGAAAAATAACCTCACTCCATTTGATGTTGCCGAGAGGCTTATTCCCTATATCGAGACGGAGCTTTCAGCCGGAGAGAAGCTTCACAACATCACCCGTCATACGTTGAATTTATTCAATGGCTGTCCTGGAGCCAGAGCCTTCAGGCGCCATCTGAGTGAAAATGCCACAAAGGATAAAGCCGGCATCGATGTTTTCAAACAGGCATTAGCAAAAGTGCACGAGACTATTCAATACGTCGCAGATCAGCCTCAGTGACAAAAAAACGTGGACGACGATCATTTTTAGCCACCTTGGATAGCGTCAATATTTCCTCATAGAGCCGCTTGGCTTTGTTTAGATCCTTCTCTACACCCAAACCACGCTCATACAAAGAAGCCAGTGCACGCATGGCATCGATATGATTTTGTTTTGCAGCCTCTTCAAGCCATCGCGCGGCTACCAGATAATTGGGCGGACAGGCGTGATCCCCATTTCTGTACAAACAGGCCAGTTCATACTGGCTTTGTGCATCTCCCTGACGTGCTTTGCAGAGGATGTTTATTTTTGCATGTCTCAGGTTTATCATCATCAACCTCCTGAGTATTGATTATTTTTTCAGTCAAAAATATGTACTTCAGATATACATATTATATAATGTATAAATTGCAAACTAAGTATAGCCAGATAAGCCTTTTCATTCAAGACGAGCCCACCTGGCAAAAATCAAGGATACCATAATGTTTAAGAGTCTATCTGACCGTCTATCTACCTCATTCGATAAAATTAAAGGCCAGGGGCGGCTGAGTGAAGACAATATCAAATCGGCCTTAAGAGATGTGCGCATGGCACTTTTGGAGGCCGATGTTGCTCTTCCTGTGGTGAAAAACTTTATCGAACGCATACGTGATGAGGCACTCGGTGAGAAGATACGAACCAGCCTGACTCCAGGTCAGACGTTTATCGCTTTAGTTAAAGACGAACTGGAATACACGCTGGGTGAGAAAAATGAATCGCTCAACTTAAAAGCACAACCCCCTGTTGTTATCCTCATGGCGGGTCTTCAGGGCTCGGGTAAAACGACATCGACGGCAAAGCTTGCCAAATTCTTAAAAGAGAAAGAAAAAAAGAAAGTCATGGTCGTCAGCTGTGATGTCTATCGACCTGCTGCCATCAAGCAATTAGAAACTCTAGCGCACAGTCTGGAGATTGATATCTGCCCATCGACTGCCGAACAAAATCCGCTCGATATCGCTAAATCCGCACTGGATCTAGCCAAGCAACGCGTCATGGACGTCTTGATTATCGACACTGCTGGACGGCTGCATATCGATGAGCAAATGATGGATGAAGTCAAAGCACTGCACAGACTAAGCAAACCGACCGAGACGTTGTTTGTCGTCGATAGCATGACCGGTCAAGATGCTGCCAACACGGCCAAAGCCTTTAACGAAGCCTTGGAGCTCACTGGTGTCATCTTAACCAAGGCCGATGGTGATGCCCGAGGAGGGGCCGCACTGTCTATTCGTGAGATTACCGGTAAACCGATTAAATTTATCGGCACGGGAGAGAAAAGCGATGCCTTGGAGCCCTTCTATCCCGATCGAATCGCTTCGCGCATTTTAGGCATGGGGGATGTCTTGAGTCTTATTGAAGAGGTTGAGCAGAAGGTTGATAAAACCAAAGCCGAAGCTCTGATGAAGAAAGTGAAGAAAGGCAAGGGATTTACACTCGATGATTTCAAGGAACAGCTGACACAGATGAAGAAAATGGGTGGTGTTGGCTCCATGCTTGATAAGCTGCCTGGTACCGGTAAGATGGCCGCCAACATTCAGGATAAGATCAACGATAAGCTGTTTATTCAGATGGAGGCCATTATCAATTCCATGACTCCGTTTGAGAGGCGAAAACCCGAGTTAATCAAAAGCTCGAGAAAGCTTCGCATTGCCAAAGGATCCGGCACCCAGGTTCAAGATATCAATAAACTGCTGAAGCAGTTTTTGCAAATGCAGAAGATGATGAAAAAATTCAAAGGCGGCGGTATCGGCAAAATGATGGGTGCCATGCGCGGCATGAGTCAAATGAAAGGCATGATGCCGCCGGGTGGCAAAGGAGGGAAATTTCCATTTTAAGAGAGGCTATTCTCCACCTGATCGACTGCTTTTTGCAGTGTTTCATAGCCAACATATCCCGGAATCACCACGATATTTTTCTCGGTGGCACCGGTTGTTGGCATAATAATAAATCCAGGAGTACCCTGTAATCCAATTTGTGAACCCAGCTTCATCGAGGCCTCAATAAGCGCCGGTGATGTTGATCTCATATAATCTTCCACCTTTGTCACATCGACGCCTTTAATCTCTTTAATCACTGCCATGATATCGGCTTTGGTCAACTTGCCCTCGTCTCGATTGGCATTTTTGCCTTCAAACAAGGCCTGATGATATTGCATATAAGCATCACTGCCATAAAGATTATAGATCGCAAAACCGGCTTCGGCTCCGAATTTCGAGCCTTCAAAACGACTGGCAAAAATCGGAAATTCCTGAAAGATAAACGCGATATCCTTGTTTTTATCCATGAGCTTATGCACCTCAGGCGCCACACGATGACAAAAGACACATTCATAATCGAAAAACTCAATCACGGCGACCTTGGCATCTGAACTACCTGCTCTTGGTGTTGTTTTGGTGTGCAATAACGCCTCTTGATTCTTTAACACGGCGGCCGTCATCGTTTTTTCCTGAGCATCACGCTGCTGTTGTTGCAGCTTTTGTGATGCTTCCAGCAAAACCTCTGGATGATCGACGATATACTGAGCCGCAATCTTGCCAATGGCATCTTTTTGACTTTGGGTGAAATCTACTGAAGCTGCGTAGGCTGTGGTGGTGACAAACCCTGCCATTAAAAGGCTCAGGCCGGCTATTTGCTTTTTCATAACATTCTCCATTTATTCAAATTTACGTTTATAAGCTATTCATAGCTTGCTGTAAAAACAAGCTTTTTCATCTTTTAGTGATAATATCAACTTCCAGTATTTTATTTTCTGATATTCTCTAATATATGGTTAAAAAACAATCTTTTTTATTGTATTATCTGTTTCAAATTTGATCAGCATGTTCAACAAAGATGCTGCGGATTTAGAACTTAACCAAGGAGTAAAGAATGAAACAGACAATAAAAGAAAGTAAACATCCAAAAATATCTTGGCTGGTGAGTGCTGTAGGTGCTGCTATATTATTAATAGGTAGCGCAAATGCAAATGCTTCGGGTTTTGCCAACGATATTGTCGCTGATTCACAGCAATTTTCACAAAATATGCTGAACCAACACGCCCAACAAAAACAGACCGTTGAGGCAAGTTCAACCGTGATGAATGTCATTTCAGGCTCTGACATCTACATCAAGCACCTTTTAATTCCTGGTGATAGAGTAGATACGCAATCACCGATGACTTTAACGGGTGCAGATATAAACGTTATGCCTATAACAATGGCAAGCAAATCCTCTATACAGCATAAAATAGATACAACCAAGCCGGCTGATAGCTGCCACCGTTTTTGCAGCATCAAAGGGCAGACACTCTATCAAACGCTGGAGAGATGGTTTGATGATAAACAACAGGTTGTCTTTGAAAATGTTCCAAACTTCAGCATCTCACAGAATAAACACTACAATGGATCTGTCGATGGCGATAGCAAATCCGATAATATCATCTATCAGCTGTTGATTGATAATATGCACAATGCTATCTCAAGCAATCCAGCCTCTAGCATCAACTCATTTGGGCAAAGTCGTCATATCATCCGCTTTTCTGCCCTGATGCAACAACAACTGCTGGATCACAGTATTAACAACATTGACTTTTTTATCAATCAGTCTGACAACGTCATTGCCTTTGCCGGCAAAGACAAACAGGCCTATGCGCTTTCACAGAAAATACCCGATGTTTACTACCTCATCAAAGGGCAAACCATAAGAGACAGCTTAAATCGCTGGGCAAAGGCAAATGGTTATCTGATCTACTATCAGACCGAAGTCGATTTTAAAATTCAACAAAATGCCGTGCTGTTTGGTCAACTGCTGTCGGAAAAAGGGCCACTGTATACCCTGTTGTCCTCTTTGCAATCAACACCAACGCCAATTAAAGCTGAAGTCATGGACAACAATGTCATATTGATTAAGCCAGACACCTACAGCTCCAAATTCTTAATCCCATCACAAGATAACCTGAATTCATAATCAAGGAGACTGAAAATGAAATTTACTTATAAAAAACTCTTATTGACATTAGGATCACTCACGGCGCTGGGCTTAAGCGGTTGTGCTAACATGAATGAAACCACACAAAATGCCATCAATAACATTAATAACACCAATGCCATTATGAAGCAGGTCAATGAAAGTCAGCCCAATCCGCTGATCAGTTACAATCATAAAATCTATATTGCTTCAGAAGGCTTTCAGATAAAAACCAACAGTGAGAAACTGCCAGCTGTATTCGATGAAAGTTTTGTTTTCAGCAGCAAAAATAATCAAAGTTTTCAGTATATCGTTAATGCATTGGAGAACCAGACGGGCATTAATATTCGCATGACCGATGATGCCAAGGCCTATTTGAAAACTCAAGACAGTCAAACGACTACTCAAAGCAATGCTCAAACACAATTATCTCAAGGAGATAGCAATACTACTGAAACTGAAGTGGCGGCTGAAAATATAAAATCACTCCAGACACCCTTTTATTTCAATGGCAAACTGTCTCAATTGTTAGATAGGCTTACGGCACACCATGGACTGTGGTGGCGCTATGATGAGACGAATCATAGCGTCGTGATCTTTCGTGATGAAACCAAAACATTTGCCATCGATATGCTCTCTGGTGAGTCATCTACCAGCATGACATTAAGCAATTCTGCACAGACTCAATCCGCTACACAGAAGACGACAACCAGCTATTCTTCAGGTAAAAATAACCCCTGGAACTCAATTCTAGCTACAGTTCAGGCGATGATTGGCAGCGAAGGCAAAGTTATCGTCTCCGAGACAGATGGCTATGTTACCGTCAGCGCCATTCCTTCTGCCATGAACCGAGTTGAACAATATATCAAGGCATTAAACAGCACGGCCAGAAAACGTATTGCCATTCGTATCGATGTCTATGATGTACAATCGGCCAACTCAGCCAGTTATGGTCTGGACTGGGATGCACTCTATAAAATTACCGATGGTGAAATCAGCTGGAACACCACCAGTATTCCCAACCCGTTATCCGACCCCTTCTCCTCAGCCATTGAGACCGCCACGGTCAGCGGCTCGCTGGCAACCGGTCCATTTGCCGGCTCAAAATTAATTATTGATGCACTGCAAAAACTGGGAAAGACAACCTATATCACCGGAACGACAATCTATACGGTCAACAGCCGTTCGGTTCCCGTTCAGGTCTCACGCTCAACCGACTATGTCAAAGAGGTATCCGTCACCCCCTTGACCAATTCCGATGGCTCCGTCTCCGATCAAAGCCAGACCAGTGTCACACCCGGCACGATTCATACCGGCTATTCTATCGTGGTGACGCCAAAGATCATCAAAGGCAATGAGGTCTTACTCAATCTTTCGGTTAACATCTCATCCCTGCTGGCGATGCGCGAGAAGAATTTCAGCTCCGGAGACTCCGATAACCCCAATACCATCGAGTTGCCAGAGACACGCGATAAAACCTTTATGCAAACCGTACCGCTTGAATCAGGACAAACTGCCGTTTTGGCCGGCTTTCAAAGCAATACAGACAACAGCGGAACAAACTCAATTGGACCGGCCAGCACCTGGATGTTAGGTGGTAAAAAATCCACCAACCATGAGCGCACGGTAACCGTTGTCATCGTCACACCCTACATTATCTCAAGTCACTGAGGCCTGCCGTCATGTTAAATCAACAATATGCCATCGGTTTATACTGGTTTTACTCACCCGGCTATAAACACTTCTGCAAAGAAAATCTGGGCAATCTTGGCTTCTATAGTACGCATTCCAGTCAAGGGGTATTGAGTAAAAATAAAAAAGACGCCGGCAAAGTGTCTTTGGCATCTTTATTATCCAATCGTTATGACAGTCTTATCTATATCAGTGATAAAGTGACCACTCTGTCACCGTCATCGGCAAAAGGCTACTGGTTATGTGTGGTTCAAAACGGCATTGTCGTTCATACCGGAACGCTGTTATCGACACCGGAGGCCTCGGCTAAACTGCTTGAAGATGGCATCATCGATGCGGCACCCGAGATGGATATCACCTATTCCGGTGATATGATCACCGATAAAACCGAGCTGATTGAATTTCTGCCTTATTTAAAACAGATTTTCAAAACACTGGCTGATGAACAGGAGATCGCTATCGGTCTTGATTGTGACGATCATGAGATTAAAGACTTATTTGCAGATCTTTCTTCCCACATCAAGGACATATCGATCGATTCCCTGTCCAGTCAAAGCGCAAAGCAGATCAGACAGTCTACTTTAAGGTCAATCAAACGCAATAAAAAACCTGTCTATATCGCCATGATCATAATGCTGATCACCGCCGCGGCTGTGGGTTATCATTACTATCAGGCACATCAGGAAGCCGAAAAAAATGCCGCCGAGATGCGCCTTAAAGCCATGAAATTTCAACAGTTTCAAACGGTTCAGCAAAAAACACAGTATCAGCAATTTTTAGAAGATCTGGAACAGCGAAATGCCGGATTTCAACTGGCAGGAATTTTAACCGGCATGGATAAGTTAACCTATCAGGGATTTGGCTGGCAGCTTAAAATGATGCAGTTTGAGATGCAGAAAAACCATGTGTTTACGCTGAAATATCAACGTCAATCCTATGCCACGCTCAATAATCTATTAGAATTAAACAGCTCGCTTCATGCCCTTAGAATGGACGTTGCCAATGATGCCAATGCGGCAAATATCTACGTTAATTTTGATGAGTCTTCCTCTGCCGATAAGGCCGATAATGACGCCATTGAGCAGTTCAAAAGTGCCGAAGCTCGACTGATTTCAGCTTCTAATCTGATCTCAAAGCTGCAGAGCCATGACTTAAAATACACGACAACACCTCTTAAGTCAAAACAGCAAAATCAACCGGCTAAACAGGTTGAGCTCACCGTCGCCGGCAGTGGACTCTATCAGTTGATGATGCTGTATCACATTGCAAAAACCATCCCATTTTTGATGATTTCAGCCTTGAATATCAATTTTGAAAACACACAGATTAATACCTGGACATTTAAAGGAGTTATCTATGAATAAGTTTATGACTGCCGTTTTCGCCGGTTTCATGATCTCAGGTACGGCCTTTGCCGCTGACCCGTCAACCGTATTGACAAAAGAAGATTATTTCAACAAAATGCAAACCATCTCGCAACAGATGGATCTGCAAAAGGCGCAAAATGCCTTGTTGAATGCCCAACTGGAACAAAAACAGATTGAACAGAAGTTACAATCTCTGCAGGCACCAAATACGGATAGTAGCAAAAATGCAGCGCATACCAATATGCTATCCGCACAGCTTGAGGCACAGGCTCCAGTAAAAAACAATAACAGCAATGCTCATACTGCCATGGATTTTAAGGTTAAAATTCTGCAGATCATGGGTCCTGTTGACGATCTAAATGCAGAAATCAATTACAATAATCAGTCTGCCAAGATCAGAAAAGGTTCTGTTCTTGAAAACACATGGGAAGTCTCTCATATCGGTATTGATCATGTTGATTTTATCAACCTCAGCACTCACGGCATAAAGACGGTTTACTTTAATGTTGTTCCGGCTTCATACCGCCATGCGTCAACCAACTATCAACCCACAAACAATGGAGGCAGTGAATATGAAATCCTCTAATTCTTTTATGTCACGCTTTAATCGTAAAAGCAGTGAGAACAATTCGACGACGGCCGATGATGAGAATCTGGTTCCGATTAACGCCCGCTTTCATGGCACACAAGATGCTGTGGAGAGCTATGACGATCTGGATTTTAAAGCCAGCCGCATTCTGTTTTGTGAACACAACTCCCCGCTGCGTTTGAGTGAGGAAGATGCAAAGCAGTTTCTATTTCTGGAAGCGCGCACCAAAGACGATAAGAAATTTCTTGCCGTCTTGATTTCAAGCAGTGCTGAGAAAAATATTGAACCGAGACTGGCGCGTTTTAAAACCGAGGCTAAGAATTTTTACGGCCTCACCAATAACCGCAGTGTTTACGTCAAGCCATCGGTGATTTTCGAGTGTCTGCAAAAAGTCAAAAAGGCCGAGGAAAGCAAATCCATTGAGCACTATGTGCTTGAGTTTGACAATCTGGTTCGCTACGCCGTCGCCAATCACGCCACCGATATTCATGTCAAAGTTACCGGCACTGAAGGCATCATCTCCATGCGAATTCATGGTGAAATCATGCCCTATGCCAACTATGATGTCATTCATATTAATCATCTGATCAATGCCATTTATAACGGCAAAGGAGCAGAGGGTCAAAAAGACATGTACTTTGATGGCAAGAAAAAGCAGCAGACCATCATCGAGCGCATTATCGATCAGAAAAAATACCGTATTCGTTTTGCCTCGGCAACCATTGAGTCGAATGACAACAATGATGTCAAAGAAGCCTCCGCGGCTTATATTGTCGCACTTCGTATCTTATCCACCGACAAATCTTCTATCCGCCCACTTTATGAGCTTGGCTATTCCGAAGATCAGATCGACATGCTGGAAGAAGCGCAGATGGCGCCATCCGGCGGGATTATCTTTGCCGGCACCACAGGTTCCGGTAAATCGACATCCTTAGCTGGTCTTATCACCGGGACAATGAAAACGACAGGTGGCAGAAAAAAGATCATCTCGGTTGAATCACCCGTTGAGTATATTATTGGTGGTGTCGATCAGCTGACCGTACACGAGTCGGCCGATATGAGCGAAGGTGAGATCACCCATGAATTTAATCTGTGCTTAAAAACATTGATGCGCCTTGATCCAGATATTATCTACTGTAACGAGATTCGCAATGAAAACACGGCGCAATTCGCACAGAAAGCCATCCAGTCTGGCCACCTGTTTTTATCCACCATTCACGCCCAGGATGGTCTTGCGATTATCGAGCGCCTGTGCGGTATCGGCATGGAGCGGGATGTGGCCTGTAGTCCCAACTATCTTCAGCTTTTAGTCTATCAGACTCTGGTGCCCACACTCTGCCCACACTGTGCCTACGATTTGGAAGAGTATATGCTCTATTTTCCAGATCAGCATAAAATTCAACAACGCCTTGATCAGGTGATTAAACGTTACAGTCTTGATCAAACGATGAAAAATCAGATTCGCTTTCGCAACAACAAGGGATGCCAACATTGCAGCTATATGGGTATCAACGGCAGAACGGTTATTGCCGAGATTGTTCGTCCCAACGCCCATATTCTCAAAAATGTCAGGGAACGAAATTTTATTGAATCTTATAAATCCTGGCGCCTAAGCGGTGGCCTGACCGTCAAAGAACACGGTTTATCCAAGGTTCTAAGCGGCCAAATCTGCCCTGTCTCTCTTGAAAGCAAGGTCGGACCATTACATCTAGAAGCCTTGTCTGATTTATTCGATCAGGATTTCTATGCCCATATTCTCACCGATCTAACCAAAAGGGATGAAGATCATGTCAGTGCTAGCCTTATTTAAACCCGCTACCAATAAACTTGGACATAAAATCAGCCTTTATAACCCTCTTAAAGTAAAAGGCATTAAATCTCAGTTCAACTCCAATAAACGTGTTGAATTTTACAATACCTTTCAGATGCTACTGGAATCCAAGTTTAGTGTTGAAGATGCCATTGACCAAATGCGCAAAAGCTATGTCAAGTATGGTCGCAAAGCCTATGACAAAAATTCTACCTTGGTCGATGTACTCAATGATGTTCATTATCGCTTCACCGAGTTAGGCTATACCATTATCGAGGCACTATCCCCCTATATCCCTGAAGATGAGATGATTATCCTGGCCTCCGATCCTCATGATATCCGAAATGGTCTTAAAAACGTCGTTGAAATTTCTCAAAAATTAAAACGACTGAAAAAAACCATCGTTTCATCTTTAACCAAACCGTTGGTGTATATATTTGGTATTGCCGGCATGATGTATTATTCTGCTAAAAGCCTTATGCCTCAGATTACCTCAGCTATCCCTAAAGATATGCTGCCAGATCTCACCGCCCGATTCGATGCCTTTAACAACTGGTTTGTCGATCATGGTCTATTGATCATCGGCATGATCATTGCTTTGATCATAAGTTTTATCATCACCATTCCGAGAATGACGAATAAATTCCGTATTAAGGTGTTAGATGGCCTCCCTCCTTATTCGATCTATAAAAAGATCATCGCTGTGAAATTTCTGATTTCGCTTTCTTTGATGCTAAACGGCAATAAGAACTCGCTGACCTATTCGCTTCGAGCCATAAGAAGCAATGCCAATGATTATCTCAAAAATTTCATCAACACCATCTTAACGATGCTCAACAATGGTGTGGCACCTGGAGCCTCTTTGGCTGGTGCTGACTTCTTCAGTCGTGATGTCTGCTCATTGATCGACATGTATGCCAACGCCGGCAAACTGGAAGCCGCCATCTATGACCTTGCCAATAATTATCTCGATAAGCAAATCGATAAGATTCAAAAATCATTCTCACTGATCAACACCCTGTTTCTGGTATTAACCACAGTATATCTGTCAATGTTTATGAGCGCCATCTACGCCATCGGCATCAATGCTTTCTAAAAAGCAACCCTTCAGCTGTGAAATTTTTTCCTAAACCCTTGAAAATTATGGATAAATTAACAGCGATAGTCTAAGTTTAACTACGAAGTGAAACTCAACTTAACCACACTCACAAGGAGTAGACAATGAAAGACATGCAAACCAAGAAAAAACAATCCGGTTTCTCACTGCTCGAGATTATGATGGCGCTGGCGATAGTTGCGGTTATCGTCGTCGGTGTGATCGTGCTGTATGGGCGAGTCAGCGGCAGCAGTGCTACAACACAAACGGTACAGGAAATCACGCAGATATCTCAGAGTATAAAATCACTTTATGCTTCCAGTGGTGATTATTCAGGAATTGACAATAAAACCGTGATAGATGCTGGCGCTGTTGATCAGAAAAATTACTCAGGAACCACCATTAGAACGGCTATTCCCGGCTATGACATAGAGGTCGGTTTTGATAGCGCTAACAACAGTCGTTTCACACTTTCGCTAAAGGGAAAAGTAACGAAAACACAGTGTATTGATTTAAGTACCAAATTTATCGGTGTTGCTGAACTCGTCACGGCTGAAGGTAATACTATCAATAACGTAAGTGAGGCAACCACAAATTGTGCAGATGATGCAACCATTGTATTAACATTTGCCTAAGTCAAATGATTGATTGAAATTTTCTTAATTTCTTTTTCTATTCTCCTCACGCTTGAGCATTTTTTGCTGTTTGCGCTTTTTTGCCACGGCAATGGCATCCTCTCCGATATGACTCTCGCCACGCAATTTAGCCAATTTAGCCTGTTTCTGCCGCTCAGAAAATCGCGCCTTCTGCTCATCGCTTAAGCTGTCATGGCAATGATGGCAGGACAACCCTTCGATATATTCGACTCGAGTTTTATCTTCTTTAGTGATCGGCATACGACAGGCATGACACTGATCATACTGTCCCTGCTTCAAGCCATGAGAGACGGTGACACGATTATCAAAGACGAAACAATCTCCCTGCCATAGACTTTGATTTTCTTCTACCTCTTCCAGGTATTTCAAGATGCCACCCTTTAAATGATAGACCTCATCAAAGCCCTGCTGTTTTAAAAAAGCCGTGGACTTTTCACAACGAATGCCACCGGTACAAAACATCGCTACTTTTTTATGCCTGTTTTTATCAAGATTTTTCTCAACATAATCTGGAAACTCTCTGAAGGTCTCAGTATGTGGATTAATGGCATTTTTAAATGTACCGATCTCAACTTCATAGTCATTTCGCGTATCGATAACAAGCACTTCGGGATCTGAAATCAACGCATTCCAGTTTTTTGGCTCCACATAAGTACCGACGATACGCTTGGGATCAATCTCTTTAACGCCAAGCGTGACAATTTCTTTCTTCAATTTCACCTTGGCCCGATAAAATGGAAAATCATCGCTGTAGGATTCCTTATGATCGATATCGGCAAGACGTTCATCGGATTTTAAATACTGTAATAACGCAGCAATAGCCTCATCAGTGCCTGCCACCGTGCCGTTAATACCCTCGTGAGCCAAAAGCAGGGTACCACGAATGCCATTTCTCTGCATCACGGCCAACAAAGGTGCCTTCATTTGTTCATAGTTCTTAAGCGTGACAAATTTATACATTGCACAAACGGTATATTTCTTAATATTCATTCTAATTCATGATTCATAGATGGTCTTGGCTGCGTATTATACACTCATTTCTTCCTCCTGGCTAGTAGGCTATGACTCCGAAGGAAGCTACGCCTTCTGTTTTAGTTTAAATTTATTTCTATCACAAGATGCGATTTAGTTTGCCACTGGCGAATTAGTCTTTAAACTTCACAGGTGACCTCATGCCGCATACTAATTGATCAAATCTCATCTTTTTTGAACCTATTATCAGCAAGCAAACCATTGATAATAATACCCAACTTAAAGAACTTTGCCCTAAAAAAACATATTGGCATACTATTGTTGCTAAGGGAGTAAATGCTAGTATTGTTGTTGATCTTTTTACGCCAGCTTTAATAATGCCTTGTTGATTCAGCCAATTCTGTAAAATGAAAGAAATAAATGCAACGACAAATATCAAAAATATATAATATAAGCTCATATGGAACGCGCGCAAAATAACTTCCTTTTTTTCATGGCGAAATATCTTCCAA
>JBMSHD010000010.1:0-31175 GCA_049416425.1 Francisellaceae bacterium | reverse complement strand
CATTGAAATCACTGCCTCAAGAGGCAATTATTAAAAATGGGGAGTTTTCAGTAAATGGTGAGCCGTAAATGTTATCATGCCGTCACCATAGTAGCGTGGATTCCCGCCTACGCGGGAATGACGAGTGTTGGTGTGGAGCTGACGAGTGTTGGTATGGAGATGACGCTTGAGAGTGGTGTTGTCTCATCGGATTCACAATGGCAGCTGTATCGTATTGCAACGACCGTCATCACCGCTTGGCGGTGATCCATGTGGTAAGTGGTGGATTGGTATGGATAGTGACGGCTTTGGTATTGTGATTTACGATAAATATGTAGATTATTTACTGATCTGATTTTGAAATGCTCATGGTCTTTGTTTTTACATTGAACTATTTTCAGCTTAAATAATAAATATAATTTATAAAATAGTTTAAAATAAACGATCAAATAGCGATTTGAAACGCTGTCACCGGTTTGCCACCGATTAAATGCTCATGAATGATGCGCTCGATAACCTCTGGTGTGCAGGAGTGATACCACACGCCATCCGGGTAAACAACAGCGATTGGGCCGTTTTGACAGATGCGCAGGCAGTTGGCTTTGGTGCGATAAACCTCACCGTTTTGCGCCAATCCAAGCTCGTTTAATCGTTTCTGCAAATATTTCCAAGATTCCAGGCTTTTCTCGCGGTTGCAGCATTTATCAATCGTTTGATCGGCACAGATAAAGATATGGCGTTTGATGTTTTGAATGCCAAGCTTCTGCGCTTTTTCTAAAACCGTGCACTCGGAAGGCTGTTTTTGTGTGGTCATGTGTTAATGAGAATGATTCTTAAGTGCGACCATTATATCATTACTCATATGTTTTGCACTGTTTTGTCTGCTTCAAAATAACCCTTGTTAAAATTTTCGACTCAATTACAATGAGATAGATCAGAAATAGATTTGCAAGGGGTGACATGATTGAGCCGTCGACCAACTTTTTTTTGACCAGTAGCTATATTCCCTTGGTATTTATGGCGATTTTGTTGTTGGGTTTTGCCTGTCAATGGTTGGCATGGAAACTGCGGTTGCCGGCGATTTTATTTTTGCTCGTTGTCGGTATCATGCTGGGACCGGTTTCAAGCAGTTTACTGGGAGAGGATTTGCAGTTTCTGGCGCCGACTAAACTTTTTGGCAGCATGCTTTATCCGCTGGTTTCGATCTGTGTCTCGATTATTCTGTTTGAAGGGTGCATGAGCCTTAAATTCAGTGAGATCAAAGGAGTCGGTGGAGCGGTGAGAAACCTCATCTCAATCGGACTTTTGATTACCGCCTTTTTAACGACATTGTTTGTGCATGCGATTTTTAATCTGTCGTGGCAGATATCGGCGTTAATCGGTGCTATCTCTTGTGTCAGCGGTCCCACGGTGGTGGTGCCAATTTTACGAAGTGTCAGACCGAGTCCAAGACTCGCCAATATCATCCGTTGGGAAGGCATGCTGGTCGATCCCATTGGCGCACTGTTAGCCGTTGTCGTGTTTACGGCGTTATCGGTGTCTAAATATGATGCCTTGTGGAGCATAAGCTACCACATATTGTTGGTGATTGTTGTGGGTGGCTTGGGAGGTATTCTGGTTGGCTATGCACTGGGTGTGGCACTGAAGCGCCAGTGGGTGCCAAATTATCTTAGCAACATGTTTGTCTTAAGTGTGGTGATCACAAGCTTTGTCATTGCCGAGCATATCGTCGAAGGTGGGGGGCTTTTGATCGTCACGGTAATGGGCGTGATGGTTGGCAATATGAAAAATACCCACATCGAAGAGATTCTGGATTTTAAAGAGAGTCTAAGCCTGATTTTAATCTCCAGTCTGTTTATTATTTTGGGTGCCAATGTCAGCTTTTATTACTTGGAGGATATCTGGTATCAGGCGATTATTTTGATTTTGATTTTGCAGTTTGTGGTAAGGCCGATCAGCGCATTTATCTCGACTATGGCCACGGGATTGAAATGGCGAGAGAGAATGATGTTGGCCTGGATCTCACCAAGAGGCATTGTGGCGGCAGCCGTGGCAGCCTTGTTTTCAATCAAGGTAATAGAGAATCTGGGCATGAGAACAGAAGGCGAGCTTTTGGTGCTGATCGTGTTTTTGATCATCATGGGTACGGTTGTTATCCAGAGTCTAACGGCACCGGTTTTGGCAAAGGTCATCGGTGCTTCAGCGCCTGAACCCAACGGTTTTTTGATGATTGGTGCCAATACCGTGGCGCGTGCCGTCGCCTTGGAGCTTAAGAACAATGATATCAATATCACCCTGACCGATACCACCTGGCGCAATGTCCAGCAAGCCAGGCTTATGGGGCTTCAGTGTTATTATGGCAGTTCTATCTCCGAACATGCCGATTGGCATTTAAATCTGGTTGGCATCGGCCGCATGTTGGGGTTATCAACCAGTGAAGAGATAAACGTTTTGGCATCGGTGAAATATTATCGTGAATTTGGCGGGCGTCATGAAGTTTATGCGCTGCCAACTTCAAAGAATCAGTCTCATGCCAAACTGACCTATCTCAGTAAAAAATATTCGAAACGATTGTTTAGCCGGGATTTGCATTATGAAAATTTGAGAGAAATGATTGGGAAGGGCGCCAAGATTAAAACGACCAATATCAGTAATGCTTTCACCTGGGAGCAGTATCTGGTACATCATAACAATGCCATTCCTTTGTTTTATATTAATTCAAAAGGGCAGGTTCAGGTGGCCTCGCCGGATAATAGTATTGTCGTACCGCAGCCGGGTTGGAAGGTTATTGCCTTGGTGGTAGAGCAGAAAATAGTCAGTTCGAGTTAGATGAATTATCATTTTCAACGACTAATGCCTAAAGCGTCTTTTTTAATTCATTCGTCCTCTTAAAAAGCCGCTAGCCAAACAGGAGATGAATGGTATAATGTTTGCCATCACGGAATGACTGATGAATCCTATGTCGAACAAATCACTGAACTATGCCGATGCTGGCGTCGATATCGATGCTGGTAATGCGCTTGTCGAAAAGATCAAGCCTCACGCTAAATCCACCATGCGCCCTGAAGTTTTAGGCGGTTTAGGCGGGTTTGGCGCCTTGTTTGAGCTACCATGGCACAAATACAAACAACCGGTTTTGGTCTCTGGTACCGATGGCGTCGGCACCAAGCTCAAACTCGCTTTTAAGATGAACAAGCATGACACCATCGGTATTGATCTGGTCGCCATGTGCGTCAACGATATCGTCGTTAGCGGCGCTGAACCCTTATTTTTTCTGGATTACTATGCCACAGGCAAACTTGCAATCGACAGTGCTGCCGATGTTATCAAAGGTATTGCCGATGGCTGTAAACTCGCCGGCTGCGCCCTGGTCGGCGGAGAAACCGCCGAGATGCCCGGCATGTACCAGCATGGTGATTATGATCTGGCGGGATTCTCGGTTGGCATCGTTGAGAAATCGAAGATCATCACCGGTCATGATATTCACAAGGGAGATGTGCTCATCGCGCTTGCCTCATCAGGTGTTCATTCCAATGGCTATTCGCTGGTGAGAAAAATTCTGACCGACAGCCATAGCTCATTGGATATGCCCTTTGGCGGTGGCACCATCGGTGAGGTTTTGCTTGAACCCACCCGCATCTATGTAAAATCGATTCTCAAGCTCAAAGAAACCGTGACCATCAAGGGTATAAGCCATATCACCGGCGGTGGATTTAGCGAAAATCTGCCACGAGTGCTGCCTCATCACACCAAGGCCGTCATTGATCTGGACAGTTGGCAGCTGCCTGAGATTTTCACCTGGCTTAAAAACAAGGGTAACATCCTGGCTCAGGATATGTTAAAAACCTTTAACTGCGGTGCCGGCATGATCGTGGCTGTTTCTCAGAAAGAGGCTAAATCCGCCATGGAAATTTTAAAGCAATGCGGCGAGGAGGTCTGGCAGATCGGCTTTATTGATCACTGTGATGAAGCAACACCGCATGTTGAATACTTGGGATTGTAAATGAAAAAACTTGTTATTCTATCATCCGGGTTTGGCTCAAATCTGGGCGCCATGATCGAAAAACTTCATCAACAGCACGATATTGAAATCGCGCTGGTCATCTCAGACCATGACTCTCAAAGCCTTATCCGAGGACAAAAAGCCGGCATTCCAACACTTTATCTGCCGAAAAACAAAGGCATAGATCGAGCAAAATACGATGAAAAACTCGCCGATGTCATCGCAGCTTTTAATCCTGATCTCATCGTTTTATCCGGTTTTATGCGTATACTGACGGCCGGATTTATCGAGCGCTTCAAAGGGAAAATCATCAACATTCATCCCTCGCTTTTACCCAAATACAAAGGGCTTAACACGCACCAGCGCGCCATTGATGCCAAAGACCTTCAGCATGGTACTACCGTGCATTTTGTCGATGAGACCTTAGATGGAGGGCGGATTATCGATCAGCGCGCCATCAGCATTGACATCAATGATGACAAGGAATCGCTGGAGAAAAAGATCAAAACCATCGAGCATGATTTCTATCCTGAAGTCATTCTAAGGCTCTGTGAAATTGAAAAATAAATAACCCTACCCCTGCTCTCCCCTTTGTCCAAGGGAAGTAGAAAGGGGTTGAGAATAACGCTAAGAGAACTGTTAAAAATCACCCCATAGGGTTTGTAAGGCGCTACTGATGGCAAGGCTCGCGGTTTCTGTTCTTAAAATTCGTCTGCCCAGGGTGATCGGGACAAAACCATGATCGGTACTTTGTTGAATCTCTTTATCGCTCAAGCCACCTTCCGGACCGATAAGAATAGAAAATGATCTGCACTCAGGGTGCTGCTGTTTCAGCTGATGAAGATTATGTTGGGCATGGGGTGATAGGGTGATGCCAAGTCCTCGGTAATCGTTCACAAAATCAGTAAGTGATATGGGAGTCTTTATATCAAGAAGGGTAACACGCCCCGATTGTTCAGCGGCGGCGACGGCGATTTTGCGCCAGCGTTCCAGTTTGTGAGTGATGGATTTGTCGTTGATTTTAGCATCACAGCACTCGCTGATAACAGGTATGATGGTGCTGACACCAAGCTCGGTGGCTTTTTGAATGATCAGTTCAAACTTATCGCCTTTGGTCAGGGACTGGGCAATGGTGATGTCAATCGGTGAATCGTCTGCGGCTGTGGTGATCTGCTCGATGTTCACAGTGATAGATTTTGCTTCGATATGCGCAATCTGGCAATGATATTCCTTGCCGTCTTTCCCGTTAAATAGCACGAGTTTTTGCCCGGTTTTGGCTCTCAGTACACGGTTGAGATAATGGCAGAGATCTGCTGACAGTTCAACGCTTGAGGTTTGTGAGTCTATGTCACGGAAATAGAATCTTGAAAGGCGCATAGTGCTAAAAGAACTTTTATTTTTCATGCGTTTATTATACATCAGAAATCAGCCTTTAATTCAGAATAAAGGATAGAAATCGTAAAATATGTCATAAATCGGTAATACTTCTTTGCTACACTCTCAGGGTCTTAACCGTTAATGGAGTCGTAAAGTTATGGAATCTTGTGAAGCAAACGGATTGGGTCTTCAATTGCATCGCGCCGCTACAGCCATTGGTTTAAATGGTAATGCTCCTTATCTTGGAGAGGTGATTTCCAAGTTTGAGCATGGTCTACAAGCGGCATATTTTGCCGAAACAGCAGGACACGGTATCGAGGTTCAGTTGGCCTCACTATTGCATGATATCGGTCATTATGCCTATAAAACCGTGCAGCCACAGATGGGGCAATACGGTGCCATCAATCATGAATGGATCGGCGCGAGGCTTGCCATGGAATATGGATTTGGTGAGCGAATTGCCGCACTTGTTGGTTATCATGTCGATGCCAAGCGTTATCTAGCCGCCAAGAAAGCCAGCTATTTTGAACGGCTGTCGGCGGCCAGCAGACAGACACTGATCTACCAGGGCGGACCGATGAGTGAGAAAGAGCGTCTGGCATTTGAAAAAAACCCGCTGTATAAGGCCATCCTTCAGGTTCGTACCAATGATGAAAAAGGCAAGGCATTAGATCTCAAATTACCGGAATTTACGTATTATCGTCAAAAGATGGCTCGTTATCTGGGGCGCTGTAATGGTTCTCATGCCATCGATGAGGATAAGACTATTTTTCTGGTCAATGCCGCTGAAATCAATCATAAAGCTGTTAGCGATGAGATCAACGGTCGCCATTTCGATATGGTGTTATGCTATCCGCTGGAGTCGGTGTTAAATACGCTTTCCCATCTGCTGCCCGACCAACTGATCATCAAGGACTATTTCTTTGCCGCCGGTGCTGAGGAAGTCGAGCTGGATGAGCTTAATATCTGTTTTGATGCGCCGCTTAGCAACAAGCAGGACTATATCGATGAGTTTGTGTCTCTGGTGAGAAAAAGTACCATTTGTGATTATCTTATCGTTGCGCCATCACACTGGTATTCGCTGTTGAGCCAATATTTTGGTCAGCGCCAGGAAGTGGTCAAAGGGCAGGCGGTTTTCTGCCACCTCAGGTTGTCAAGCCGTATTTTAGCGTGATTGTAGATGAGGCGGTAAAATCAATTTGTATTATGCTGGATTTTTATTATACTTGGAATCGTGCATTAAACCATTTAAATTAAGGAAGACGTTTTATGAAAAGAAAACTGCTGGTCGGTATGTTGACTGTTGCATTGTGTGGTGGCGCTTTTGCCGCAGGGAATAATCATGCAGGCGAGGTATATGGTGGCATGGGAGTTGGAGGTGTTTTTAACAATAAAAATACTTCCTCGGGCCCTGGTGTTAATGGCGTGTTGGGTTATCAGTTAAATCCATACCTGGGTCTTCAGGTCAATGGACTGTTTAGCTCAACGGAAAACAGCACCGGTGTGGTTATGTTTGAGGGAATCTGGAATGTACCAAATGCCAGCAAGCTTACACCTTATCTTGCTGTTGGTGCCGGCTACACACGATTTAATTCAAATAACAGCGGAGGTATTGATGCCGGTCTTGGTGTGAAATATGATCTGGCTCCCAATGCTGATGTCTCACTGAATTATCGCATCATTCAGGCCTTTGGTAATAATACACCGGTTGCCAGCTATCTCGGTCTTGGCTTTAATCTTTACTTCGGTGGTGCGGCAACGGCAGCCTATAGTGCGAATCAAAGTCAAAGAGAGGCGCACTACCATGCCATGTATAATCTGCCTAAAAATGTGATGGAGTGTCAGGCGGCAACCAGCCAGATGATCCGTGAATCGGTTGGCTGTTATACCGTTAGCGGTGATAAGGTCACCATGCACCTTGATGTCAAATTTGGTTATGACAGTTATGCTTTATCCGATAAGACAAAAGCCGCTGTCGATAATCTTTTGAACTTCATGCAGCAGTATAATATCACCAATGTCACGCTAAATGGATATGCCTCTCAGGGGAAAACCGGTCCTGTCTATAAGGCCTATAATGAGCAGCTGTCTGTCAACCGTGCCGAAGCGGTGAAATCTTATATGGTATCAAGAGGTCTGCCGGCAACGGGTGTTGAGGTGGTCGGTTATGGTTATACCAAGCCATTAGTGCCTAACTCCAACAAGGAAAACAAAGCGATCAACCGTCGAGTTGAAGCAACCATCAGTGTGCCATTGAAAAAAGGCTGATCGTATTTTTCTCTCTCGTATTTCTATACGGATTTCATTCAAAACTCAATGTAGAACCTCCTCCCTGCCTCCCCCTTAACACAAGGGAGAGGAGACAAACATTCCCTCCCCTTGGGATCAAGGGTGAAACGGATCACGAGCCGCGCTTAAGCGGTGAGCCGTTGAACGACATTTTCCACGGATAGGAAAATGGCTGGGTTTTGTGAGAAATACAGGGAGTATTTCGATAAAACGGTTAGGTGGGGTTAGATAAATGATCTTTTCAACGAATAATGCGTAAAGAGCCATTAGGAATGTGTCTGAAATAAATTCCCTTTTTTCTTCCTTAAGCAACGCTGACAAACTTAAGTCGCTGGTGTTGTTTATGAGCAGACTTTGGGGATAAATGTTCTTCATAGGTCTTCCCTTTTGTCTCTATGCCCAGCAATGCGGTGATGATAAAGCCTGAAAATGCAGTGATGCAGATGACGACCATAGTTGGACCAAGTCCCCATGACGCTTTGAGTACCGGCAGGATAAAGATGCCGACAGCGGCGCCGGTTTTTCCGCAGCAGGAGGCAAAGCCATGACCAGTAGCGCGGATTTTTGTTGGGAAGACTTCGGCAGGAAGCATATAAGTGGTAGGGTTTGGGCCGCAGTTAACCATGATATTAAAGAGGATAAAACCGGCAAAAAGCAGAATGGTTGCTATTGTCCCGGCATAAACCGTAGAGATGGCTAACAGCAGAAGGCCTGCGCTCATGCCAAGAAAGCCAATTTTTTGCAGGCGTATACGCCCGATACGATCGACCAGGATAAGAGCCATGATAAAGCCGATGATGAGAAACATATCCAGCGCAATGGCACTGGAAGTGGCAAAAATATCCTGGGCGATAAAGTCACTGTTCTGGCTGCCAAATCCTGCCAGGATCAATGGTGTGAAAAAACCGACGCCATATAATGATACATCCATAAGAAACCAGGAAGTAGAGGTCAAAACGGTGCGACGGGCATATTTTTTATTAAACAGTGATAGAAAAGAGGTTTTCTCAATGTTTTCCTTCGTTGCTGACTGTGCAATTGAAGGTCTGGTTGCGGCCGCCGCTTTTTCAGCAAGCCATTTCGGGCTCTCAGGCAGACTCATTCTTAAAAATAAAACGATGACAGCGGGAATAACACCGGCGCCTAGCATCCAGCGCCAGCTTGAAGTTTCAGGGTAGGTGACTAAAATAATAAGCCCAAGTATGGCGCCTGAGATGGCTCCTATGGCCTGAAAGCTGAAGCTGCCGATTAGCATTTTGCCTTTTAGATGTTCAGGCATGGTTTCTGAGACGTAGGTCGATCCTGTTGGATAATCGGCACCAATGCCAATGCCTAAAAGAAAGCGAAAGACGATGAGGCTGATAGGTCCCCAGGCGATGGCAGAAGCGGCAGTGAAGATAACAAAAAAGACGATGCTTAATATCAAGATGGCTTTTCGTCCCAGTTTATCGGTAAAACGCCCAAATATGGCAGCGCCAAAAATAGCCCCAATGGGGGTTGCGGCACCGATTAGCCCCAGTAGAGTTGCCAGTTCTGTGCCAGAACCACCATAAAAGTGACCGGCAAAAGCGGGATCGCTGATGCATTGATGTGCAATAAGGGGAATGGCGACGGCGATAATAAAGAGATCAAAACCATCCATGAACACGCCCATGGCAGAGAGAAACCAGATTTTAAAGTGATGACGAGTGAATTTTTGTGAGGGATCAATCTCAACTTGTTCGCTCATAACTATTACCTTAAATGCATATTGTGACAGTGCGAGTATAAACAGCATTTGTTACGGTTTTGTTACAATAGAAAATTTTTGTATAAAAAACTGTGGATTTTTTGTCAGATTTGATTAAAATCACACTGTTTGAATAAAGTGCAAAAAGATCTATACTCAAAATAAAGTGAAATGTTAGTATTTGCTGGATTTATTTCCAGCGATACAGTACTTTTTGGACGTTTGAGTTGTGAAGGATCAATTTGGCTTTTTATGACATGAATAGAACGGTTTAAAAGCTGGAAGATACAAATTAAATAAAAAGGAGCAAGCAATATGTTGATTCTAACCAGAAAAATTGGTGAAACGGTAATGATTGGTGATGAGGTGACGGTTACAGTCTTAGGTGTGAAGGGAAATCAGGTCAGATTGGGTGTTAATGCCCCTAAGGACGTTTCTGTACATCGCGAAGAGATCTATGTGCGCATAAAGGGTGAACATAATTTCGGCGTCGATGGCGAATAAGAGTAAAAATAGTAAGAAAAATTGAATTTAGCGCTTGACATACCAGGGCGCAGACGTTAAATTATCAAGCATCCAAACGCGGAGAGATGGCCGAGAGGCTGAAGGCGCTCCCCTGCTAAGGGAGTATGGGGCTAAACACTCCATCGAGGGTTCGAATCCCTCTCTCTCCGCCACGGAAGTTTATTTTTTCTAAACATAAATAATCAGATATTTCGGAATTTTCATATTTTTAGTGGCGCAAAAATTCAGCTTGTGGAATGTGGACAATATCCTTTTTCCTGTTTTTATTCATCTCGCCCGACAAAGCAGTAATACGCTTATTTTGTCGATATGATTATCGGGATTGTTGATCAATGTCAGTAGCACCGATCTGGCTGTGGATCCGGTGGTAATCACATCATCGACGATGAGCAGGTGTTGGCTTTTGATCGGTTTTTTTTGTGCCATGACGTCAATCAGTTGTGTTTTGCGTGCAATCAGTGTAGATCTGACCTGTGGTGGTGTGTAATGGCGGCGATAAAGACAGTGACTGATGCGGCGCTGTTTTTTATTGGCGAGTGACCGAGCAAGAATATAAGATTGATTAAAGCCGCGGTATAAATAACGCCAGCGATGGATGGGGACGGCGATGATGGTGTCGATATCATTGAGAGTGTGAATTTGGCTAAAACCATGCTTGAACACAGAGGTGAGAATCTTGCCGGCCAGTGGATCTTTGTGAAATTTAAACTGGTTGAGAAGTTGTTTTATAAATCCCTCATAAAGGCTTAGGCTGTATATGGGAATGGCAATGGAGGCGCTGATTTTGAGTCGACTCATACGAATAGAGATATTCTCTTCGATGGATCTCTGGCAGGATGGGCAGGTAAGCTGGCCTGTGGGCTGTTTGCACAGATAGCAGCTGGTGCTGAAAAATGAGCCGATAAAATCAGCAGTCGTTTTTGTCAGCCGCTTTACCCGCAAATAGTTGGCACAGGATTTGGTAATCCTCGGCAATTGATTTACAATGTTTGGCATTTTCATGCTTGAGGTCGCTTATGTTTGACTATCACTTATTTAAAAAGTTATCCGCAATGGGCAAAAATTGCCAGTCGAATTCATTTGTGCTTAACGAGGCGGCATCTCGCCTGATCGATCGTTTATTATTTATAAGGCTAAAGCCTCAACGAGTCTTTCTCGAGGGAGTCTTCACTCAAAAGCAGAAAGAGGAGATCTGTCGGCATTTTAAGATAGAACGTCTGGATGAGAGACTGTCTTTTGATAGCGATATTATCATTTCCAATTGTCAGTTGCATCGCCATGAGAATATCCATCAGCGGCTGTCTGATTACCATCGGTACTTACGCCCCGGCGGTATGCTGCTGTTTAGCAGTTTTGGCTCATCGACACTGGCGGAATTTGCCAAGGCCTGGGGTCGGGCAGATGGCATGGCGCATATCAATCAGATGCTGGATATGCATGATCTTGGCGATATGTTGCTGAAAAATCAATTCTCAAATGCGGTAGTCGACGGTGAGATCATGAGGCTTCAATACGATCATATTCAGCGATTGGTTCAAGATATTCGTGATATCGATGAGCCACTGGCCGATACCCGAATGCGTAAAACGTTGACAGGGAAAGGGCGCTGGCAGACATTTTGTCAGCGACTTGAAAAAACAGGGATGAGCATCGGCTATGAGTTAGTCTATGGCTATGGTGAGCGCCCAGCGCAGTTAAGAGCAAAAAGTGGAGAAGATGGCACGGCAACTATCACGCTTGAGTCGCTAAAATCTCAGTTGAAGCATCGTGATGATGAAAGTGAGTAAGTGTAAAATAGACATAAACGTTCCGGTGGTGCAAATTTTAATGGCATAAGCCACACCTTTTTGATATGCTTTCTCAACATTAATGAGATTAATTAATGTAAATTCAATCTATGTTCACACTCAACAATCAGCATACCCGTTTTGTTTTTGTCACCGGTGGTGTTGTCTCCTCGCTTGGCAAGGGTATAACCGCCGCCTCTTTGGCTACGCTTTTGGAATGTCGCGGCCTCAATGTGACACTGATGAAGCTCGACCCTTATATCAACATCGATCCAGGGACCATGAGTCCGCTTCAGCATGGAGAGGTCTTTGTCACCGAAGATGGGGCCGAAACCGATCTCGATCTTGGGCATTATGAGCGTTTTCTGCGTACTAAAATGACGCAGCGCAATAATTTTACCACCGGCCGAGTCTATCGTGATGTGCTCAAGAAAGAGCGTCGTGGTGATTATCTCGGCGGTACCATTCAGGTGATTCCGCATATCACCGATGAGATCAAAAACAAGATTATGGCCGGTGTCGATGAGGCAATTGATGTCGCCATCGTCGAAGTCGGTGGTACGGTTGGCGATATCGAGTCGCTGCCGTTTCTTGAGGCGATAAGACAGCTGGCGCAGCAGCTGGGAAAACAGCGCGCTATTTTTCTACACTTGACGCTTCTGCCTTATATCAAAGTTGCCGGCGAGCTTAAAACCAAACCGACTCAGCATTCGGTCAAGGAATTGCGATCCATCGGTATTCAGCCCGATATACTGGTTTGTCGTTGTGAGGTGCCGTTCTGTGACAGCGAAAGACGCAAAATTGCCCTGTTTACCAATGTTGCTGAATCGGCTGTGTTTGCCGCCGAAGATGTCAAAAGCATCTATGAGATTCCCCGTCGCTATCACGATCAAGGGCTTGATGTCTGTGTGGTCAGCCAGCTTGGACTCCATGTTAAGTCGGCCGATTTAAGCCAGTGGGATCGTGTCGTTGAGGCTATCGAAAATCCCGAGTATGAGATTACCATTGCCATGATCGGCAAATATGTGTCGTTGACAGAGGCCTATAAGTCACTGAATGAGGCGCTGTTTCATGCCGGTATTCATACACACACGAAAGTCAACATCCGCTTTGTCGATTCCGAGGAGCTGGAAGACTCGGAGGTGAATATTGCCGATATCATCGCTGATGTCGATGGCATATTGGTGCCAGGTGGCTTTGGTCATCGCGGCGTCGAGGGTAAGGTCAAGGCCGTTCAATATGCGCGGGAAAATAAGATTCCCTACCTTGGCATCTGCCTTGGAATGCAGGTTGCCGTCATCGAATATGCGCGTCATGTGCTGGGGTTGGTCGAGGCCAATTCCACTGAATTTGACAAAACGACACCGCATCCTTTGATCGGGTTGATCACCGAGTGGCAGGCTAAAGATGGTGAGTTTCAAAAGCGAAGCGAGAGCTCGGATCTCGGTGGAACCATGCGCTTGGGTGCGCAGGTTTGTCATCTGATCGAGGGTACGAAAGCGCATAAGATATATGGCATGGCCGATATTTCCGAGCGTCATCGCCATCGTTATGAGGTCAATAATAACTATGTGAAACAGCTGGAAGAAGCCGGTTTGATCATCAGCGGTAAGTCACAGGATTATAAGCTGGTTGAGATGGTTGAAATTGCCGATCATCCATGGTTTGTTGCCTGCCAATTTCACCCGGAATTCAGCTCGACCCCAAGAGATGGTCATCGTCTGTTTGAGGGTTTTGTTAAGGCGGCGCTTAAGCACTCTGTAAAGTGTTGATTCGAGAGAAAATTCGCTCGACTTTTTCGACTAAATCCGCCGATGGCGGCTCGGTATTGCTAAGTTTGTATTCCATCTTTAGTTCTTTCCATTTATATTCGCCGAGTTTGTGAAAAGGCAGAACCTCGATTCTGTCAATATTGCTAAATTGAGCCAGATAATCGGCCATCCTGGCGATATCGTTGAGATTGTCATTGATGCCTGGCACCAAAACATAGCGTATCCACATCGGCTTTTTAAGCTGATTGAGATAAGAAGCGAAGCGTAAAGTCGGTTCAAGTGGAGCGTGGGTGAGCTGGTAGTAGACATTGCTGTCGAAGGCTTTGATATCCAAAAGGATCAGATCGGCAAACTCGGTGACTTTCCGAGCGATGGATAGACTCATGCAACCTGAGGTGTCTAAAGCCGTATGAATGCCTTCATCGTGACAGCGTTTGAAAATTTCGCACACAAACTGAGGTTGCAGACTTGGCTCACCACCGGAGACGGTGACACCGCCGCCTGATAGGCGCATATAGGTTTTATATTTTCGAATTTCTGTCATGATCTCATCAACTGAGATGGCTTTTCCTTGATCGATGGCTTGACAATCCGGGTTATGGCAATAAAGGCATCGAAGCGCACAACCCTGGGTGAATACGATAAAGCGGATTCCCGGACCATCAACAGTACCGCAGCTCTCGGTCGAATGGATTCGACCCTCAATCACGCTATTATCTTGGCTCATACTATTACCCTGCCTTTTATATATGCTGGTGGAAGGTGCGGTTGATGACATCCTGTTGCTGCTCACGAGTCAGCTTGACAAAATTAACCGCATAACCGGATACTCGAATCGTCAGCTGTGGGTATTCTTCAGGATGTTCCATGGCGTGAAGCAACATGTCGCGCTGAAGCACGTTGACATTTAAGTGATGACCACCATCGGTGAAATAAGCATCGAGCAGTGAAGCCAGGTTGTTGACTTGTTCGCTTTCAGACTTACCCAGTGCTTTTGGCACGATGGTGAAGGTATTGGAAATACCGTCCTCGGCTGAATCGTAGCTGATCTTGGCAACAGAAGCCAAAGAGGCAATGGCGCCATGGGTGTCACGACCGTGCATGGGATTGGCGCCTGGAGCAAAGGGTTCACCGGATTTTCTGCCATCGGGCGTGGAGCCTGTTTTTTTGCCATAGACGACATTGGAGGTAATCGTCAACACAGATTGGGTAGGTGTTGCATCCCGATAGGTTGGGTTTTGTCTTAATTTATCCATGAAGCGATCAACCAATTCTTTGGCAATGCTGTCGACGCGATCATCGTTGTTGCCATATTTTGGAAATTCGCCTTCAATGGCAAAATCAACGGCAAGACCGGCCTCGTTTCGAATTGGCTTGACGCGAGCGTATTTGATGGCGGATAGTGAGTCGGCAGCCACGGAAAGTCCAGCGATGCCACAGGCCATGGTGCGATAGATGTCTTTATCGTGCAGTGCCATTAAGATGCGTTCATAGTTGTATTTATCATGCATGTAGTGAATGACGTTGAGAGTATTGACATAGAGTCTGGCCAGCCATGTGGTGATGACTTCAAAATTGGCAAAGACTTTTTCAAAATCAAGATAATCGTCTTCAATTTTGACCATCTTTGGTGCCACCTGAATACCTGATTTTTCATCAACACCGCCGTTTATCGCATAAAGCAATGCCTTCGCCAGATTCGCACGAGCACCAAAAAATTGCATCTGCTTACCGATGCGCATGGCGGACACACAGCAGGCAATGGCATAGTCATCCCCGAATTTAGGGCGCATCAGCTCGTCATTTTCATATTGTACGGCACTGGTGTCTTTAGAGACCTGAGCGCAATAACGCTTGAAGGTTTCAGGCAGTCTATCAGACCACAGTACGGTCAGATTTGGTTCAGGAGCCGCTCCCAAATTATAGAGGGTATGCAGGAATCTGAAGCTGGTTTTGGTTACCAGAGTTCTTCCATCCTCTGACATGCCACCAATGGCTTCAGTCACCCAGGTCGGATCGCCTGAGAACAGTTGATTGTATTCCTCGGGACGCAAAAAGCGGATGATTCTTAATTTCATAATGAAGTGATCAACCAGCTCTTGGGCTTGTAATTCGGTCAATCGACCTTTATTGATATCATTTTCAAGATAGATATCGATAAAGCTCGATACTCGACCTAATGATGTGGCAGCACCATCGGCTTCTTTCGTCGCCGCCAGATAGCCAAAATAGAGCCATTGAATCGCTTCCTGGGCATTTTGTGCCGGTTTTGAAATATCAAAACCGGCCTCCAGTGCCATGGTTTTAAGATCACTCAAGGCTTTGATCTGCTCGGCGATCTCTTCACGCTGTCTGATGATGACCTCAGACATCTCTTTATTATTGCTTGAGGTTTGCTCGGCGTGTTTCTCTTTGAGTAGTCTGTCAACGCCATAGAGAGCAACTCGACGATAGTCACCGATGATGCGACCTCGACCATAGGCATCGGGAAGCCCTGTGATAATACCGGCTTTTCGAGCGGCTAACATCTCGGGCGTGTAGACATCAAACACGCCTTCATTATGGGTTTTACGATATTTGCTGAAAATAGTTTCGGTCACCGGATCAAGTGCATATCCATAACTCTCCAGTGCTTTTTTAACCAGGCGAATTCCACCTTTTGGCATGATGCCGCGTTTCAGTGGTTTATCGGTTTGAAGGCCGACAATTTTTTCTAAGGATTGATCAATATAGCCTGGGCGATGCGAAGTCAGATCGGATGGCACGACGGTTTCGGCATCCAAAATGCCATTTTCAATTTCCTGTTTTCTTAACGCCATCAGCATCTGCCACAATTTTTTAGTCGCTTCTGTGGCTGGTTGCAAAAAATGATGATCTCCTTCATAAGGGACGATGTTTTTTTGGATAAAATCACGCACATCGATCTCATCAACCCATCGACCCGCATGGAAAGTAGTTATTTCATTCATAGTCTAAATACCTCATTGTTTTTCTATTGAGAAAGTGTTTTTAATAAACAGACTCAACATCTTTTTCATCTGAACTCTATTTTATGGTGATTAACAGCTGATGAAAATGTCTTGACGAATATTTGCCATAATCATTGAGGTTGATTTGATATGGATCAATTTTGAATATTTCTTGATCTAAAAATGATGATAGTTTGAGTAAATATGGTGCTTATTGAGAGAGAAAATAAAGCATGACTATTGAATAATGCCGCCGCCTAAACAAACCTCGCCATCATAAAATACAACCGATTGTCCTGGGGTGATGGCGCGTTGTGGCTGAGAGAATAAAACATGAGCATCACCGGCTTTGTTGAGCATCACCCGACATGCCTGATCAGGCTGTCGATAACGGGTTTTGGCCGTGCATTCGAATTGTTCAGTTGGTGGCTGCCCTTTGATCCAGTTGAGTTTAATAGCAGTGAGTTCAGATTTTAGCAGCAGCGGATGATCATGTCCTTGCACGGCTATCAGCACATTTTTCTTAAGATCTTTAGCCGCGGCAAACCACGGAATCTCTGGGCGATTTCTGACGCCACCGATACCAAGCCCTTGGCGTTGGCCGATAGTGTAATACATAAGCCCATCATGCTGGCCGATAACAATGCCATTTTCATCTTGTATTTCACCGGGTTGAGCCGGCAGGTAGCGGTTTAAAAAAGTTTTAAACCGGCGTTCTCCAATAAAGCAGATGCCGGTACTGTCTTTCTTGCTGTGAGTAATGAGTTCATTTTCTCTGGCGATGGCGCGCACAGCAGGTTTTTCAAGTTCACCGATAGGAAAGAGGGCAAAGGCGAGTTGTTCTTGAGATAAGGCATGGAGAAAATAAGACTGATCTTTGTTGTGATCAAGCCCTTTGAGCAGTTGATGCTCGCCATTTTCAAGCGTGCGTTTTCTGGCATAATGACCGGTGGCGATAAATTGTCCGCCAAGCATTCTGGCATAGTCCAGAAATGCCTTGAATTTGATCTCTTTGTTGCAGAGAATATCTGGGTTGGGAGTGCGACCAGCGCGGTATTCTTCAAGAAAATATTCAAATACATAGTCCCAATATTCAGCAGCAAAATTGATCTTGTTAAAGGCGATGCCGATATGGCGACAGATGGCTGCGGCATCTTTGATATCTTCAGCGGCCGAGCAGTATTCTTCATCATCGTCTTCTTCCCAGTTTTTCATAAACACGCCGCTAACATCAAAACCCTGGTTTTTCAGTAATAAGGCGGCGACAGAAGAGTCGACACCGCCGGAGACGCCGACGATGACTTTTGTGTTTTCATTCATAAGCATGATCTTTAGGATTTTTTCTTTAACACGGATAAGAAGGCCTCTTGTGGTACCTCAACGTTGCCGACTTGTTTCATGCGTTTCTTACCGGCTTTTTGTTTTTCCAGCAATTTGCGTTTGCGCGACACATCGCCACCGTAACATTTGGCCAGCACGTTTTTGCGCAGCGCTTTGACATTTGTTCTGGCAATAATTGCGCCGCCGATGGCTGCCTGAATGGCGACTTCAAACATCTGACGTGGAATAAGCTCTTTAAGGCGTTCGACAAGGTCTCGCCCTTTATAGGTGGCTTGATCTTTGTGAACGATGCTTGCCAGTGCATCGACGCGCTCGCCGTTGATCAGAATATCGAGTCTGACCATGTTGGCGGCTTCATAGCGCTGCAGCTCATAATCGAGTGAGGCATAGCCGCGAGAGACGGATTTTAAACGATCAAAAAAGTCAGATACCACCTCGATCATCGGGATATCATAGACGATTGAAACCTGGCGACTCATGTAGTTCATATCAACCTGAATGCCGCGTTTTTCAACACATAGGGTGATAACGGCGCCGACATATTCCTGTGGGACTAAAATAGAGGCGCGAACAATCGGTTCTTTGACTTCAAGAATGGCAGAAGGCTCCGGCAGTTTTGAGGGATTATCAACATCAAGCTCTTCACCGTTTTTCATCACCACTTTATAGATGACAGTCGGTGCCGAGGTGATAAGATCAAGGTTGTATTCCCGCTCCAGTCGCTCTTGAATGATCTCCATATGTAAAAGCCCTAGAAAGCCGATGCGAAAACCAAATCCCAAGGCCTGAGAGACTTCCGGTTCAAAAAACAGGGAGGCATCGTTTAGGCTCAGCTTTTCAAGGGCTTCACGAAAATTTTCATACTCATCGGCATCGATCGGAAACATGCCGGCATAGACTTGCGGCTGGACTCGTTTAAAGCCTGGAACCGGTTTATCGGTAGGATTGTGAGCCAGTGTAATCGTATCACCAACCGGGGCGCCATGAATGTCTTTGATACCGGCGACGATAAAGCCGACTTCGCCTGCGCTTAGCTTGTCGAGTTTTTTCATTTTAGGCGTGAACACGCCAAGCTGATCGATCTGGTAGGATTGAGCGCTTGACATGATTTTAATCTTGTCTTTGACCTTGACCTGGCCGTTGCGAATGCGTACCAAAGAAACAACACCAAGATAGGCATCAAACCAGGAATCGATGATCAAGGCTTGAAGTGGAGCCTCGATATCACCGGTTGGTGGTGGGATTTTTTTGATGATATCCTCGAGCACATCCTCGACGCCAATGCCGGTTTTGGCGCTGCATGTGGTTGCTCCGACGGCATCGATGCCGATGATATCTTCAATCTCTTCGCTGACGCGCTCAGGCTCGGCAGAAGGCAGATCAATCTTGTTTAACACCGGAATGACCTCAAGGTTCTGCTCGATAGCGGTGTAGCAGTTGGCAACCGTTTGCGCCTCAACGCCTTGAGCGGCATCGACAACCAGAAGGGCGCCTTCACAGGCCGCTAAGGAGCGAGAGACCTCATAGGAGAAGTCGACATGTCCTGGTGTATCGATAAAATTAAGCTGATAGGTTTTACCATCTCTTGCTGTATAATTGAGCGTCACGCTTTGCGCCTTGATGGTGATGCCGCGTTCGCGCTCGATATCCATGGAGTCGAGCACCTGCTCTTTCATCTCGCGATCCGTGAGCCCTTTGCATATCTGAATGAATCGATCAGACAGTGTTGATTTGCCATGATCAATATGGGCGATAACAGAAAAATTTCGTATGTGTTGCATGAGCATTGAATTCTCGTTGTTAACTGTGGGGCATTATGCCTAAATTTTAACATAAAGTGAATCATTGTGTAATTTAAATGGGAATGATTCCTGCTTCATGCACTTTTCACTGGTTTTGTTTGATTTTACTATACAGCTGTGAATTTGGCGTTATGCTTATGATATCAATGAAGCGCATGATAGCCTTCGGGTAAAAGTCATAGAATAAATGAGTCAAATAATGAAGACAATAGATCAAAACCGTTATCATGTTGCCCGAAAGGTCACACTCATCGGCATGATTGTCAATACAGCTTTAGCGATATTAAAAGTGATCATTGGTATCGTTGGGCACTCTCCGGCTTTATTTGCCGATGGGATTCATTCATTTTCCGATTTGATCAGCGATGTGATGGTGTTATTTGCCGCCAAACACGCCAACAAGGGCGCCGATAACGATCATCCTTATGGTCATGAGCGCATTGAGACACTAGCAACCCTGGTCTTGTCCGTTGTTCTTGTCGTCGTCGGTATCGCCATTGCCTGGCATGCGGTTGATAACTGGCTTGCTGGGGAGGCGAAAACGCCCGATCAATTTACGCTTTATGCCGCCCTTATTTCTATTTTTGCCAACGAGTGGCTGTTTCGCTATACGCTTCATGTCGGTAATCGCATCGAGTCAGATCTCATTCGAGCCAATGCCTGGCATCATCGCTCTGATATGTTGTCATCGGCAATTGTTCTATTTGGTATCCTTGGTGCCATCATTGGCTTTGGCTGGATGGATGCACTGGCGGCGATTATCGTCGCTTATCTGATTATTAAAATGGGGGCGCGCTGGGGTTATCGCTCTTTGAATGAACTGATTGACGAGGGCGTTGATGAAGCAACATTATCAGAGATTGATCGGCTTATCAACGCTGTTGAGGGTGTGCGTCGTTACCACTGCTTAAGAACGCGAAAGATGGCTGGGAAGATTATGCTGGATGTGCATATTCTGGTCGATCGAAGCATTTCAGCCTCCGAGGGGCATTACATTGCCGAGAAGGTCAGAAGTGTTATCGTTCATCATATCGAAAATATGAAAGATATCACCGTTCATGTTGATGTCGTTGAACATCCTGAGGAGATTTCTGCACTTGAAAAGCTGCCGCCATCACGCGCCGAGATCGTCACCGCCTTGAAAGCTCACCTGGCTAAACATGGTTTAGACGATGCTGTATTAAATGATAAAATCATACTTTATTATTTTCCTGCCGAGATACGCATCGTCGTGTTGGCAAATTATGCTTCTGAACAGCTTGGCGATTATAAACGTGTGTTTGAGCATTTCACATTAAGATCGGTTAAAAAAACCCGTCTGCTTCTCTATGTGGATGACAGCGGTGAGTTGTGAATCATTAGGAAAAACAAGAGGTGGCAATTTCCTCAGAGTGTGGTAACAAATATAGAGTAAAAACATTGATATTTTCATGGTTGACTCTTGGACGTTTTGTCTGATTTATCTGATTTATCTGATTTTGTTTCAGTTTTCCATCTATATTCAGTTATAATGTAGAGCAATAACAATAAATTTCAAGAGCTAACGTGCACGGTCTGGTTTTCGTCTTTTTTCTTATTTTTTTTGGTGCATCATTGCTGGCGACAGTCGCGCTGTACACGCGACAGGCGATTATTGTTGCCTATATTGTTTTGGGGATTGTCATCGGTCCGCATGGTCTTGGGTTGATCGATGATGTCAGTACCGTCAATGAGATTTCCGATATAGGGATTATGTTTCTGTTGTTTTTACTGGGGTTGAACCTTGAGATTGAAAGCATGTTGCGCGTGTTGGGTAAGTCCTTGTTTGTGTGCCTGGTCAGCTCGGTTGTCTTTGTTATTGTTACCGTCGTCGTCTGTTATGGATTTGGTTTTGGCGCCGAGGGCTTTATTATCGGTGCGACTTTAATTTTCTCCAGTACAATTATCAGTTTAAAACTTCTGCCAACGACGGTGCTTCATCATAAGCGTATCGGTGAGCTGGTGATCGCCATTTTGCTGATTCAGGATTTATTGGCAATTTTCATGCTTACTTTAGTCAGTCTGTGGTCATCGCAAAGCGAATCCTTTCATATCTGGGCGTTGATCAAAATCATTCTGGCATTGCCGCTTTTAGGTGGAATCGCTTATCTGGCACAAAAGTATTTTCTATTTGCGTTATTGAGAAAGTTTAATCGTTTTCAGGAATATCTGTTTCTGGTATCGATTGGCTGGTGTCTGGGAATGGCTCAGCTGGCAGTTTATTTAGGGCTCTCAAGCGGCATCGGTGCTTTTATTGCGGGTGTCACCTTAGCCAGCTCGCCGATTGCTAAATATATTTATGAAAACCTGAAGCCGCTGCGGGATTTCTTTCTGATCCTGTTCTTCAGCTCTGTGGGGGCGGCTTTCGATGTGTCACTTCTGCCTTCGGTGTGGGGAATCGTTGTGGTGATGACGCTGGTGGTTTTGATCTTAAAGCCTGTATTGCATTTTCTGACGTTATGGTTAGTTCGTGAACCTGCCAAAGAGTCGCTGGAGATTGGCGTCAGGCTGGGGCAGGGCAGTGAATTTTCATTGATGTTGATCTTTTTGATCACTAGTGCAGGACTGGCTTCGGCCTCGGCACAGATTATCGTCCAGGCCGTCTCGATATTAACTTTTATTATCTCTTCTTATATCGTTGTGTTAACCTATCCCAATCCGATTGCCGTATCCGACCGGTTGCGCAGAGACTAAACACAGGTGATGCATGATTGAAACAGATCGTATTATTTCAGGTTCGAGTCAGCCTGGGGATAACTCACTAGATCGGGCGATTCGTCCGAAAAAGCTGATAGAATATGAAGGACAGCCGGTGGTGAAAGAGCAAATGGAGATCTTTATCACCGCGGCAAAGAAACGACAGGAGGCGTTGGATCATGTGTTGATTTTTGGCCCGCCGGGGTTGGGGAAGACCACGCTGTCACATATCATCGCCAATGAGATGGGGGTGGCATTGAAGCAGACTTCAGGCCCTGTTTTGGAAAAAGCGGGTGATTTAGCGGCGATTTTGACTAATCTTGAATCCGGTGATGTGTTGTTTATCGATGAAATTCATCGTTTATCGGCAGTGGTTGAAGAGGTGCTGTATCCGGCGATGGAGGATTATCAGCTTGATATTATGATCGGAGAAGGACCTGCTGCTCGTTCCATCAAAATTGATCTGCCTCCTTTCACCCTGGTGGGGGCTACCACGCGAGCAGGCCTTTTGACTGCTCCGCTTAGGGACCGTTTTGGTATAGTTCAGCGCTTGGAATTTTATTCGGTGGAGGACTTAAGTGCCATCGTGATGCGTTCGGCTCGACTAATGAATATTAAGATCGATAATCACGGTGCCAGAGAAGTTGCCAGGCGTTCCCGAGGCACGCCAAGGATTGCCAATCGTCTGCTAAGAAGAGTCAGAGACTATGCTGAGGTGAAATCCGATGGTGTTATCAGCGCAGAGATTGCCGATGCGGCATTGACAATGATTCACGTCGATCCGGCTGGTTTTGATCATATGGATAGAAAATATCTCGGTATTCTCATGGAAAAATTTGCCGGCGGTCCCGTCGGGCTTGACACTATGGCAGCGGCAATGAGCGAAGAGAGAGGGACGATTGAAGAGGTTATCGAACCTTATCTTATCCAGCAGGGTTATTTAATGAGAACAGCGCGTGGGCGTGTGGCAACATCAGCCAGTTATCATCATTTTGGGCTTAAGCAACCTGAGCCACCAAATGAAGATTGGAGGTGGCAGGATAAAGCTTAAATGATGAAAGTTGAAAATTTTTCTGGTCATTTCAGATCAAATTTTGTTAAAATGTGGCACAATTGTAGGTATGACTTTTCCTGTTTTGGTGAAGTTTAATGTAGTAACCTGTGTTCTTGGTGGTGTCAGCCGCATGAGTATGTCAAGCCCTGATAAGACGGATAAATCGAGTTATGGCAATGACAGATGAATGATCATGGATTCACGAAATCTGAGCTGCCTGTCGGCACAGAAAAAGGTGTGATCCGGTTGAGATTGCCAAGAGCATTAATTTAAAGTGAGTTAGACTAAATACTATGGCATTAGAACATCTATTACATCCCAGCAACATTGTCTGTAAAGAACGCAATAACAACGCCGCGAAAATCACACTTGAGCCTCTGGAGCGAGGTTTTGGTCATACTCTGGGATTTGCCTTGAAAGAAGTCATGTTATCCTCCTTGCAAGGTGCGGCGATTACGAAAATAAAAATTGATAACGGTGTGAGTGAGTATGATGCCGAGGTTGCCGCGAAAGAGAGCGTGGCTGAATTGTTGCTAAACATGCAGGTCATCGAGCTGAGATTGACTGATGGCACAAAATCAGGCACGATCATGCTTGAGGCCAGTGGTAAGGCGAAAAGTATCTATGCGGCCGATCTCATCGTTTCCGATAATGTTGAGATTCTAAACCCGGATGCGTTTATCTGTGATTATAAAGGCAAGCAGCCTTTGCAGATCGAGGCTCTGGTCGAAGCAGGAAAGGGGTATGTGGCGACAGAAGAGCATTTTAGCAATGACTATTTTCTGTTGGACTCTTCCTTTTCTCCGGTGTCAAGTTTCAGCTATACCGTTGAAAATGCGCGAGTTGCTCAAAGAACGGATCTTGATAAGCTTGTGCTTGATATTAAAACCGATGGCAGTCTTTCCCCTACTGAGGCGCTGAGCCTTTCGGCTCAAGCAATTCGTACGCAGATGGTCAGCATGATCAATGAAGATGAGATTGTTGAGCGTATGCATGTCGAAGAAACACCTCAGATCGATCCATTTTTGTTGAAGACCGTTGATGAGTTGGATTTAACCGTTCGCTCAGCCAATTGTCTTAAATCTGAAAATTTGCGTTATATCGGTGAGTTGGTGCAAAAAACAGAAACGGAATTGATGAAGACACCTAATTTTGGCAAAAAATCACTGAATGAAATCAGGCAGAAGCTTACTGAATTTGGTTACTCTCTGGGCACGGTTGTCGATAATTGGCCCAAAGACCTGATCTAGTGGAAAAAAAGCGGATTTAGCTCTAAATTCTGTTTGACAAATCGGGGAATTGAGATAGAATGTCCCTTGTCGTCACAGCGCCGGGGTGGTGAAATCGGTAGACGCGCCGGATTCAAAATCCGGTATCCGAAAGGATGTGAGAGTTCGAGTCTCTCTCCCGGCACCATTTTTATTTTCGATTAAAATTTTTCTGACTTTATTTCAATGCCCAAGTTTGATGAGCCATTGATTTTGTTATCTGTTTTTGTGGACATGATCTCAATCTTGATGTTCTTCTTAGGGATCGTGCGCAAAATAACTTCCCGTATATATCCGCCGTGAAACCTTGTTTTCCGTCATTGCCGCGACAGAGTGAAATGGAACAATAAAGCAATTGCTTTATCCATTGAACGCCCGCAGCATGGATTGCGCAGGGCTATTTGTAAGACGATACAGGACAGTAGAGGCGCCACAAAGCAATCTACGTGGCCAGTGCAACATTGGCAATGTTACTGACGGATTTTGCCTAAGCACATACGATCTTTGCCACTCTCAGGATGATCACATGGATCATCGCCAAGCGATGATGACGCCTGTTATATCTAATCAATTTTTGCACAGATAAGGCAATTTATTTCAGACACATTCCTAGATATCTGAAAAGTCGGTCATTTCTGCTGTTATAGTTCAATCTTACGTCACGACCCCTTCTGCAAGTCTGAATTTTTTGGGTTGGTATTTTTGGCTCAGTGTCCCCAGGTGGGTATCGGAGATGGCGGTAGCAATGATCTGGCTGTCTAAGTGGGTTAACTTGTCAAATAGGTGGCTAAGATGCTGGGAATCCAGTTCTGAGTGAAGGTCGTCGACCAGGTAGAGTACGCCGGATTGAAAACGCCGCTGATATAACTGCCCCTCGGCCAGTCTGATCGCTGAGATCAGGAGTTTTTGCTGACCCCGGGATAGAATATCGCCGGCTGGATGTTTATGAATCTTAAAACGAAGATCTCCACGATGCGAGCCAACTGAAGTAATGCCGGTTTTGCTGTCTTGGTAATAGTGCTGATCCAGCGCCTCAAGCAATGTTTGATCAGCGGCCCAGCCGCGATAATAGTCGATATCGAGGCGCAGCGACAGCTTGAGTTGATCGAGCATCTTGAAAATAGCAGGTTTGAGTTGTTGATAATAACTCTGACGATATTGATCAATCGCATCGGCACGGCGGCTAAGTTCGGCATCAAGAATGTGAATATAATCTTTATTGTAATTTTGTTTTAAGGCAATGTTACGCTGCTTGACCAGACGGCGGTATTGTTGCCAGTGTGATAAGAAGGGAGCGTGATGATAAAACGTGCCCCAATCCAGCATCTTTAAGCGGGCTTGTGCTCCGGAGTTTAGTAGTGTAAAGCTCTCCGGGTTGATAAGCTGTACCGGCAGTATGCGGCTCAAGGCGGCCTGGGAGTTTTCATTTTTACCGTTGATTTTGATTGTGTTTTTACCGTTTTTCTGACGCTGACTGGCAAGGGTGATAGTGCTTTTATGACGGTCGGAATTTTCTGTTATGACTGGATTGAGTTTGGCAAAAAGGGTGAAACTGGTATGCTCATGGCTGATGATGTGCTGAATCTGGTTACTTCTGAATGAGCGTCCCAGCGACAGAAAGTAAATCGCTTCAAGAATCGAGGTCTTGCCACTGCCATTGTCACCGCTGATGATGCTGAGTCTGCGATCAAACGTAAGATCCATATGTGTGATATTGCGAAAATTATCAAGGGTAAGATCAGTCAGATGCATGGGCTTAAGCGGATTATTTTTGTCTATTGTATCGAATTGTAAGCGACTATTAAAGCTTGTTGTTTATAGAAAAACACTGTATCATACGCCAGTCTACTGTATGTGAGCGTCAATGCTTGCTTTGGGAAGAATGTCTTTTAACGGCGAAATGCGGTTTAAGACTTTTCAATGACGATATCGCTTTACTTTAAATTATTGAAGGCAGGCGGTTTTTAAAAATAAACGTTAGGAGTACAGGCTATGTTAAGCACCGAGCAAAAACAAACCATCATCACTGGTTATCAGCAAACAGAAGGTGATACCGGGTCACCAGAGGTACAGGTTGCACTGTTGAGCGCCAGAATTGAAGATCTGCAGAAACATTTTTCAACACATAAGAAAGATGTTCATTCTCGCCGAGGTCTTCTGCGTCTGGTTAGCCAGCGCAGAAAACTACTGGATTATCTGAAAGGCAAAAATATCGATCGTTACCGCGCTTTGATTCAACGTTTAGGTTTACGTCGATAATTGAGAATACAGCAGCGAAATAAACAAGCTTTTTAAGGTACTTGGATTGTGAAAATTTTTAAAGAAGTCTTTCAACTTGGCAAACATCAGGTGACGATTGAAACAGGAGCAATGGCTCGTCAGGCAGCAGGATCTGTGACCGTGCGGATGGGCGATACTATTGTGCTTGTGACAACGGCCGCGCAAAAACAGGCAAAAGAAGGTACTGATTTCTTCCCATTGACAGTAAATTATCAGGAAAAATCTTATGCAGCCGGTAAAATCCCTGGTGGCTTTCCACGTCGAGAAGGGCGTCCTGGCGAACATGAAACGTTGACATCACGTCTGATTGACCGCCCGATTCGTCCACTTTTTCCGAAAGGCTTCCACAATGAGGTTCAAGTGGTTGCAACCGTATTATCCTATGACCCTGAGGTCTCTGCAGACATACCAGCGCTGATCGGTGCTTCGGCTTCGTTGGTATTATCGGGTCTGCCTTTTGAGGGACCTGTTGCTGGCGTTCGCGTCGGCTTTGTCAATGGATGCTACGTGCTAAATCCATCCACCGCTGAACTGGATCAATCCGAACTTGATCTTGTTGTCGCTGGAACCGAAGATGCCGTGCTTATGGTGGAATCTCAGGCGCAGAGTCTGCCTGAAGATGTCATGCTGGGTGCGGTTCTTTTCGGTCATAAAGAAATGCAGGTGATTATCAATGCGATCAATCACCTGGCAGAATATGCGGCAAAACCGCGTTGGGAATTTGCGCCTAAACCTGAAAATAAAATGCTAAAAGAGCAGATTAAGGCAAAACTCTACAGTCAGATCAAAGAGGCCTATACCATTACCGAAAAACAAGCGCGTAATGATGTGTTGAACGTGTTGCGTCAGCAGGCCGTTGAGAGCATCATCGCCGATGAATCGGATTTGGAAGAGGTTTCGACCGATGAAATTAAAGATCTGTTTCATGATATTGAGAAAGAAATTGTAAGAAAAAATATTCTCTCGGGTCTGCCGCGTATCGATGGCAGAGACACCCGAACCGTACGCCCAATTGATGTGAAGATCGGGGTGTTACCCAAAGCCCATGGTTCAGCACTTTTCACTCGCGGTGAGACACAAGCGCTTGTCGTTACCACATTGGGTAGTGACCGGGATGCGCAGTTGATTGAAAATCTAAAAGGCGATGGTAAGAATCGCTACATGCTGCACTATAACTTCCCTCCTTATTGTGTGGGTGAAACCGGCATGATCGGCTCCCCTAAGCGTCGAGAAATCGGTCACGCCAGTCTCGCTCGTCGTGCGACTTATGCGGTTTTCCCTTATGAAAACGTCTATCCTTATGTCGTTCGAGTTGTCTCTGAAATTACCGAATCCAATGGCTCAAGTTCAATGGCTACCGTATGTGGTGCCTCTTTGTCGATGATGGATGCCGGTGTGCCATTGGCGGCTCCTGTGGCAGGAATTGCCATGGGACTGATTAAAGAAGGCGATAAATACGCCGTTCTATCGGATATTTTGGGTGATGAAGATCATCTTGGCGATATGGACTTTAAAGTCGCTGGAACCCAATATGGTGTCACCGCATTGCAGATGGATATCAAAATCAAAGGCATTACGCGAGAAATCATGTCAAAAGCCCTGGAGCAAGCAAAAGCGGGTCGTTTGCATATTCTTGGGATCATGAATGAGGTCATCTCTGAATATAAAACAGAAACCTCAGATAGTGCGCCACAGGTTGAGATTATCAATATCGATCCATCAAAAATTCGTGATTTGATCGGTAAAGGCGGCTCGACGATTAAAGGGATCACCGAGAAAACGGGAGCTTCTATCGATACTCAGGATAGTGGTGAGGTTAAAGTTTTTGCCGCCAGCAAAGATGCGCTTAAAGCGGCGATTGCTGAGATCGAAGCCATCACAGCCAGTGCTGAAGTTGGTCAGACTTACAAGGGTGAGGTTGTTAAAGTCATGGATTTCGGCGCCTTTATCAATATTTTACCTGGCAAAGATGGACTTCTGTCTTTTTCTGATCTCGAGAGTCTTGGTATTGATCCGACGACCATGATCGAGGGCAAAAAAGTTGAGGTCATGGTGCAGAATATCGATCGTATGGGTAAGATTAAACTGGCACTCATGCAGCCGCAAAAGGCGTAAGCTTAATTTTAAACAGGTGAAAATCATTATGGCAGTACAACAGGCACAACCTTTAAACTTTACTGACAGTGCCGCCCTTAAGGTAAAAGAACTCATTGAAGAAGAAGGTAACTTCGCTCTCAAGCTTCGAGTTTATATAACAGGCGGCGGCTGCTCAGGTTTTCAATATGGTTTCAGCTTTGATGAACAGCAGAAAGAAGATGATTTTATCATTGAGAATCAGGGCGTTAAGCTATTGGTTGACAGCCTGAGTTTTCAGTATCTCATCGGCGCCGATATCGATTACCGTGAAGATGTTGAAGGAGCGCATTTTGTCATAAGAAACCCAAATGCCAAAACAACCTGTGGCTGTGGGTCTTCTTTTTCGGTTTGATGATTAAAGACAATTATTATATTCTAACGGGCGGACCGGGATCAGGGAAGACCAGCGTTTTAAAGCAGTTAAGAAAAAGTGGATTTGAAACGGTTGATGAAGTCGCCAGAAACATTATTTTTAAACAAAATGAAATCGGTGGTAATGCCACGCATAATGGTGATCGACATAAGTTTAGATCGTTGATGCTTGAAGCCTCAATCAGGGATTTCAAAAAGCATCAATTGAGTCGTGAGTCGATATTTTTCGATCGAGGAATTGCTGATCTTATCGGTTATTCTCAACTTATTGACAATCCCCCGGATCTTTTATTAACGGATGCAGTTAAGCGATTTCGCTATAATAAACAGATCTTTATTTTTCCGCCATGGTTTGAAATTTACTGCAATGATAAGGAAAGACAGCAGGATTTTTCAGAGGCATTGAATACGTATCGTTGTATCAAAGAAGGTTATTTAAAAACAGGTTATGACATTGTCGAAGTTCCGCTAGACAGCATTGAGGCGAGAGTAGAGTTTATTTTAAACTATGTTGTTAGTTAGGCTGAAGGTAGATAAGAAACGCGTGCAAAATAACTTCCCCTATATAACCACTGTGGGATCTTGTTTCTCGTCATTGCCGCGACAGAGTGAAATGGAACAATAAAGCCATTGCTTTATCCATTGAACGCCCGCAGCATGGATTGCGCAGGGCTATTTGTAAGACGATACAGGACAGGTCAAGGTGCCATAAAGCAATCTAGCTGGCTAGTGTAACATTGGTAATGCTACTGACGGCTTTTGCCTGAGCATATACGATTTTTGCCGTGCTTAGGATAATCACATGGATCATTGCCAAGCGGTGATGACGATTATTGCACCTGGTTATGCCTTGCAAGGAAAAGGGAATTTATTTCAGATACATTCCTAAATAACATTACTTTTTGGGAGCATGACTATATAAAAATTTCAAAAGTCTTCTACTACTGAAAACTCCCCAAAATTTTGGCATTGCTGTTATGGACATGGTATAAAGGGCAATTTGCCATCCATGGACAGCTTTGTCCTGGATTACCGCGCCGTCCTGGCTCGTAATGACGTTGTCAGACGTCGTCATTGTTGACAAGGAAGTCAGCAATCCAGTTTACCATGGATGGTTACCCTTACGATTTCAATGACAATACATTAAAATCACTGCCTCAAGAGGCAATTATTAAAAATGGGGAGTTTTCAGTCTACTAGTAATTAGTCATTACAGGGCGGTGCTAAAAGAAAGCATTGTAGTTGGAAGTGAGTGCCTTTTGATCGATTTTAAATTTTCCTTGAAAGCGGGTGAAAAATTGCGAAAAAAGGTTTGACAGAAAATATTAAAAGCCTATAATGACCTTCATCCGCTTAAGAGTGCTCAAGCGGGATTGAGATGTTTAAGAGATATGAAATGTAGATACTTTAATCTGAATTGTTGAGTTTAGTCTTAATGGTTTGGAGACCTTTAGAGTGAATTGATTTTGCAGGGTTTTGGGGTAGGTTAAACTTATTTTGAAGCTCTAAGGATTTAAACTGAAGAGTTTGATCCTGGCTCAGATTGAACGCTGGTGGTATGCTTAACACATGCAAGTCGGACGGAATATTAATTTGCTTGCAGATTAATATTTAGTGGCGGACGGGTGAGTAACGCGTAGGAATCTGTTTTTCAGAGGGGGACAACGGTTGGAAACGACTGCTAATACCGCATGAAGCCTTAGGGTTAAAGGTGGCACTTGGGTGCTGTCGCTGAGAAGTGAGCCTGCGTTGGATTAGCTAGTTGGTTGGGTAAAGG
>JBMSHD010000009.1:0-34320 GCA_049416425.1 Francisellaceae bacterium | reverse complement strand
TCAACTCATGTGCTGGCTGTGTCGAATAAGGCAAAGCGATGTCGTGAAGCTGACCGAATTTAGCCACGGCAACACCGGCCATCAACATGGCATCACGAACGATATCACGACTCCTTAGATTCTTAAGCGGCGTAATCGCCACCTTGCTATCGATCTCGAGCTTGAGCTTAACTTCAGGGAAGTTTAACTCCACGGCGCCATTGCCACGGCGATAATCACTGAAACGTCGAGAGATGGCATCAAAATCGGTAAAAGGCCCCTGCATCAACATTTGATCGGCCTGCTCATAGCTCAACCGTGTTACTTTCACCCATGAGCGGCATATGTCAACCTCATCGATCTGGCCGTCCGCTGTGACGTTAAAACCAATCGACAAGGCCGGTGAAATCGTTTGCAATCCCAGACCAAAACGCGCCGTCATCAATGGTGGCAGCATCGGTGTGTGCCCTTCTGGCAGATAGAGATTACAGCCTCTTGATCTGGCTTCAAGATCCATCTCACCATCTGGAGCGACTAGAGCTGCCGGGTCGGCAATATGAACCCACAGACGATCATGCTCAGCATCAAAACTGATGGCATCATCCGGATCATGGCTGTCGGCATCATCGATGGCAAAGCTTTGAAGCTCTGTCAGATCGACTCTGTCTTCATCAGGCAGGCTGTCAACGATAAGATCAGGCGCCTGAACCAAGGCATCAAAGCGCGCAGGATATGGATTTGTCAGCTCATTCCAGTAGCCGGTCTCAAGCAGCAGAGTATGTGCATTCTGCATGGTTTCCTCACGATTGATATGCTTGAAAAATCGACAGTTTGAAGCACGTCCCAAGGCAAAACCCGCTATCTCTTTCATAAACGGTTCGTCTTCTGGCGCATAGGTATTATTACTCAATCTGTTAATAAAGGCATTCAATGCCGCCTCTTTCTCCAGACGCTGACGCTCTTTTTCTCTGATGGCATCGACGGTCTGTTGCGTGTTGACAAGGATTTGCTCATCATTTTCTACAAACAGCAATCCTTCATTGACAAGCTGCCAGGTCTTATAGGCCGATAGCGGTGTATATTTTCCAAAGATCAACTCACTCAGCTCAACATAGTCGGTACTTTGACCCTGCAACAATTCCCAGGCTGCCTCGACTTCTCCATCCAGATCAGCATTGAGACTGTCAAAATCATTGAAATTACCGCTGTAGAGCAGAGTCAGATGTTTAGGAGGAAGTTTGATGGATCGCTCATCTTCGGTGATGATTTCGATTTTCTTATCGACAGAAGCAATAACGCGAGCGGGACGATTTTTAAAAATTACCAGACTATCAGGCTGCATCAATTCAATATTATCTTAATTAAGCTGTCTGGTTATTCTATCAGAAAATCATCAAAAAATATTAAAAACTCACTCCCTCTTTCAGCTATCTTCCCTGATATTTATCGCTTAAAGAACAGCATAGTAAATGATTAGAGCCGTCCAATCAAGCCGCCGCAATCTTACTGTTAAGTACATTGCCGACAGCAAGCTGAGCACTCAGAACACCATTGGACTGTGCTGAATGTTTAAGAATATCACGCACATAATCAACATCGGCATCCGGATTTAGCGCGTAGATGAGTGAAACGATACCAACGACATGAGGGGTCGCCATCGAAGTTCCCTGCATATAGCCATATCCCCCGTTCATGGTTGATAAAATTTCACCGGCATCACCACCAATTTTGCTGTCTCCACCCGGCGCTCTGACGACAAGGCTGCCAACCTTCCAGCTAGCCGGATCATCATAGGTCGAATAGAAGCTAAGCTTACCGGTTGAGCCGCTGGCTTCAACGACCACGGCATTGATATTCTGACATCCGGAAGGAATATCATTAAACAGCGTCTGGCTATCATTTCCAGCGGCAATAACAACCACAGCACCCTTACCGTTAACAGCATTGATCGTATCCCCCCATGCTGCACACAGTGTGGTCATGTAGTTATTTTTCCATGAATTATCAGAGATATACCATGGCTTACTCATTCCCAAACTTAAATTGACAACTTTTGCCGGATATGGGTTTGAGGCAACACCATCAACAGCAGAGCCCGCTGCCCACTGAACAGCATCCAAAATGGCATCCGTGCTGCCAGAACCATCATCACCCAGTGCTCTAACAGGTATGACTTTCACGGCGTCAACAGGACCTGCGACACCAGTGACATTCGGGCCATCAGCGGCAATGGTGCCGGCGACATGCGTACCGTGATAGCTGCCATTATCGGTGATATTATCAGAGACCACGACCTTGTTATTGCTGTCGGTATAGAAATAATGCGTCGCCGATACTTCTAATTTTTTAGTGATATCCTCCGGTGCCTGTGGCGCCAATCCGGAATCAACAACAGCAGCATAAGTGCTGTACGTCTTGCTGTTATTGACAAGCTGCCAGGCACCTTCAACACCGATACCATTACCATCATTATGCATATCCCACTGATCCGCCCATCTTGCCACATCGACCCCGGTGGCTGCCGTCGTAGAAACATCGCCATAGGCATGCATGGTGGAGCTGCTGGGAATGGCATAGATAACATCCGGATTGGATTCCATGAATTCTCTGGCCATCTGATAAGCGGCTTCTTCCTCTTGTTCTTTGGCTGAAACCGCCGGCGCTAAGGTCAGTGTGGAGACAGAAATATTTTCAGGACGCACCGTGACTAATGCCTTGTCTTTTCCTAAATCCTGTTGAGCGATAACACTATAAGTAGAATTATTACTGCTTTTCAGATTCATGGCAGAGGCCTGCGGTTTATATTTTACAATCAATGAGATCTCGCCATCTGAACCTGCATAGGCTGCACTCGATATCAGACCCAAAGATACAAGGCACATAGATAAAATGCTTTTTTTCATAATTCTTCCTTCCAAAAGTTTGTTTTAAATCAAATTTGAACCATTTTTACGGCTCAAATTTTAATCTACCTCATATTTTTAAATACTACAAGAAGATCTATAGAATATTTTTCTGATTTTTAGTATGAAGAAGATTTATTTTATTTATTTTGATTAAAAAATATACAATTATTGCCGCATGATCAATTCGATCATCAACATGATAATCATCGCCAGCAAAAAGGTATTGCTGGTTAAAAATATCGCCAGACGGTGGACGGTATTATTATAGGTAAGATGAATAAGCGAATGAAGAATGCGAAAACCGGTGAAAAGCCAGGCCAGCACCAGAAAATACGTGATGGACATCAACTGTGAATCATTCATGATGATGACCATAACGACATAAAACAAAATTGGCGTTTGAAACAACTCCTCCAAATGACGTGATGTCACCACCAACCAGGGATTTTTCTGCTGACAGAAGTTCATAAGACCGAAATCATCGATGCTGATTCTGCCTTCACGCAGGGCCTGAACGCGAGAGAATAAGGCGATAAACACGCTGATGATACTGATTAAGATCAACGTAATAACCGGTAATGCCCACACGGCTTTCGACATCATAATGGCTCCTTAAGTTCTCATCGGCCAGCCACTAGACTTCTAGCTTCTGCCAAGTCTCGGGTATATAAGTTTTCATGGCAATGGCATGCAACTCGCCGGAAGCGATAAAATCATTGATCACAGCATAGACCATCTGTTGTTGCTTCACCTTACTGACGACACCTGCAAACGACTCGCTGATAACAATCGCTTCAAAATGGACATTATCATCGCTATCAATGATAGCAGTGGTGCCTGGCAATTTAGATTCAATCAGTGATTTAAGCATTTCTTTGTTCATCGTTTCTATAACCTCTTTTTTTCAATACTTATGTTTTTAATTAGCTCCTTTAGTGTCATTCATTGAAAATGATAGTTTATCTAACCCCACCCAACCTCCCCTTGATCCCAAGGGGAGGGAATGCTTGTTTCCTCCCCATTGCGTTAAGGGGGAGGTAGGGAGGGGGTTCTACGAATAACACGAAAAGAGCCTTTTAATTTAGCGCTCAATAACCGATTTTATCATCTCATCGACGCCGTAAATCTCAGCCAGTGACATCAGGCGCTCGCTTTTAAAATTGATAAATTTAAGCTTGATCCCGGTTGTTTCGGCATAGATGACATTATCGATCATAAAAGACAGACCCGCACTGTCGATATTGCAATGATCATTGCCAAAGCAAATCTCCCAGTCACTGCTGAGTTTGATTCGTTCGCGTTGGGCAATCTTATAACAGCTCATCACCGTAGCAAACGTCAAATCACCGACGATCTGCCAGCAATGACCATCACTGACCTTCAAGCTTGACATTCTTTTTCTCGATCGCTTCATTGACGGCTTTAAGGGTCTTGAATCCTTCAAACTGCGCCTTTAGATTCTTAAGAATACTCACCCCCTCAACAGACATGTCATAGATCTTCCAATCCCCAAGCTTATCCTTCAACAGATAAATATTGATAGCAGAGCTGGATTTATTGGTAAGATTGATAATGCTGCCGGTTATATAGATCAGACGCTCATGCTTCCAGCTATCGTTGGCAAATGGATTTAATCTGACCTCATAGTCACCCGCTTTTGCAATCGTCGAGGCGTACGTATAAGCCAGCATTTTCGTCAACTGGGCAATAAACTGATCTTGATCAGCCTTGGAGGCTTCACGCCAGCGCTGTTTACCGAGAATAATCTGAGCGATAATCGTGGTGCTTAAATGCGGCACGATATTGGCATCGATAAGTGCGATGAGTTTAGCGGGATTTTCTTGAAATACTTTCGCCTCTTTCACCAGGGTCTGCTGTGTTCTCACAATGGAATCGTTAAGCATATTTACCGGATTTTGCGCATCGGACGTTTTACTCACCGAAGACACCGTGGAGGCATAAAGTGGAGCCACCATCAGCTGACCGCCAAAAACGATCAAACCGGCAAGGCTTGTTATCATTAATTTTTTCATCATTTTTTATCTCCAGACCCTGCGACAAAGGTGTTGATCAATGCGTTGAGATTTAATGCCGATTGCGTATTGGTGACACTAATGGTGCTGCCATTTTTTAAAAATCCGTCATCATAAAGCCCTGGTAGATCGGCAATTGCCGGCGCCAGCGCCACAAAACTATCCCCCAGAATGCCACTTGTTTCAATTGCCGCCGAATAACTGGACGGAATTTTATCAAATTTGCGGTTGATGGCAAGTTTCACCTCGGCCACAAAACCATTGTAATTGGAAGACAGATCAACCGATTCGACAGAGCCGACTTCAACGCCAGCGATTCTTACGGCCGCACCGGCTTTTAAACTGCCGATATTGCTAAATTCGACCGTGACAGTATAACTTTTTTGATTAAAGCTGCCATACGACAGGCCGCTAACTTTCAAAGCCAGAAAAGCAAGCGCCAGCATTCCCGCCAACACGAAAATCCCGACAATCATTTCATACTGTTTTTTATCCATTTTTATATCCCCTTATACATAAGCGCCGTCAATAGAAAATCGAGCGCCAGCACTAAAAGCGATGCGTAAACCACGGTTTTAGTCGTCGATTCGGCGATACCTGCCGAGCTCGGCTTTGCACTGTATCCCTGGTACAAAGCAACCATGGCTATGGCAAATCCAAATACAGCACTTTTGATCATACCATTGACGATATCCTGATAGAATAAAACCGATGACTGCATATTGCCCCAGAAAGTACCACTATACAGTCCAAGCAGTTTGACCCCAATGAGATAACCTCCCCAGATGGCGATGCTGCAAAATAAAATAGTGAGAATAGGCACACTGATCAAGGCACCAAAAAATCTGGGAGCCAGGATAAATCGAACCGGATCCACTCCCATCATATCAAGACTCGATAGCTGCTCAGTGGCTTTCATCAATCCAATCTCTGAGGTCAGAGCACTGCCGGCGCGTCCAGCAAACAAAAGGGCAGTAACCACAGGTCCAAGCTCTCGAATCACGCTAAGCGCCACCATCGGTCCCAAAGCGGATTCAGCACTGAATTTAGCCAGGGTATAGAAGCCTTGAAGCGCCAGCACAAAGCCGATAAACAGTCCCGATACCAGAATAATTAAAACGGAATTGACACCACAGGCATAGACCTGCTGTATGATCTGTCTGATCTTGACTCGACCTGCGATCGTCTCTAAGGTCAGCAACATGCAGGCACCAATATTACCAGTAGCCGTAATCGCCGCACGACCGAGCATCGAGATAAATTTCATCGCCTCTCTCCATTGCTTAGCATGGTATGCATGGATTCACATGGATAGTGAAATGCAATCGGCCCGTCACTATCGCCATGTAAAAATTGATGAATAAAGGGATCCTTGCTGTTATAGACCTCCGCTGAAGAACCCTCTATGGCTAGGCGCCTATCGGCAACAACGATGACATGATCGGCGATAGAGAGCACCTCCTCGATATCATGCGAGACAATGATTGACGTCAATCCCAGAGTATCATTAAGCGTTTTGATCAGATCAAGGATAACTTTCAAAGAGATAGGATCTTGACCGGTAAACGGTTCATCGTACATCAAAATTTCGGGATCCAATGCGATTGCACGTGCCAAGGCCACACGTCTGGCCATACCACCTGATAGTTCAGCGGGCATAAGCCTATGCGCACCACGAAGACCAACAGCCTCGAGCTTCATCATCACCAGTGTATGAATCAGCTCTTCACACAGATCACTGTTTTGACGCACAGGAAAGGCGACATTGTCATAGACGCTTAAATGTGAAAACAAGGCACCGGATTGAAACAGCACGCCCATACGCTGACGCAACGCAAGCATTTCGTTTTTTTTCAATCTATCGAGGCGATTATTCAACACGTTAATTTGCCCTGATTTTGCCTTGATAAGTCGACCAATCAAATGCAACATCGTCGTCTTTCCCGTGCCTGAAGGTCCCAAAATGGCAGTGATCTTACCTCGTGGAATTCGACAGCTCAGGTTCTCATAAATGCATCTGCCTTGACGATAGAATGCCACTTTGTCAAATTCAACGGCAAATTCAGACATGCGCTTTATGCCTTCACGGCCTCATCGGTCACCTTTTCCGATGACTGTTCGGGAATGGTGACATTTAGCTCTAAAACGGAACGTCCAGATTGATTGTCAAGCTCGATATGAATATCCTCATTGGCCACATGAACATATTTTTTGATCACGGCTAAAATTTCGGCCTGAAGTTTTGCGATGTATTCCGGCTTATTGTCGGCTCCTGTCAACTGAGCGCGCTGATGCGAGACAATAATCTGCAGTCTCTCTCTGGCAATGGCGGCACTTGTTTTTTGCGGCTTACGCTTAAAATAATCAAAGAGTCCCACTATTTACCTCCAAAAAGTCTTTTGAAAAATCCTGGCTTTTCTGCGCTGGTAAAACGCAGTGGTTTATCCTGCCCTAAAAAACGATCGATGGCATCAAGATAGGCTTGACCGGCATCACTATCACTGTAGGCAGTCACAGGAACACCCGAGTTTGAGGCCTGCAATACCATCTTTGATTCGGGAATAACGCCTAAAAGCGGAATAGAGAGCACATCCTGAACATCCTCAAGTGACAGCATTTCACCCAACACGACTCGTTGAGGAGAATAACGTGTGATTAACAGACGCGCTTGAACCGCAACACCGCTTTCCTTGGCTTTCTTGGTCTTACTGGCCAAGACACCTAAAATGCGATCCGAATCACGCACGGAGGAGACTTCGGGATTGGTCACCACAATCGCCTGATCGGCATGATGCATGGCCATCAGTGCTCCTTTTTCAATGCCGGCTGGAGAGTCGCAGATAATATAGTCAAACTCGGAAGCCAGCTCATCGATGATTGCCTCGACCCCTTCTTCGGTCAAGGCATCCTTGTCTCGAGTCTGAGATGCCGGCAAAATAAATAACTTATCGCAACGTTTGTCTTTGATCAGCGTCTGATGAATATTGGCCTCTTTATTGACGAGACTGATGAGATCATAAACGACTCGGCGCTCACATCCCATGACCAGATCGAGGTTACGAAGACCAACATCGAAGTCGATCACCACGGTTTTAAACCCCTTTTGCGCCAGACCAAGAGCGACAGCGGCGCTGGTTGTGGTCTTTCCCACTCCTCCTTTTCCAGAGGTGATGACGATGATCTCTGCTTTTTTCACCTTTTTCGTGACTTGTGCCTGAGGCTCATTTTCAGATTCAGTCACTTTCGCGACTTCATCGGTCTTATTGTCATCTTTAGCGATATCCTGAGCGGCAACACGATCAGGATTGCCGGCTACTGCTTCTACTGCCATGGACTCATTGCTCACAGTCTCTACCTCTTTTGATAAATGTAAATCGTTTTTTGTTTATTATAGCGGGCTGACCAAGATTGTACCGTCTTTTAGCTGTATTTGATAGCCATTAGCAAATTCATCAGTATGAGCAATGGGCTCTTCAAAGATACGATACTGACCAGCAATGGAGATCAGATCCGCTTCAAGTCGACGACAAAAGATACGCGCAGACGAATCGCCACTTAAACCGGCAACCGCTCGTCCTCTCAATGTACCATAGACATGAATATTACCGTCGGCTAAAAGCTCAACACCGGGGCTAACCGATGAGGTGATGATAAGATCTCCGGTCTGAGCGATCACCTGCTGACCCGAGCGAATTCGAGTGTCAACCAACCTGCTTTTTGAATGACATTCCTCATTATCGGGCACCGTTTTTGGTGCTGGCAGATTGCGTCCTTCCTTGAATATTGGATAGCCCAATTTTTGCAGGCGCCGCATGAGCACGCTCTCAGAAAGACGATATCCCACCGGCAACAATGTATGTTTTTTCAACATTGCATTGAGCTTCTCGATATAAAGCTCATCGACTTGTTCTTCCACCGCCATAAGATCGATGACCATCGGCGTGTTATTGAAAAATTGTGGCACCTGTTTGATCTTAACCGTCAATTGCTTTTCAAGCTCTGACAGCGATGTTTTAAGAACCTGCAGGACGCTCAGTGTAAACAGACTGCCTTTCAACTGAAATGCATTTTGCATGTATTAATCCTTGAGTTATGGCATTTGCCAGATTTAACGCTATAATGCGTTTTATAACGAAATTCGAGCGCTTTTTCAAGCCATATCGATACATATGAAATATAAAAAGTTCATGATTCTTGCCATCATCAGCCTGATCTGTTTTGTTTTTTTCTCGTTTTTTGGGCATGGTGGTTATTATTTTATCGCCGATGATATCGATCACATGATATTCTGGCAGTATCATTTGCCGATGCTACTGGCAAGTCTGTTAGTCGGCGGCGCCCTAGCCATGGCTGGCGCCATTTTACAAACGCTCTTAAAAAATCCACTGGCCGACGCCAGTATTCTTGGCATCTCAAGCGGCAGTCAGTTTGTCGGGCTTTTGCTGGTGTTACTGTTATCATCCATGCACGTTAATTCCTCGGGTTTTATCGACTTCTATCTGGCATCAATACTGGGAGCCGCCGCCGTTCTTGTGCTCTTTCTTATCGTGCTTTTGAGTTTTAAACAGATTAATAACATCGCCATTATCATTCTTCTGGGCGTCGGCATATCTGCCATTTTCAGTGCAGCAACCGCTTTGATGATGAGTTTTCTCAGTAGTGATCTGTTGCAACGAATGGTACTCTGGCAGTTTGGCGGATTTAGCAGTATCAGCTGGCAGCAGGACGGTTTTATGGCGGCGATGCTTATCGTGTTTTTACTTTTTGGGCACAAAAACGCCAAAGCATTCGACCTTTTCGCCCTCGGTGAAACCGAAGCGGAACTGATGGGACTCAACGTCAAGGCGCTGTTTATCACCCTTTGCTGTTTTCTTGCTCCCTTGATTGCCGCCACCGTTGCCATCGCCGGCCCCATCGGCTTTATCGGACTGGTTTCACCTCATATCGCCCGCTGGTGGCTCAAAAGCAATAAGATGCAAGAGCTTATCTGGGCATCGCTGATCATCGGTGCATTAATGCTCATGAGCGCTCAATTTATCGCCATCAATATTCTCTATCCCCAGATCATCGCCGTTGGCATCATCACCTCGATAATCGGCGCGCCTTTTCTGATCTATCTGGTGATCAATGCTCTAGGGCGCAAGCAATAAACCATGAGCATGATCCAAAAGCATCTTAGCCTTGTTATGCATGGATTCATGCTCGCACCACATCGCCTCAATAATATGATGCCTGGCTTTGTCATCGATGGACTTGAGCTCAAAGTCATGAATATGTGCAGCGATAAAACCCCAATCTTCATAAATCACCGCTCTGGATAAAATCAAAAGCCACAGCTTCTCATCGACAGATGACTGTTTATCATAATGTTGCCTGACCAGTTTATAGCTGCCGTCATCATCGACAATGCGAAACAGAGTACTGACTATCTGGTAATCTATGGTAACAGGCAGCTGTTTTTTGATGAGATGCAATGCCTGGCTGTGGAGCCCAACTCGCTCTAACGCCGATGCATAAGCACAGATAACGCTTGTGCTCTTGTGCATCGACTTATCCAGCTGTTGCCATAAAAAAGCCACCGATGACTGATCATGGCAATTATCAAAGGCTTTATGAATCAGGTCATCCATTTTAGCTTGTGGCCATTTTAATCTGGCTTCACTGATCAATGACAGCGCTTCTTGATCCCGCTTCATAGCCAGGAGAATTTCAACAGTCATCGCCGCAAAGACAGATCGTTTGTCGGCAATTTGCTTCACCATCTCAAGCGCCTGTTCATATCTTTGCTGTCCTACCAACAAATGAATGTGATAGTACTGCCACAATGGCGTTTTTTGATGCTGACTCATCTCCAGAGCCGTTGATAGTTGAGACCACTTTTCTTCCGCCAACAGAGCCTTCCAGTATAGTGCTGATAAACTTTCTCCGAATCGCCTGTCTTTACCAAAGGCCGAACGATAGCTCTTAAGAATCACCTCAGAATTGCCCATGGCATCATCTTTAATCCAGCTGTTTAGCAATGCCTGAAATTTCTTAAACCGACGCCTGCGCCAGAATGAGAAGAACTGTCGCGGAGAGCCGATTAATACCGCTCCACACCTGATAATGAAAATAAGCAGACATAACGCTGTAATCACTAACAGCACAAAAAGCCACAATGGCATCTTGATGATATAGCCTGAGACAATCAACACGATCAACGCCGGGATGTGCACAATATACCATGACGCTACAGCGGCAATGATGACCAGAATGATCAGAGTCAGAATTTTTCTCATTTTTGCTCCAAATTCGCCGTTTTTGTCGTCAACTGAGTGATCAGCTGATCAATGGCATCAACCGTAGATTTCTGTTTATCGAGATTCAAGCCAGCAAGCTTGGCTTTCCAGCTTTTCAATGCCTGATCATCGCTAAAATAACGATTAACCAACCCATCAAGCTCTCTCTTATCGTCATTGAATTCGGCATCAAGATTATTAAAAAGTGCCAGCTTTAACTGTGACAGGCGCAGCCGGATCTCTTCGATGATCAAAAGACGATTATTGGTGTTGATAAGCTCCTGATCTCTTTGATCAAGCCTCTCCACCGAAACCAATGATTTTAACTGCTGCCAGCTTCTTGTCATCGAATCCTGCCAGCCTAAGGAATGCACTGCTGGAGTAGTCGGTTTTTTCACCTTCAGTGGATCGATCATCTCAAGCGTTGATAAGGTATTGCTCAAGTCATTTATCGTTCTGACCTTAAGCGCTACAGACGTTATATTCTCAAGCTTTATCTCGATTTGATCGATAGCCGCAACCAGAACTCCGGCGTTTTTAATCTGTCTGATTTCGGTCTTGGCTGCACGGATAAAATACAGGGCTTTGTCTTTGTTGCGCAACAGCACAAAAGCCTCTTTTGCCATACCCAGATCACTGATTGCCACCTGAATATGCATCAGCTCAAGTTGCTCTACCAGCTGATTTGTCGGCAGCATATAGCTATGTTCAATCTGCCCCATCTGTTGTTTAAGCGCCGCATTATCGGCTGCCGCTTTTACCATGCGCTCATCGATATATTGTTTAAGCCGTGCATTCTCGGCTACCTGACGCTGCAACTGATTGAGCTGTTTTTCAAGCTGACTTTGGGCTTCGGTCTTTGTAACCAGTTCACGCTCCAGCGTCTTTAACTCGGCACTCACGGTATTTAGCTGGGCAGAGGTGACAAAATCGACAGCCACAGGTTTTGCTGCTATTGTCGTCTTCAGGTTTTGCCATCGGTATAGTGACAAGCCAGCGATAGCAATGGCAATAATCGCCAGAATCAATGTCACAAAAACGATGATGATCAGCGGTTTTGCACACCTTATTTTTTGAGAAACCGGCAGCGTTGCCGGCAAATTCGTATCACTCATCAGCTCATCCTTTTTTTTCATTATTGCCTAACAGTGACAGCCCGGTTTTTAAAAGGGCATCATTCGTTAACGCATCGACTAAATATAATTTAGCAAACCCCTGGTGTGACGCCCAGTCTAACATACGATTATTTGTCACCGTGATGATGGATTGATGCATCCAATCTGCTCGCCATTTGAAGATCGGCATCGCGGCCAACAGCCCAGCAAAACTGGAAAAAATAATTAACTGTGGTGAGTGATGATAAGCGCTTAACATCGATTTTAGTTCAGATTCAGGTCTAAATCGACGTCGATAGCATTCAAGCACTTGAAGCTCTGCCACCTGGCTTATCTGTTCGGTAAGAAATTCTCGACCCTTTTGTCCTTTGACCAGCAAAATATGACGTCCCGTAAGATCACCCAATAACTCCAGCAGAGTTTCGGAGTCATGACGGTTGATGGGGTAGTTAGATGGTAATCCAAACTGAGCGAGTCTCGATGCCGTCGTCGCACCAATGCTCCAGAAAGCACAATGTGACAACCTCTCTTTGGCCTCTGGAGACTGACTGAAAAAATACGTCACCGCCTGGCGGCTAGTAAAAATCACATCCGTGAATGATTGAGACAAGATCGATAGATCAAATAGTACCGCTTCAAACTCAAATACCGGCAGATGAAATGCACTTACTCCATGACATGCAAAGCGCATTGCCAATTCTTCACCCTTTTCCTCCGGGCGACAAACAAGGACATCGAGCATATTTCTTAGTACACATTAAACTGCTTAAAATCCCATTATATCTTAAGCTCAACGATTTTACCGAAAAATTGTTCCAATACGGAATGTTCCGATAAAATTACAAATAAAATCAAATAAATTCGTAGATTTTTTATTTTATTGAATATATATTGCATTAAATGGTGATAATTTTCATGAAAGGAGTGACATGCATCGAGGTTCCTTGTTTAAATTCCTCAAAGCATCGATTGGTAACATCATCGAGTGGTATGATTTCAGTTTGTTTGCTTATTATTCAATTTCTATCAGCGCCGTTTTATTTCCACAACAGGATTTAAGCCACTCCATTGCCGAGCTGTTTATGATATTTGGCATCGGTTTTATTGCTCGCCCCCTAGGCGGTGCCGTATTAGGCAAATTTGGTGATCGATTTGGTCATTATCTGGCCGTCAACATCTCTGTTTACGGCATGTCGTTGTGCTCATTTTTAATCGCCTTCATCCCCTCTTACAGCACGATAGGAGTCTTCTCTATTATCCTGTTGATGATATTGAGACTAGGACAAGGCTTCTGTGCTGGCGGTCAGTTCTCAGGGCTTATGGCCATCGTCGTTGATGTCACCGATAACAGGCGTTCATTTGTCGCCAATATCGCCTACACGGTATCGACGCTTGGTCTTCTTCTGGCCGTTGTGATCGCCGCAATGCTGCACTTTTTAATGCCAGAAAGCAGTTATGATTACCTCTGGCGTATCGCTTTTATTATCAGCGGCATCTTCGGTGTGGTGTTTCATTTCGTTGGTGTCGATAAAACCGATATCAAAGCATTGGATAAGAAAAATACCGTTAAAACGGAATCCTTCACCCTGCTTGAGCTCATAAAAACACAATATCGCGCCGTCATCGGTGTCATCATTCTGGCCTGCTATTCAGGCTGTATGTACTTTTTTGCCTTCAGCTATCTCTACACCTATCTTACCGTCAACCTCCATTTTGGCATGCAGTCCGCCTACGCCATCAGCATGGCTCAACTTGTCGTCGGCTGCCTGTTATATCCTATCGCCGGGATCATTGCCGATAGGCTGGGAAAACAACGAGTCTCTATTTTTGGTACCGTGATGATTGCCATTATCACCGCGATTTTTCTTCAGGTTCAAGCCTTATGGCTGGTGTTGCTATTAAGCGTGCTTCTTGTTATCTGTCACACTCTGATCATCAGCGGCATCACCTCAGTGTCGGCTGAAGTTTTCTTCCCTAAATGGCGAATGACCGGCAGCGCCATCGCCTGGAGCTTTGGTGCCGGCATCTCTGGATTTTTCCCCATGGTAAGCGTCATGATTTATGACAACTATGGCCAAAGCAGCCTGATCGCTCTGGTTATCGCCGTCATGATCACCGGTATTTTTGGTCATTATCTGATTCGTATCAGCAAAGGCTATAAACTGTTGACCTAAAATCATGAACTTACCATTTTCAAAGGCTCTTTACACATTAGTCGTTGAAAATGAGAGTCTATCTAACCCCACCTAACCTCCCCTTGATCCCAAGGGGAGGGATTATTCCCCTTCGTTAGGGAAGTGGGGCGAAGAGCGTCTCGAGCCGTGCAAAAAGTTTTGCACGGCTAGTGATAAGCGCCATGAGCTCTGCGAATGGCAGGAAAACGCGGAGCGGACGGGGTAGTTTTAAAAAACTACTTATCTCCTTCCCCCTTGCGTTAAGGGGGAGGTAGGAAGGGGGGGTTACGAATAATGCCAAAAGAACTTTTTCAAACCTCAAGGAGCCTAAATGCTAAATGACATCATTGAAACAAAAGACATAATTAATAAAAAAACCGTCATTCTCTCTGAAACTCCGGTGACGATTGAAATGATTTCAACCGTCGCAAATGAAAACGCCATTATTGAAATGAGCAGTGACACCATTAAACGCATAGAAAATGGCAGAAAACTGATCGAACAGATCATCATCGCTGGAAAACCAGTATATGGCGTCAACACCGGTCTTGGTGATAATTATCGCATTGCCGTGAGCCCAGATGACTCAAGAGCCATGCAGCACCGATTTATCGAAAGTCATGCCTGTGGCGTCGGTCGCCCTTTAAGCCGGGAATCGGTTCGCGCGGTGATATTTGCCATGATCGTCAACTTCAGCCATGGCCATTCTGGGGTTCGTCTTTTAATCGTCGAAAAACTCATCGAGCTGCTGAATAAAGATATAACTCCTTATGTTCCAGAAGACGGCTCTGTTGGCTACTTGTCCTACCAGGCACATATTTCACTGGTTTTAATCGGCAGCGGTAAGGTGTTAACTGAAAAGGGAGAGATGATTGCTGCCACCGAGATCTATCAGCAAAAAGACTTTCATCCCGTGACGCTGTATGAAAAAGAAGGTCTGTCATTATTAAACGGCAGCGTTGATATGACGGCTCTGGCTGCTTTGGCGGTCAATAAGGCTCAAAACCTGCTTAAACATGCCGATCTCATCGCTATGATGAGCTTTCAGGCCTTAAATGGCAACACTCAGGCTTTTGAAGAACAGATTGGCCGATTAAAACCTCAGCCTGGGTTAAAAACCACACTCGATAATATCAACACCTTGAATGCGGGTTATAGCGCGGATAAAACAAAAAAACCGCTACAGGATGCCTTGAGTCTTCGCGCCATTCCGCAAGTTCACGGTGCCAGCAGAGATGCCTTGAGCCATGTCAGAGAAATTGTGGAAATTGAGCTAAATTCATCGACCGATAATCCCATGGTGATTGAAAAAGAGGGGAAGCCTTATGTGTTTTCCTCAGCCAATCCACATGGACAGTCTATCGCTTTAGCCATGGACTATCTTGCCATTGCCATCAGCGAGCTTGCCAATATCTCGGAGCGACGAACCTATAGACTCAATAATCCCCATTTAAGCCAACTACCGGCATTTTTAGTGGAAAACCCAGGCATCAATACCGGCTTTATGATTACTCAATATGTCAGCAGCGACCTGGTGGCCAAAAATAAAGTGCTGGCGCATCCCGCCTCGGTGGACTCCATTCCAAACTCTGCGGCACAGGAAGATCATGTCAGCATGGGAAATCACGCCGCCCAAAAAGCGCTTCAGATTATCAAAAACAGCCAGTCGGTACTGGCCATTGAATGGCTGACCGCCGCTCAGGGCATGGAGTTTGGTGATAACACGCTATTCTCTTACGCCATGAAAAAGATTCATGCCTTATTACGAGCCGAAATCCCGCGCCTGTCCAATGATCGCCAGATGTATCATGATATCCATCTCACTATCGATCTTATTGAGAAAAAATGCGCCATAACGGCATTAGAGAGAAATGGGATTTCTCTAATGTGAAGCGACAACGGCTTCGACCCAATCACCAAAGCCCTTTCTGATTTCACTCAAAGCGACTTCATCATCGGCCTCAAATCTTAAAACCAGACACGGCGTGGTATTGGAGGCTCTGACCAATGCCCAGCCATTTTCAAACTCCACTCTGACACCATCGATGGTGATGATCTTAGCCTTGGGAAAAGCCGCCGGCGCATCATTAACAAGTGCATTCACCACGTCAAACTTCTTATGATCGGCAACCGCTATATTAAGCTCAGGGGTGCTGATACTATCAGGAATAGCGGCAAACAAATCATCAAGATCCCCCTCTGATTTTGACAATATCTCCAAAAGGCGCACCGCCGTGTAAAGTCCATCATCAAATCCTGGCCAGCGATCGTTGAAAAAAGTATGCCCACTCATCTCACCGGCAAGCTTGGCGGCAATGGCTTTTAATTCTTTTTTAATCAAGGCATGACCCGTTTTATACATGACCGCCTTGCCACCAAGCTTTTCGATAAAAGGCTCTAAATGACTGGAACATTTGACATCATATAGAATGGTCGCGCCTGGATTGTCTTTCAGCACGTCTTTAGCATATAACATCAACTGGCGATCTGGATAGATATTATGCCCTTTGGCTGTGATCAACCCCAGACGATCGCCATCACCATCAAAAGCAATACCGACATCGGCCTCATGTTTTTTTACCGCCTCAGTCAAATCGATGAGATTTTTTGGTTTACTCGGATCGGGATGATGATTGGGGAAATGGCCATCCACCTCGCAAAACAGCTCGATGACCTCGCAACCCAGTTTTCGGAATAAGACAGGGGCGATATCACCGGTGATGCCATTGCCGGCATCGATAACGATCTTAAGCGGACGCACCAGCGATTCCTGCTGACAGATATGGTTGATATACTCCTCACAGATATCAATGATCTCATAACTGCCTTTGCCTTTTATCACCTCGGCGGCCAATATACGATTTTTTAACATCTGAATATCGTCACCTGAGAGAGTATGACCTGCAATCATCATCTTTAGGCCATTGTAATCCGCTGGATTGTGACTACCGGTAAGCATGATACCGGTTCCAGTTCCTTTGGTCAAAGCAGCAAAGTAGAGCACCGGCGTCGGCACCGCTCCAATGCTTATAACACGTACGCCGGAAGACTTGAGTCCATCAGCAAGAGCCGTCAGCAGCTCAGGTCCTGATAGACGACCATCTCGAGCGATATAGACCACGCTCTGCCCTTGATCGATTGCCTCACTGCCAAATGCCTTGCCGATATTATAAACCACATCGCTGTTGAGTTCTGCTGGAACCCTGCCTCGGATATCATAGGCTCTGAAAATAGGTTCCGGTGTTTCCAAACGATTTTTAAGTAACATGTTCACCTCAAGAATTAAAATCTGCTTTCAGCCGCATTATATGGCAAATGCGAGCAATAGTCATTTTCTGATTAACAGATCCTGTGAATCTCACTGCAATCTTGATTGTCATAGTGAACACAACTCGATAAAATAAAGTTTTTATACTCTCAAAGAAACAGGCATGAAGTGCATAATCGATAGAGTCGAAATTTTTGATGTCTACTGCCCGGATCGTCCAGCCTGGTCTCCGGTATTTGTAAGAATTTACACTCAATGTGGCATCTCAGGTGTCGGTGAAGCCGGACTTGCCTATGATCTCGGGCATTCGGCGGCGGCGAGCATGATCAAGGAATTTGCCGAGAACCTGTTGATCGGCACGGATGCGTTCGATAGCGAAAAACAGTGGAATCGCATGTTGCGAGAAAGCTTCTGGGGACTCGGTGGTGGCCCCGTTATCTATGCGGCCATGAGCGCCATCGACACGGCCTTATGGGATATCAAAGGCAAGGCGCTTGGGCTGCCTGTCTATCAGCTTTTGGGCGGAAAAACCAATACGAGATTGCGAACCTATGCCAGCCAACTGCAGTTTGACTGGGATGAGCATGAACGCAAAACACTATTTCATCCCGATGACTATGCTAAAGCCACCGAGAAAGCGATGTTGCAGGGTTATGATGCCATCAAAGTCGATCCGATGATGTTCGATCACAAGGGCGATACGATCTATGACTGCACACTTCCTTTCAGAGCCAGTCATCTAAAGCTGATCCGCCAACGCATGCAGGCCATACGAGATGTTTTAGGAGATGATGGTGATATTATTTTTGAATGCCACAGCCTGCCGAGCGTGACATCGGCACTGCAACTGGGCGAAATTGCCGAGGAATTTAATTGCCTTTATTTTGAAGAGCCGGTCAATTACCTAAACAGCAAGCTTCATCATCCGCTTAAACAGAAACTCAAAGTCCCCATTGCCGCCGGCGAACGCCTTTATCTACGCCATGGTGTCAGGGACTATATCGAAAATCAGAGCATTGATATTCTGCAACCCGATATCGGGCTTTGCGGCGGTCTGACGGAAGCCAAAAAAATCTGTGACTATGCTGATATGTATGATATCAAAATTCAGGCGCATGTCTGCGGTGGGCCGGTTGCAACAGCCGCCAGTCTTCACCTTGAGACCGCCATTGCCAATTTCATCATTCATGAACACCACACCTACGCGCTTAAGCATTTCAATCGTGAGCTTTGTTCCAAAGATCCACAGCCGATCTCAGGCTTCTTTGAAGTCCCAGAGACTCCCGGCTTAGGCATTGAGCTCAACGATGACATTCTCAATAAAAACACGATCAAAGTCACGGTGAAATAAAGAATATCGACGCCTGATTTATCGAAGCACATCCGGAGAGACGCTGGAAAGATCACGATTTCAGGCGACTTGGTTTAGACGAATCAACCGCCAGAAGACAGTTTAAAAAACGATTTGGCATGACTTTTGTTGAATATGCCAGATCCAGACGAATGGGAATTGCGATGAAACAGATAAAACAAGGAGAATCCATTATTGACGCTCAACTTAGCACCGGATTTGAATCCGCCAGCGGTTTTCGTGATGCTTTCTCTCGCATTCTAGGCGCGCCTCCATCAAAAACACCGGATAAAACACTGAAATCATCATGGCTCGATTCTCCCTTAGGTCCCATGTTGGCCGTGGCCGATGACGATAAACTTTATCTTCTGGAATTTGTTGACAGACGTGGACTGGAACGTGAAATTGAACGCTTAAGAGCACGCCTTAAAGCCGCCATTATTCCCGGTACTTCACCCGTTTTTGACCAGATCAAGGCCGAACTGGATGCCTATTTCAAAGGACAATTAGATCAGTTTAGAACTCCGCTTTTTCTGCTTGGCTCCGATTTTCAGAAACGGGTCTGGCAGGCATTGACCGAAATCCCTCACGGTCAGACCATCTCCTATAGCGAGCTTGCCGAGAAAATTGGCAAACCCACAGCCTGTCGCGCCGTTGCCAATGCCAATGGTGCCAATCAGCTGGCCATTATCATCCCTTGCCATCGTGTCATCAACAGCAATGGTGAACTTGGCGGCTATGGCGGTGGTGTAGCTAAAAAACAGTGGCTGCTCGACCATGAGAAAACACAGGCTCAAATGCCAAAGATCAAAAAATAAGGCCATAAAAAAGGGCTTTCGCCCTTTGAGTAGAAAAATAGTCCCATTGTTATGGGAAGTTTTATGATTAAGATCAGAAGTAGACGGACAAATCTGCCGTATAGGCATTGGTATGCTGACTGTTGTACATATGCATATAGGCATATTCCAGACCCAGAAGCACATTGTCGCTGAAGATGGGGCGCTGAACAGAGGCGATCACCATCTTGTCAACACCAGATCCTGAGACTGTAGCATCATTTGTTTCATAACCATTGATGGCGGAACCGCTTAGGGTCACCGGCAGATTATCGGTGTTATAGGCGCCGTTATAGGAGATAGAGAAGTTGGTTGAGCGACCATAAATCACAGGTGACATGCCCGCTGAGATATACCAGGCACCGGCATAACCGTTGTTGGTCAGGTTATCTTTGTTGGTAGACTGCGCCCAGCCAGCACCAACACCATAGATATCATAGTTTAATGAACCATCGAAGTTAACGGCACCGATGCGTTTATCTCCAGTGCTTGCCTGAGTCGCATCGTTAAAGCTGGAATTACCACTGCCATTGACATCATACATATAACCACCATTGATACCATAGCTCCAGTTGCCGACCTGATGACCATAAAAGGCACCATAGGAGAAATCGGTCGTTTGATCATCGGTACCGAATACGGCCAGGCTTGTGTTTAGACCATCAGCGGCGAAATTTACAGAGGCATTGGTGATATGATCTGGACGGAACAACATCTGAGTCAAAGAACCAGTCCATGGACCGCCACCGGCAAATGAGCCGACGGATGGGCGATTTTTACCGACGGTGACAAAGACCGGGTAATCAGAAAGATTACCGAAGATGACCATGGCATCTTGAACGTCTGGGGTGTTATCTTGATCACCACTTAGGTCTAACTCCGCGGTGACATAACGCCCCATATTGGCGACAGAGTAAAGCGTTGCCGTGGTCAGATAGATATTTCTGCCTGAAGTGGAGTAATATTCATAACCTTTTGATGGATCATTTGCATCTACTTGGGTCGTAGTTTGAATTTTACTGCCATTCCAAGCCTGAGCATCGGCTTCCAAGTAACCACCGAATACCAAAGAATGATCGCTGAACATATTACGTTGTTTCAAAATTCCCAAAGCAAATTGCGAAGAAGAAAGCATCCCGATTGGCGTAACTCCATCTCTGACATCAGAGAACAGAAAGTTCTGAATCGACCCTTGATTAGTCGGTACGGTTATTTGTGCTTCATTGGCATGTACTGCTTCAACTTTTGCTGTTTTATTTTGCAGCGCAGCAATCTCTTGTTTCAGCGCATCGATCTGAGTCTGAATGGAATCCGCTGAGCTTTGTGCTTCTGTTGATACATTACCAGCCGCAAAAGCCGACGTCGATAAGGCAGCGGCCAGCACCGCCAAGGAAATTTTCTTGATCATTTTGAGTTGTCCCTTATAATGCATTGTCTATTTGTTTCAACAACGAAACACGCACAGAACATGGCATGCACCATATATGCTCCATCGTTAACTGGATAAGATACAACAGGACAGATTAAAAGAAAAGCACAAATTCTAGAATTTGTTGAAAAACAACTCAAAAATACGAATCAGATCAAATTCTCATGGCTTTTTCATGACCTCAGAAAAAGACCGATAGATCAAGCGTATAGGTATTAGCATGCTGTTTGTTATATAAATACTGATACGCATATTCCAGACCCAATAACACATTATCGCTAAATACCGGGCGTGAAATGCCGGCGATAATCTGTTTCTGGACACCACTATTAGTAGCGTAACCAGGCATAGCCGCTCCACTTAAGGCGACAACATCTCCAACATCATTGGTATTATAAGCGCCGTTATACGCCAGCGAGAAGTCGGTTGATCTGCCCCAGATTGTTGGCGCAGCATCAGCGGAGATATACCAGGCTCCGGCTTTGCCGTTGTTGGTGGTCGCTGAACTGTTAGTTGTCGTCGACCAACCCAGACCTAAACCATAGATATCATAGTTTAGATTCAGATCAGTATTAAATTCACCGACTCGACCATCGTCATTTTCAAGTCCTAAAAGCTTACCGGCAATATTATAGATATAGCCAACATTAGCTCCATAATTAAGCTCTCCTAGAGTCCCCTTATAAAAGAGAGCCGTGGAAAAACTTGAACTATGATCATCGACCTGGAACCAAGTCACATTGGTGCTTACACCATTATCGGCATTAGAATAGGCAACCGATACGTTGCTTTGCGTGCTAATATTAAAATACGCATCTGAAAGCGAGCTAGTCCACGGACCACCACCGCCATATGTACCGACAGGAACAGTCAGCTTACCCACTGTGACATAAAACGGCGAAACACTAAGATTACCGAAAATAACGGCGGCTTTGCTGATATCAGGTGCATTATCCTGATCACCGGATAAATAGGTATAAGCGGTAACATACTTACCGAGGTTTGCACTCATGTAGAGTTTGGCACTGGTTAGATAGATATTTTTACCTGAGGTTGGAAAATATTTATAGCCTTCTGATTCCTTATTAGCATTAACCAGAGTTGAAGTCTCAATTTTACTGCCATTCCAGGTTTGCGCATCGGCCTCTACAAAGCCACCAAATATAAGCGCCTGATCGCTGAACTTATCACGCTGTTTCAAAAGACTATAAGCCAACTGCGAAGAGCTCATCATGGCAAAAGGCACAATGCCTTCATGCATATCAGAGTACAAGAAATTCTGAATCTCACCTTTTGTTGTCGGCACGGTAAGACCTTGCGTGACTTTTTTATTTAACTCATCATTTTGTTTCTCAAGACTCTTTAATTGCACCTTAAGATCATCAATCTGATGTTGAATATCAGATCGAGCCACACTGGCATCATAATTGGTGTCATCTGCAAATGCAGTCGATGTTACTGTCGCCGCCAAAGCCACGGCAATGCTAAGTTTTTTTAACATAGTGGTATTCCCCTTTGCCCTTCCTAAATTGTAGCCTCGCGACATTTTGCCTAGGATAAATATCGCTTAAAATTGATCCTACCATCGAGGAGTATTAAGCACAATAGGTGATTATGAAAAAAATGAAAAAATCCCAAATTTTCCTTTTTCTCGGCAAAAATCGTCTTTTTCATGTTTGTAAAAAAGTCAAAAACAGCATGAAAAATTACACCAAAAAATTTTGGGTGAAATTACGACCAATCCAGAACCACTTTGCCGCACTGCCCTGATTTCATCAGTTCAAAGCCTTTGAGATAATCATCGGCTTTAAATCGATGCGTGATCACAGCGCCGACATCGAGTCCACTGCCAACCATGCTGGCCATCTTATACCAGGTCTCATAAATCTCACGACCGTAGATTCCTTTCATATGCAGCCCTTTGAAGACGATATCATTCCATGGCAGCGTAATATTCCCGTGTGAGATGCCCAACATGGCGATATTGGCACCATTGTTCATGGTTTCAATCATGGCGGTAATCGCATTTTGATTGCCCGACATCTCAAGACCGACATCGAAACCTTCGGTCATCTTAAGTTGACTCATCACCGTATTTAAGGCCTCGATTTGTGCCTCAGCTGTTTTACATTCACGGACATTTAAGGCAACATCGGCTCCCATTTTTCTAGCCAAATCCAGTCGATAGTCATTGATGTCGGTGATGACCACGTGTTTGGCGCCAACGTGTTTGGCAACGGCAACAGCCATAATTCCGATGGGGCCTGCGCCGGTAATAAGCACATCTTCCCCAATCATATCGAAAGATAGCGCCGTGTGTACGGCATTGCCAAATGGATCAAACATGCTGGCGATATCATCCGGGACAAAATCAGGAATCTTAAAGACATTTGCCGCCGGAATAGAGAGATATTCGGCGAACGCACCCTGACGATTAACGCCAACGCCGACGGTGTTTCGACACAGATGACGCTTGCCAGCGCGACAATTGCGGCAGAAACCGCAGGTGATATGCCCCTCGCCAGAGACACGATCGCCGGGTTTAAAACCGGCGACCTCACAGCCGACTTCGACGATTTCACCGACGAATTCATGACCGACGGCCATCGGCACCGGAATGGTTTTTTGCGCCCATTCATCCCACAGATAAATATGCAGATCGGTGCCGCAGATCGCCGTTTTTTTCACTCGAATCAAGACATCATTATGACCCACCTTAGGCATGGGCAAATCCGTCATCCAGATGCCAGGTTCGGCTTTGAGTTTCGATAAGGCTTTCATTTAAATCACCCCCATTTCTGTGCCGACCTTGATAAAGGCGGCAATCGTTTTATCAATCTGCTCCACTGTATGTGCCGCCGACATCTGGGTGCGAATACGTGCTTTGCCTTTCGGCACCACAGGATAAGAAAAAGCGATGACATAAATGCCTTTAGTCAAAAGCTTCTCAGCCATCTCGGCGGCTTTTTTCTCATCATAGAGCATCACGGGGATAATCGGGTGCTCACCTGGAATTAAATCAAATCCGGCCGCCTCCATCTTGCTTCTGAAATATGCCTGATTGCGCTTGAGGTTTTCACGTCTGTCATCGGCGGCTTCGGCAAGCTCAATAGCCGCGATTGATGTTGCTGCTATCATCGGTGCTAAAGCATTTGAAAACAAATAAGGTCGTGCCTTTTGTTTCAACATCTTGGCAATCGGCGCTCGTGCGGCAACAAAGCCACCCGATGCCCCGCCCAAAGCCTTGCCCAGTGTGCTGGTGATAATATCCACACGTCCCTCCACACCGCAATAAGCCGGTGTGCCGCGACCCTTCTCACCGATAAAACCGGTGGCATGCGAATCATCGACCATAACGAGTGCATTATATTTATCTGCCAGGTCACAAATACCCTTAAGATCGGCGATAATGCCGTCCATAGAAAACACGCCATCGGTGACGATAAGCTTGAATCTGGCACCGGCCTCATCGGCTTCTTTGAGCCGCTCTTCAAGCTCTGACATATTATTGTTTTTATAGCGAAAACGCCTGGCCTTGCACAGACGAACGCCATCGATGATGCTGGCATGGTTTAACTCATCGCTGATAATGGCATCCTCAGCCGTCAAAAGCGATTCAAACACACCGCCATTGGCATCAAAGCAGGATGGAAAGACGATAACATCATCCATCTTCAGATAGTTACTGATGACACGCTCAAGCTCTTGATGAGGCGTTTGTGTGCCACAGATAAAGCGCACCGAAGCCGCCCCATAACCGTATTTATCCAATGCTGCCTTGGCGGTGGTCACAAGATGCTTATTGTCCGCCAGCCCCAGATAGTTATTGGCACAGAAATTGATGACATGTTCACCGTTTTGAAGCGTTATATCGGAACTTTGCGGGGAATTAATAACACGCTCCGACTTATAGGTTCCAGCCTCTTTGATGCGCTGAATTTCGTCTTCAAGGTATTGATAAAATGCGGTATTCATAAAATTGCTCATTTATTTAGCTTGGATGTGCCTATTGTACAAGAGAGATCACCAAAAGGTGAAGATAAGGATCAGCAGTTTTTGGCGCGTTTATGAAAAACAGGAATGGACGAAATGTCATCTTTTGGCTTCTAATTGTTTATCCGTTTCAGCATAGAATACAATTTTAGCTTTGCATGCTTGGGTATGATGCTTTAAAATAGGGCAAATCAAATCAGCAGTTTTAGCTATGATCTCTACAAAATTGGTTTTACAAACCGGTGAAGTTTTTGAAGGTGTCTCCCCGGATTGGGTAGCAGGCATGAACTTCGGCGAAGTCGTTTTCAACACCGGCATGGTGGGTTATACCGAGGTCTTGACCGATCCATCGTATAGAGGGCAGATCGTCTGCTTTACCTATCCCATGATCGGTAATTATGGCGTGGAAAACCAAAATCACTGGGAGTCTGATCGCATTCATGCTTCAGGAATCATCGTCTCGGAACTGGCTCCTTTTTATGCCAGAAAACAGGGACAGCAATCTCTCGAGGACTGGTGTAAAAAATATAACACCCCCATCATTGCCGATATCGACACCCGAGCACTGACGAAAGTCTTGCGACAACACGGGGTTGTCGCCGGTGCTATTGTTGTCGGTGACAAGCTTCCCTCACACTACCCTGATATCTCACAACTTGATCTGGTTCCTGAAGTCAGCATTAAAGAGCCTGTCACCCATGGTCATGGCGATAAAAAAATCATCGTCGTGGATTGTGGCATGAAAGCCAATATCTGGCGCTATCTGTGCAGTTATGAAAACCTGACCTTAAAACGAGTGCCCTTTGATTATGATTACAGTGATGAGAACTACGATGGCGTGTTTTTATCCAATGGCCCAGGGGATCCAGCCAGATGTAATAAAACCGCCGATATCTTATTGAAATCCATCAACAAAAACCCGGATACGCCTGTGTTTGGGATCTGCCTGGGATCACAGATCATGGGACTTGCCATCGGTGCCAAAACGTATAAATTAAAATTTGGACACAGAGCCCAGAACCATCCTTGTCTTCTGGTCGGCAGTAACCGAAGCTATCTGACCTCACAAAACCATGGTTTTGCGGTTGATGAAAACACCTTGCCTGAAGATTGGGAGATCTGGTTTACAAACCTCAATGATCAGACGATACAAGGCATTAAACACAAAAATAAACCTTATTCTTCCGTGCAGTTTCATCCGGAAGCCGGTCCTGGACCTGTTGATACTTCCTGGTTATTTGATCGCTTTGTTGATCAGCTTCACGCCTGCAATACCGTCAATCAATGAGTCGATATTGCGGTAGGATTCATACTGCTTCATCCACCTCAAGGCTTCGGCATAACCTTTATGGCAGATAAGCCCACGGGCTTTCATTCTCTTGGCCACTTCCAAAAAAACCTCAGGATTCATCGATTGCAGCTCTGAATAAGTGCCGCTTTGCGCTTTCTGTGTCGGTGACATGCCCGCTTCAAATTCCTGCTCAACCTCATTGAACAGATCAAAAGCCACGTCAGAGTGGATGTTCAAGACATTGATAAAGAAGGTAAATGGCAATGCCTGTGGTTTCGATTTTGGCTTGCTAAAAGGCATGATTTTATAAAATTATTACAGCAATATGTTAATAATAACTTATTAATAAGAAGCTGCCTAATTTTTTAGCGTCTATGAAAAAATAAGGCTCTTTTAACGTTATTTGTTGAAAAGATAGTTTGTCTAACCCCACCTAACCGTTTTATCGAAATACTCCCTGTATTTCTCACAAAACCCAGCCATTTTCCTATCCGTGGAAAATGTCGTTCAACGGCTCACCGCTTAAGCGCGGCTCGTGATCCGCTTTACCCTTGATCCCAAGGGGAGGGAATGTTTGCCTCCTCCACCTTGTTTTAAGGGGGAGACAGGGAGGGGGTTCTACGAATAATGCGAAAAGAGCCAAGAATAAATAGCATCACCAGTTTTCTGAAACAAAATCCAAAATACAACATTGAAATTATTTTTCTCTTCTGTTAATTTGACCATGTTTAATAAATATTATTTAATGGGAGTCGAGAGCGATAATCGACCAATAGTTTTTGGGAATCGTCACTTTTAACTTATCTCTAATAGAAAGAAGGAAATTATCACCATGTTTAAAAAAATGGCTCAGATTCTTGTTTTTGGTCTGACACTCCTGCTTTATGGTTGTGGCAATAAGACAGACACAAACATTACTTCTGCCAAGCAAGATAGCACCATTACGGTGAGTTCACTGCATTTAATGAATATCCCCCAAACCTTATCCGCCTACGGTCAGATTATCGCTCCAGACTCTGTTAATATCCGCGCTCAAACCAGTGGCATTTTAAACGACCGGCTTTTTAGGTTTGGCCAGGTGGTTAAACGAGGAGACGTACTTTTTAACATCAACAGCTCCGATCTTTCTAACACATTGGCAACCTTAGAGGCTGAGCTTGTGACGGCAGATCAGGATTATCAACGTAAACGCAGACTGTCACAACTGTATAAAGGAGGAATCTCTGAGCTCGCCTTAATTGAAGCCAAACAAAAATACGCACAGGCTGAAGCCAACTATGACAAAGCCAATTCGCTGCAATCGATCAAAGCACCAATCGATGGCACCATCACCGATACCCCTTTTGCCATCGGTGATTATATCGAGGAAGGCACGATAATCGCCAAAATCAGTAACCTTGGCAAATTGCAGCTTAGCTATCAGCTGCCGGCAAAGTATCAGAATTTACTGCAGCTTGGACAGAAGGTTCACTTTAAATCAGATGGGCACAATGAAACAGCGACGGTCAGCTATATCTCACCACAGGCAGATGATGATGCCAATCTTATCGATATTCGTGCTGACTTAAAAACTACCAAAAACTATCATCACACCCCCATCAACACCTTTGGCAAAGTCACACAGATCATCGACCCAAATCGTCAGGTGATCGCCATCGATCAAAACTTCATCAAAAGCGATGATCATGGCTTTTATGTATTTATTGATAAAGACAGTAAAGCCGATAAACGCTATATAAGCGTCTCCAGCATCGACAAAAATGGGCTAGCCATCATTAAATCCGGCATAGAACCTGGAGCGCTTTTAATCACCAGCAATATTGATAGATTGCATAATGGGCAGCACATAAAGGTGGTGAACGCATGAAATGGGTCAAGGCTTTCATCAACCATCAATCCATCGTCTATCTGGCGGCATTATTTGTCTGTATCTTTGGGCTTTATGCGCTGTTTCAAAATAAAATCGCTCCCTTCCCAGCCATTTCCTTTAATGAAATCACCATCAGCATCGACTATCCAGGCGCTAACACCGAGACGGTAGAGAAGCAGGTCAGCCGTGAAATTACAACTAATCTGCAGTCGATTGATAATATCCAGCGCATCTCAACCCTAACAAAAGCAGGAAGCGCCTATTTCAAGATCATGCTGCAGGATGGTTCTGAACAAGCCAAAATGAAGACCCAGATGGAGATTATTCAGGCCATATCTGCTGCCAATCTGCCGACTTCTGTGCATGAACCCAGTATCACAATTGCCGCAGGACAATCGGGCCTTATCACCTATTTCATCTCCTCAAAACAGCATGATCTGTTTTATCTGCAGAATCTGGTACAATCGACCATAGAGCCCTATTTTAAAACACTGCCAGGTGTGGTGACCAATGCCGGCAGCTCCAATCCGGCATTACAGATCAATCTCAATCCCGAGAAAATTGCCGAATTTGATTTAAATCTCGTTGCCATCGCCTCGATGATTAACATAAATTATGCCAGTTCACCTCTGGGAAGCCTTTATATTTCCGGCTCACAATACATTCTAAACAGCGATAACAACTATAATACCGCCGCAAGCATCGCCGATATGGTTGTGGGCTTTATCGGCAATACGGATCATAAAGTCGGCCGCCCGATTTACCTCAAGGACATCGCCACCATCACATTTGCACCAAGGTTAACGGCCACGCCGCCTTATGCCAGTTATCAGGGTCAGACTTCCGCTTATATCAATCTCAATACCACCTCGGATGCCAACCCCTTTGCCGTATCGAAAATCACACATGACTATGTCAACAAACTGCAAAAACGTTTTGGTGATGAAATTTTAATATCACCGATGTTCGATATGGCCGATATCATGAAGAGCTCAATGGTTGAGGTTGCCTTTACCATCATTATAGCGGCTATTTTGGTGCTCTTAGTGGCGCTCATGTTTCTGGGACGCCTGCGTGTCACCTTAATTCCGATTATCACCATTCCAATCTGCCTACTAGGTGCCGCGATTTTTATCTATCTTGCCGGCATCAGCATCAATATTCTCACCCTTTTGGCCATGGTCATCGCCGTGGGACTCGTCGTCGATGATGCTATCGTCGTCGTTGAATACATCACCCATTGCATCGAGAAAGGCATGAGCAAGTCTCAGGCTATTGTCGATGGCACTTCAGCCATTGCGTCAACCATTATCGGCATCACCTTGACATTGCTGGCCGTCTATCTGCCGATTCTGTTTGTCGATGGCGATGTTATCACTTTTATTAAGCCTTTTGCCTTCACGCTGGCGGCAGCTGTGTTTATCTCTGGAATCGTCGCGCTCACTCTAACTCCGGTGATGGCGGCACATCTTATCAGCGATAGACAATCCAATAAATATCAACGGGGGTTCAATGCATTTTTTGATCGCGTTATCACCGGTTATCAAACCACTCTGCAGTTTATGCTCAGGTTTTCAAAAAGCATACTGCTTGTCTTTGTCATCCTACTGATCTTATCAGGCTATTTTGTCTTAAAGCTGCCTCAAACCGTGTTTCCCAAAGACCCCAGCGGTTTGATTATCGTAAAAGTCGATGGCTCACCACAGGATGACACTAACAGTATCAAGGCAAAACTGCAGAGATTCAGTAGCTTCTATGACAATCCAAAGGTTGACTACTATGCCGTACAAATCGATCAAGACGACACGACCAACAGGCTCAACGGTCAGCTTATGTTTCATGTCAAAGATCAATGGCTTAAGCAAAATCCACAGATCGTCGATGATATCAATCGCTTTATCAAAAGCCATCATATCGATAATAGCTTCGCCATCATGAATCAATTTTCCAATTGGGGCGGCGATTATGATATCAGCTTTTTCATCTTTGGTGGCGATAAACCCATCGCCGAGGAAGCTAAAAACGTCACCGAGACATTGAGAAAAGAGAAATATTTCAGCATCGTCAACAACGACATCAGCCCGCTTAAAAAGCAGTTTGTCTTTGATATCAATACCATAAAAGCCGAGCGACTCGGCATATCGAGGCAAACCATCATGGATCTGATCTCAACCTACTACGGCGGCTACACGCTTAATAACAACATCAGCATTGACGGGCTCAGCGTGCCGATTATCATCAAGTTAAACGATGATGAACTCAAAGATCCTGATTCTATTCACCGCATTTTGATTGACAGTGATAAAACCGGCAAAAGCTATCCGCTTGATGCTTTTGTGGATTTAAAACTCATTGCCAAGCCTTTGATGATCCAAAGCCTGAACAATCGAGAAGCCGTCGAAATTGATGCTAATCTTACAAAAGGCTACAGCCTTAAAGACGTCTTGCCAGTCATTGATAAGACCATTGCCAATATCAACCCGCAACTTCAGCATCAGTATATCGGTAACGTCGAGAACTATGAAAAAGGCAATAATCAGACGATGTGGGTGGCGATTATAGGCATCATGTGCATCTATTTTTTACTGGTTGTTTTATTTAAAAATCTGATCGACCCACTGATTATCATGTTAACCATTCCCTTCTCGGTGATCGGTGGCGCCTTATCACTTTATCTTATCGGTGGCTCTATCAACATCTACAGCATCGTCGGACTCATCACCTTGGTTGGACTTATTACCAAACATGGCATTTTAATCGTGCAGTTTGCCAACCATAAACTCAAGGATGGACTCGGCGTCAAAGAAGCTATTTTAACGGCAACGGCTCTGCGCTTTCGCCCGATCATGATGACAACTTTGGCGATGATCTTCGGTGCGCTGCCTCTGATCTTAAGCCATGAATTGATGTATGTCGCCAGACAAAATTTAGGCATCGTCATTATCGGTGGGCTTGTTGTCGGGACTTTATTTTCGCTGTTTATCGTGCCAATGGTCTATCTGCTGGTGAAAAAGTTAAAATACGTTAAGAAAGAACAATAATAGCAACCACAGGATTGTCGAGATATTAAATATATGGTAAATTTTTAACTCTATAATATTTAATATGTATTCAAAAATAAGATGAATTTAGAATTATCCGAACTGGGCAAAAAATCTGCCTATATTTCCCAATATGATAAAAGCCTGTTATTTCCAATTCCACGATCCATAAAACGTGAAGAGTTGGGCATTTTTGGCAAACCCGAATTCTCCGGTTGCGACATCTGGACCAGTTTTGAAATCTCCTGGCTTAACCCAAAAGGCAAGCCGGTGGTTAAAATCGCTCGTTTTGATATCAGCTGTCATTCTGTCAATATCATTGAATCAAAAAGCTTCAAGCTTTATCTCAATTCATTCAATAATACTAAATTTGAAGATGAACACAATGTAATGAAGAGAATGACAGAAGATTTATCAGCCGCGGCCAAGGGGGAGGTTAAGGTTCGGCTGTTTGATCTAAAAGACTATGATCAGCGGTTTCAAAACAGCTTTGACGGCCTAAGCCTTGATGATCTTGATGTTGAAATCAGCGACTATGAGACCAATACTCGTTATTTATCTGCCGATGAACAAGAGCTTGTTGAGGAGACACTGACCAGCGATCTTTTAAAATCAAACTGTCTGGTCACCGGACAACCAGACTGGGGCAGCGTGATGATCCACTATTATGGCGGAAAACTGAATCGTGAAGGATTGCTCAAATATCTGATCTCATTTCGAAATCACGACGAGTTTCATGAGCAATGCGTTGAGCGAATCTTCAACGATATCATGAAACAGTGCAAACCGGTTAAGCTCATGGTTTATGCCAGATATACCCGACGCGGTGGACTGGATATAAACCCCATGCGCTACAATTTCGACTATGACGGCAGACTGGATAATGTAAGACTGGCAAGACAATGACCCCTCATTATAAAGTAAGTAATATCGATCCCAATACATTCAGCATTGAGTACTATGATACGCTGACAAAAAAAGGGACGCATGTGTTTGCCAGCGCTTTATATGCCGATGATATTATCGACTTATTTTCTGAAAATGATCAGCGTATGGTTGCCTATCATGCTGGAAAACAGGAAGCATTTTTTGGGAAGAAAAGTAATGTTATTTACTCGAATCGCTTCATGGGCAAACAGTATATTTTAATCATTTTAGTTTCTCTTTATGCTGTTATCTTTTTTGCTTCTAATATTTCCGGGTCAACATTAATTGATTTAGAAAGCATAACCGGGATAAAGCTCGCGGTTCCAATGGCCATTTTTATTTATGCTTTTACCTTCCTTTTAGACTCCATATTAACGGAGATCTATGGCTTTTCTATCGTCAGAAGAATTTATACATCCATAGCGCTATGCTCACTGGGCATACTTCTGATCTTAAAATTATTATCATTTTTACCAACCATAAATGACAATAATTATGTACATGACATCCTGTTTTCTCAGGCCGATATATTCCGTGTTTTCAGCTTTTCTTTTATCAGTTTTATCATATCTGAATATATAAATTCGAATCTAATTGCTCGCATTAAATATCATTCTCGCAAGAAATATGGCTATGAACACCATAAAGAACAGCGTAGAATTATTTCTCGATTTCTCATAGCAAGCGGCATTGGCACATTAATCGATAGCGCCATATTCTGCTTTGGTGTTTTTCTTTTTACCTACTCGGTATCGTTCATCTTCGTCATCATCGCCACTCAATATGTCATCAAACTCTCTTATGATATCTTGACCTGTCTGATCTCCAGCAAAATTGCCATGTACATCAAAGGTCTGGAAAAAGTCGATATTGTGGAGTTGCCATCGAATCGTATCACCGGTGTACTGGGCTTTAAAATCGACACGAAAAATAGCGTCAATGCCTTTAATTATAAAGTTTGACTTCAACCAATGCAGCGATAAATTCGATCTCTCCGTCGTATTTCTGATCTAACGGTATTAAAGCCTCTTTTTTGCCAATGAAACCCATTGCCTGCTTGATGTAGAACACATCGTCAATACAATAAAGCATGCATAGATCATAACCGTCGGCATGACGAATCAAACTGATATTGGGAAAGGCGATACTCTCGACAGGTTTATTATCAAATATCAACACATTACCAGGTAAATAGGGAAAAATACCATACTCCAATTTAATGGCAAAGGCTCTATTGCTAAGGCCTGTGGTTGTGATTTCCATAACAGAAGCAGGATAGTTATCCGGGTTTTTCATAAAATCAGCAATTGCTGTTTGTACAATCAACGGACAGAATTTCACGGCTCTTTGCTTCAACAATAAAGCATTATCGGCAATCAAATCGTCAATTGTGATCTCAAAAAAACTTGCCAGCATCTGCATAGTCTCTATAGAGGGATTCTTATTGGCTTTTCGCGTGAGGTTATAAATCGTGGTATTAGAGCACTTCACCTGCCTAGCCAACTCGGAGATGGATTTAATCCCCTTTCTTTCCATTAATCTATAGATATTATTACTGACGGCATCGATAATCGCGGACACGTAGTCTGATGTCTCTTCTTTCACTTACATGAGTAAAACTATATCATATCAATGCAGAAAAATTATAGCTAAAACAAGCAATTTGCCTGATCAAGTAATTTTTTATGATTTTTTTGAAAATAATACTTTACCAAGTAACTTTTTTCCGATACTATGACTTCTGAGGTATGTAGTGATGCTCAACCTACTATGAATAAATACTGGGTGCCTCGGGCCTCATAATAGATTTTGTATATCCATATACAAAA
>JBMSHD010000008.1:0-38396 GCA_049416425.1 Francisellaceae bacterium | reverse complement strand
AGCTTTTTAACCGCGGCTTTATTTCTCAGGGTATTGAAAGCCTGACGACGCAGAGCAACTACCTGACCTTTGAAATCGGTTTCAGACATATCATTCTGTGCTTTTCTCAGCTCAACTTCACGCTTGGCCAGCGTGATTAAAGGCTCAATGAAACCTCTTAGCTCTTTTGCCTTAGGCAGCGTCGTTTTAATCAGTTCATGCTTCAATAAAGAGGCAGACATATTTCTAAACATCGCCTTGCGATGGCTGCTTGTTCTGCTAAACTTACGACCAGTCTTACGATGACGCATAGTAATTTCCTTCTAGTTAAAATTATAATATTACCGTTATTTAGATATCCACGAACTTCATGAATATTCTATTTTACACCTGTTTATTTAAGCTGTTCAGGCGGCCAGTTCTCAATTCTCACGCCCAATGACAAACCACGTTCAGCAAGAATCGCTTTAATTTCATTCAATGATTTGCGCCCCAGATTGGGAATGCGCATTAACTCAGATTCCGGATATTGCACAAGATCACCGAGATAGCGAATATTCTGTGCTTTCAGACAGTTTGCAGACCTGACGGTAAGCTCTAAATCTTCAACCGGGCGCAACAACAAAGGATCAATCTCAGGCTCATCTTCATGTACCTTACGAGTAACTGGCGCCTTCAAATCAACAAAGACCGTGACTTGCTCATAAAGATAGGTCATGGCGATTTCAATTGCTTTTTCAGCCGTGATCGTGCCTTTGGTCTTCATCAGAAGCTCAACGGCTTCAGAACCGTCATCATTTGTCAGCACTTGAAAGGAGACATCAATAACGGGATTGAATGATGCATCCAACGGAATATAGCCGACCAAAAGATCATCTTCCTGAGTCTGTGTATACACCGTGGAAGGCACAAATCCGCGTCCCTTGACAACTTTCAGCGTCATGCTCAAATGTCCGCCTTCGTTTAAATGTGCGATCACATAGTCAGGATCAGCCACAGAAACATTGCCGCTCACTTCAAGATCGGCCGCCGTGACGACAGCAGGACCTTTCTTCTCGAGTGTCAGATAAGATTCATCGACTTCATCATCCAACGCTACAGCAAGCTTTTTCATGTTGAGCAATATCTCGACGACGTCTTCTTGAACACCTTCAAGGGTGCAATACTCATGAAGCGCACCTTCAATCTGAACCTCAGATACCGCAGAACCTGGAATGGAAGATAACAGGATTCTTCGAAGAGAGTTGCCCATCAGGTGGCCAAAACCCGCATCGAAAGAAGAAATTGTCACCGAAAAGACATTTTTTCTTACTTCATGCACATTTGTGATCTTAGGCATAGCTTTGGCTGTAATTGTTTGCATTAAGCTCTCTCCAGTTAAGGGATTCATCATTACTTAGAATACAACTCGACGATAAGCTGTTCGTTGATTTCATGAGGAAGTTCGGCACGATCAGGTGTTGATTTAAACACACCTTCAAGCTTGGCTTCATCTGTCTCAATCCAGCTAACCGGTTGTCTTTGCTTGGAAAGCTCTAACGCATTCTGAATTCTCAGCTGTTTTTTGGCTTTTTCACGAATCGTGACAACATCACCGGCTTTCAACAGGTAAGATGGAATGTTAACCAGTTGTCCGTTAACCAGGATTCCTTTATGCGTCACCAGCTGACGTGATTCAGCACGAGTGGAACCAAAGCCCATTCTATAGACGACGTTATCAAGACGAGTCTCTAAAAGCTCTAACAGGTTTGAACCAGTATTGCCTTTACGGCGAGCCGCTTCAACATAATATTTTTTGAATTGATTCTCCAGAAGTCCGTACATACGACGAACCTTCTGCTTCTCACGCAATTGCACACCGAAGTCAGTCAGACGCGCTCTTTTTGCGCCATGCTGACCAGGTTGAGTATTAATTTTACATTTCTCTTCAATCGCTCTCACACCACTTTTAAGGTGTAGATCGGTGCCTTCACGTCTGGAAAGCTTACACTTAGGTCCAAGATATCTAGCCATTTTTAAAACCCTTACTTTAGATACGACGTTTCTTAGGTGGACGGCAACCATTGTGTGGCAATGGTGTCACGTCTGTGATGCTGGTTACTTTAAAGCCTTTGGCATGAAGCGCACGAACGGCTGACTCACGACCAGGTCCTGGACCTTTCACCAGTACATCGACATTTTTAACGCCGTACTCAAGCGCGATTTCGCCGGCACGCTCTGCGGCAACCTGTGCCGCAAAAGGTGTAGACTTGCGAGAACCTCTAAAGCCACTGCCACCAGAAGTTGCCCAGGCCAGTGCATTACCCTGTCTGTCGGCGATAGTGACAATCGTGTTATTAAAAGAGGCGTGGATGTGAGCAATCGCATCAACGACCGTCTTTTTGACTTTTTTCTTTGACTTAACAGCTTTTGCCATAAGTTTACGATCCTTTATCTAGTTATAATTGTACTTATGCCTTGATTGGCTTTCTTGGGCCTTTGCGCGTACGGGCATTTGTCTTGGTACGCTGCCCTCTTACTGGTAAGTTACGGCGATGTCTTCTGCCGCGATAGGTTCCTAAATCAATCAAGCGCTTGATGTTCATGGAAACTTCACGACGAAGGTCACCCTCTACCGTAAATTTGGCAACTTCAGATCTCAAAGACTCAATCTGCTCTTCTGTTAAGTCTTTAATCTTAGTCATCGGGTTAATATCACATGCTGCACAGATTTTCAGTGCACGCGGACGACCAACACCATAAATCGCTGTCAGACCAACATCTGCATGTTTATGATCAGGTACGTTAACGCCAGCTATACGAGCCATTCAATATACTCCTAAAAATAATCTTCAAATTTTCAAAAAAAGCTCAAGGTGCACAAGATAGCGCTTTTTATCAAAAATTGCAAGCCCTATCTGTTTATAAATTAACCTTGACGTTGTTTGTGTCTTGGATCAGTACAGATAACTCTGACAACACGATTACGTTTTATAATCCTGCAGTTTCTGCACATTTTCTTTACGGATGCTCTTACTTTCATCAGTCTTACCTTTTTATTTTGTTAAAATTATTATCTACCGTAGTTACTCAGATTTGCTTTTTTCAACAGTGAGTCATACTGTGTTGACATCATATGAGACTGCACCTGAGCCATAAAATCCATAATCACAACAACCACGATCAATAATGAAGTCCCACCAAAGGTAAAGGCGAGCCCCTGACCGAAGAACTTCATAATGAAGATAGGTAAAATACAAATCGCTGTAATATAGATTGAACCGACCAATGTCAGTTTGCTCATGACAGAATCAATATATTTAGCCGTCTGCTCGCCAGGTCTGACACCTGAGATATACGCACCTGAGCGTTTAAGATTATCAGCCGTCTCCTTGGGATTGAATACCAATGCCGTATAGAAGAAGCAAAAGAAGATAATCGCCGCCGAAAAGATCAACGTATAAATCAAAGAACCCGGCTGCAATGCCTCGGTTATCTGCCCGAGCCATCCCAGTGATGGCGAAGAGGCGAACCAGCTTGAAAGCATTCCCGGCACCATTAAGATGGATGAAGCAAAAATAGGCGGAATCACACCGGCCATATTCAACTTCAAAGGCAGATGCGATGTTTGTGGTGCAAACATCTTACGCCCCTGTTGACGCTTGGCATAGTTGACGGTAATCCGTCTTTGCGCCCGCTCAACAAATACCACAAAGGCAACCACTGCCAGCATGATGATCAACAGCGCCCATACCGACAGATAAGAAATAGCACCTTGGTTGGCCTGCTGAAGCGTTGTGCTGACTTCAAATGGCAGGTTGGCAACGATACCGGAGAAAATCAGCATGGAAATACCATTACCAATACCACGTTCGGTCATCTGCTCACCCAACCACATCAGGAACATGCTTCCTGTCGTCATCGACACAACCGCTGCAAAATAGAATAAAAACCTGGAATCTGCATCCACAAGTCCCGGTTGATTGAAGGTATATACAGCTATCCCAAAAGACTGAACCACGGCAAGAGCAAGTGTCGCATAACGCGTATACTGTGTGATTTTTTTCTGCCCTGACTCACCTTCTTTTTTTAATTCCATAAGCTTTGGCGATACCGCCGTCATCATCTGGAAAATAATCGAAGCCGAGATATAAGGCATCACACCCAACGCAAATATACTGAGCTTGGTCAATGCACCACCTGAAAACATGTTGAACATATTCAGAAGGCCATTTGCCTCGGAAGACTGGCTTGACATGAGTTTAACCAGTTGAGCCGAATCAATGTATGGAATCGGAATATAGACACCGAGTCTAAAAACGACAATGCCTATGAGAACAAAAAAGAGGCGAGCTCGCAATTCCTTAAGTCCGCCACTCTTTTTCAGCTGTTTTGAAGCCATGTCAACCTTACTCTACCTTACCGCCTTGAGCTTCAATGGCAGCACGCGCACCTTTTGTGCAATGCAGACCGCTGATTGTCACTGCTTTGTTGATTTCACCGCTAAGAATAACCCTTGCTTCTAACATATCTTTGCGAACGATGCCTTCTGCTTTCAAAGTCTCAAGACTGATAATTTCAGAAATCATATTATTTAGATCACTCAAACGGATTTCGGCAACGTATGCCTGTTTGCGTGACGTGAAACCAAATTTAGGCAGTCGCCTTTGCAAAGGCATCTGTCCGCCTTCAAAACCAACTTTATGATAGCCACCAGAACGCGCTTTTTGACCTTTGTGTCCACGACCTGCCGTCTTACCAAGACCACTGCCGATACCACGACCCAGTCTTTTTTTAGATGGTTTTGAACCAGGAGCCGGAGAAAGTGTATTTAATCTCATTTGCTTACCCTTCTATTTTAACCATGTAGTAGATCTTGTTCGCCATGCCGCGATTGGCAGGTGTGTCAATAATCTCCACTGTCTGGCCGATTTTGCGAAGACCCAAACCTGAAGCACAGGCCTTGTGAGAAACCGCTCTTCCATTTAGACTCTTTACCAGTGTTACTTTAAATGTTGCTTGCTGTGACATGATCTACCCCTGAATTTCTTCAACTGAAAGACCACGCTTGTCGGCAATCTCATCAGGAGATTTGATTTTAGCCAGACCATTAATCGTAGCACGAACCACGTTGACTGGGTTAGTAGAACCATAAGTCTTAGCCAAAACGTTATGAACACCAACAACTTCAAACACGGCACGCATAGCACCGCCGGCAATAATACCGGTACCGGCAGAAGCAGGCTGCATGTAGACTTTAGACGCACCGTGATTAGCCGTCATCGGATACCAAAGCGTATCTCCATTTAAGTTGACTTCAACCATGTTGCGGCGTGCGTTTTCCATTGCTTTTTGAATCGCGACCGGCACCTCGCGTGATTTACCACGACCAATACCGACACGGCCTTGTCCATCACCAACAACTGTCAAAGCAGCAAAGCTCATGATTCTGCCGCCTTTTACCGTCTTGGCATGTCTCTTAACACTGACCAGCTTTTCGATTAAACCGTCAGTTTTTTGCATTTCATTAGCCATTGTCAATCGCCTTTAAATTAAAATTCCAACCCATTTTCGCGTGCAGCATCTGCCAACGCTTTCACACGACCGTGATACTTAAACCCTGAGCGATCAAAAGCCACATTTTTAATGCCTTTTTCAGATGCACGCTCAGCGATCAATTTACCGACCACTTGTGATGATGCGATGTTTCCACTATAAGCCAAGTCCTCTTTCACTGCTTTTTCAACAGTAGAAGCCGCAGCCAGAACAGTAGATCCATCGCCTGAGATGATTTGTGCATACATGTGCTTAGGTGTTCTATGAACACAAAGGCGCACTTGATTTAACTCTTTCAGCTTGAATCTTGTACGCGCCGCACGACGCATGCGAGCAGTTTTTTTATCCATAGCCCTAACTCACTTATTTTTTCTTGGCTTCTTTGGTCACAACACGCTCATCAGCATAACGTATACCCTTACCTTTGTAGGCTTCAGGACGACGGTAATCTCTGATATCTGCGGCCACTTTACCAAGAAGCTCTTTGTTTGAACTTTTCAACACAATTTCAGTCTGAGAAGGAGTCTCAGCACTGACACCTTTAGGCAACGCATGATCAATCGGGTGAGAATAACCCACGGTCAAATTAACCGCATTGGCTGAAGCTTTAGCACGATATCCCACACCAACGAGTTGCAGGCGCTTCTCAAAGCCTTTATCCACACCAATAACCATGTTATTGATAATTGCTCTGGCCGTACCCATTTGCACGTTGCCATCTTTCGCCTCTTGCCTGGATTTAACCGTTAACACATTATCGGCAACATCAAAGATAACAGCAGGATTGAACGCTTTTGTAAGCTCACCCTTGCTGCCCTTGACGGTGACCACATTGTTATCGGCAATCGTTACAGTGACGCCTTTAGGCAATTGAACCGGTTTTTTTCCAACTCTGGACATTCTATCTTACTCCTTAGAAGGTTTATGCCACGTAACAGATAATTTCACCACCAACGCCATCAGCGCGGGCGACTCTGTCGCTCATAAGGCCTTTTGAAGTAGAAACCACAGCGATACCCAGTCCACCATAGACTTTTGGCAAATCAGCAGCAGCTTTATAAATTCTAAGACCAGGTCTGCTGACACGTTTCAGCACTTCGATAACCGGCTTACCCTGATGATATTTTAAAGACACATTGAGTGTGCCATTATTCTCATCAGAAACTTCAAAACCCTTAATATAACCTTCTTTAGTCAGAAGCTCGGCAATCGCCTTCTTCTGCTTAGACAAAGGCATAGAAACAGTTACCTTATGCGCAGACAAACCGTTTCTAATTCTAGTTAGCATATCTGCAATTGGATCTTGCATACTCATAATCTAATCCTCACTTACCAACTTGCTTTTTTCAAGCCAGGGACATCACCCTTCATGGCATGCTCACGCAATTTATTGCGGCACAGACCAAACTTCTTATAGACAGCATGTGGTCTGCCCGTAATGCGGCAACGCTTTTGCAGTCTGGATGCTGATGAATTAACTGGAAGTTTTTGCAGTTTAATTTGCGCATCCCACTTTTCATCTTCAGTGGCACTTGTACTTAAGATGATTGCTTTGAGCTCAGCTCTTTTTTGAGCATATTTTTCAATCAACTTTTGTCTTTTCAGTTCACGCTGAATCATTGAGACTTTAGCCATTAAAGCAACTCCTTACGATTTCAATGGGAAACTAAACGCCGATAATAGCGCTTTTCCCTGTTGATCATTTTTAGCGGTTGTGGTGATCGTGATATCAAGACCACGAATCGAATCAACCTTATCATAGTCAATCTCGGGGAAAGCAATTTGCTCACGCATTCCAAGACTGTAATTACCACGACCATCAAACGATTTAGGATTAAGACCACGGAAGTCACGAATACGAGGAATAGCAATCGAGATCAGACGATCTAAAAATTCATACATACGCTCACCGCGAAGTGTGACTTTACAGCCGATCGGCCAGCCGTCACGAATTTTAAAACCGGCAATTGATTTTCTGGACATCGTCACCACGGGTTTCTGCCCTGCAATTGCTTCAAGATCTTTCAGCGCAAATTCCATCGCTTTTTTATCTTTAGCTGCTTCACCCACACCCATGTTCAGCGTGATCTTTTCAATGCGCGGAATTTCCATCACATTTTCAACACCAAGCTCAGCTTTAAGCTGGGGAATCACTTTTTCTTGATAGAAAGCTTTTAGCCTAGCCATATTTTATACCTTATAGATCTACCAATTCGCCATTAGACTTGAAATAGCGAACTTTTTTGCTGCCATCTTCGATAAATTTAAAACCGACACGATCGGCTTTTTTGGTGGCAGGGTTAAACAAAGCAACGTTGGATGCATCAATTGAGGCTTCCTGTTCGACGATGCCGCCATCTACACCCTTATTTGGGTTAGGTTTGACGTGCTTCTTGACCAGGTTGGCCCCTTCAACTTTGACACGACCATTGGCAAGCACAGCAGAGACCGTGCCTCTTTGCCCCTTGTCTTTACCGGCGATGATGATAACATCATCTCCTTTTTTCAGTCTATTCATTACTACACTCCAATCTTCACAGTACTTCAGGTGCCAGCGATACAATTTTCATAAATTGCTCACTGCGAAGCTCACGCGTAACCGGGCCAAAGATACGAGTACCAATAGGCTGGTTATTGTTGTTCAAAAGCACTGCTGCATTTCGATCAAAACGCAATACGGACCCGTCACGACGACGTACACCCTTTGCAACTCTAACCACAACTGCACTATAGACAGTACCTTTTTTGACACGTCCGCGTGGGTTAGCATCTTTGACTGTCACTTTGATGATGTCACCAACACTGGCATATCTACGATGCGAACCGCCCAACACCTTGATACACTCTACCCTACGAGCGCCACTGTTATCAGCAACGTCAAGTTCAGTTTGCATCTGAATCATTTTGTCTACCTCAGGTTTATGTCAATCTTCTGGCAAAATGCCAAAAGACGCATTATTATAACAACAATACATAAAAACACAAGCCGCGCGCGAAGCTTTCCCGAAAGAAAGCCCACACAACAGCTATGTCTTTATCATTGGAAGCGCCCCTCAACCTTTACAAACACGCCATGCTCCTGATTTTAATAAGGCAAAAATAGCTTATCAGGCTAGACGTTTGTAAAAATTAAAGAGCATCAACTCATTACTTGGCACGTTCAACAATAGAAACCAGTTTCCATTTTTTTGTTTTGGAATACGGTCTTGTCTCGGTGATCGTAACGGTATCGCCTTCATTGCACGCATTCTCTTCATCATGCGCATGATATTTTGTTGTTTTGGTTACAAATTTACCATAAAGCGGGTGCTTAACCTTGCGATCCACTCGAACAGTAATCGTTTTATCCATCTTATTACTGGTTACTCTACCCAGTAACTCTCTGATCTTCTCACCACTCATAATTACACACCTGCATTTTGTTTTTCAGATAAAATCGTGTTGATACGAGCGATATCACGACGGATATTTTTAAACATATGATTTTGTGTCAGCTGTCCGGTACCCTTTTGCATACGCAGATTAAACTGTTCTTTCAACAGATCAATTTTTTGCGCCTTGAGCTCTTCAGCTGATTTCGCTCTTAACTCTTTCAATTTTTCTACTTGTTTCATTACATCACCGTTCTTTCTACAAAAGTCGTTGATACTGGCAACTTCTGAGCGGCACGCGCAAAGGCTTCACGCGCAAGCTCAACAGGCACACCTTCAATTTCATAAAGCATTGTACCCGGCTTAACTTGAGCCACCCAGTATTCAACACTACCTTTACCTTTACCCATACGAACTTCCAATGGCTTCTCGGTAATCGGTTTGTCAGGGAAAACACGAATCCAGACTTTACCACCACGTTTGACGTGACGGTTAATTGCACGACGCGCAGCCTCAATCTGTCTGGCAGTAACACGTCCTCTGGCGGTTGATTGCAAACCAAACTCACCAAAACTGACTTTATTACCACGCAACGCCATACCACGGTTACGCATTTTCTGCTGTTTACGGAACTTAGTACGCTTAGGTTGCAGCATTATTTAGCTCCTCTTCTTTTTGCTCTTCTTGGCTTATGTTCTTCTTCAGCCTGAGGACGTACCTGACCCGGTAACACCTCACCTTTAAAGATCCAAACTTTAACACCAAGAATCCCATAGGTTGTCAATGCTTCCGATGTGGCATAATCGATATCGGCACGGAAAGTATGCAGTGGAATACGACCCTCTTTTGCCCACTCGGTACGCGCAATCTCAGCGCCGCCCAAACGACCACTGATAGAGATTTTAATGCCTTCAGCGCCCATTTTCATCGCCGTTTGAATCGCACGCTTCATGGCACGACGGAACATCACACGCTTCTCAAGCTGCTGTGAAATACTGTCGGCAACCAATTGCGCATCCAACTCAGGCTTGCGAATCTCTTCAATATTGATCTGCACGGGAACACCCATCATCTTGGTAAGCTCGCCGCGCAGAACATCAACATCTTCACCTTTCTTGCCGATAACGATACCGGGACGTGCAGTGTGAATGGTGATCTTTGCATTTTGCGCAGGACGCTCAATCTTGATGCGACTGACCGATGCATTTTTCAATTTATTATGCAGATAGGTTCTGACTTCAATATCATTATTCAGTTTGTCTGCATAATCCTTGGCATCAGCATACCAAACTGAACGCCAGTCTTTAATAAATCCAAGGCGTATACCTGTAGGATTAACCTTTTGACCCATTAGATTGCCCCTTAATTATTTCTCAGCCACTTTCACAGTGATGTGAGAGGTTCTTTTTAAGATACGATTACCACGGCCTTTGGCGCGTGCTCTAAAACGCTTCATGGTTGGACCCTCATCAATATGGATGGTTGAGACGAACAACTCATCGATATCCATTCCATCATTGTGTTCTGCATTGGCAACCGCCGAACTCAAAACACTCTTGATAAGAGGTGCCGCTTTTTTTGAGCTGAAAGAAAGAAGGTTTAGCGCTTTTTCAACCGACATACCACGAACCTGGTCTGCAACCAGGCGCGCTTTCTGGGCTGAAATTCGCGCAAATTTTAATTTAGCTTGAACTTCCATTATATAAACCTCTATTATCTTTTCTTCGCTTTTTTATCTGCTGCATGACCACGGTAGTTGCGAGTTATGGCAAACTCACCCAACTTGTGACCAATCATGTTTTCCGTGACCAGCACAGGAACATGTTGACGTCCGTTGTGAACAGCAATCGTTAATCCAATCATATCCGGCACGATCATTGATCTTCTAGACCAGGTTTTGATTGGCTTCTTGGAGTTTGACTCTTGCGCATCAAACACTTTTTTCAACAAGTGATGATCGACGAAAGGTCCTTTTTTAAGTGAACGAGGCACGATATTCTCCCAATTAATTATTTACGCTTTTGAACAATAAACTGGCTAGAACGTTTGTTCTTGCGAGTCTTTTTACCCTTAGTCGGCAGACCCCAAGGAGACACAGGATGTCTACCACCAGAGGTACGACCCTCACCACCACCATGTGGGTGATCCACAGGGTTCATTGCCACACCGCGTACAGTCGGACGAATACCACGCCAGCGATTGGCACCGGCTTTGCCGATTGATCTTAAGCTGTGCTCGGAATTCGATACCGTTCCAATGACCGCACGGCAGTTCAACAAAATCTTACGCATCTCACCTGAACGCAAGCGAATAATAGCATAAGTATTGTCTTTACCGACGATCTGAGCCGATGTTCCCGCACTTCTTATCATCTGAGCACCTTTACCGGGTTTAAGCTCAATGTTATGAATCACGGCACCAACTGGAATGTTTCTGATCGGCATCGCATTACCGGGTTTGATCGAAACGTGATCACCAGAGATGATTTCTGTTCCAACCGACACACCTTTAGGAGCGATGATATAACGTCTTTCACCATCTGCGTATAACAGCAGCGCAATATTGGCGCTGCGGTTAGGATCATACTCAAGACGCTCAACCTTTGCCGGAATCCCATCTTTAGTCCGCTTAAAGTCAATCAGACGATAGTGCTGTTTATGACCACCACCTTGATGACGAACAGTAATACGACCCAGGTTGTTACGACCCGCATTTTTCGATTTCTTGACAACCAGACCCGCATAAGGCTTGCCCTTGTGTAGCTCAGGGTTTTCAATTTTAACGACAAAACGACGACCCGGAGAGGTTGGTTTTGCTTTCACAATCTTCATATCTAATCCTCGATCTACTATTCTGCACCAATGAAGTTGATGTCATGACCTTCGGCAAGCTTGACATAAGCTTTCTTCCAATCTTTCGTTCTGCCTTCAATACGACCGAAACGACGAGCTTTACCCTTAACATTAACGGTTTTTACTGACTCAACGCTGACGCCAAACATCATCTCCACCGCTTTTTTAACTTCAAGCTTGGTGGCCGTTTTTACCACTTTAAATACAACATGCCCAGAAACATCGGCAACCGTTGCCGCTTTTTCGGAAACATGAGGAGCTAAAAGCACCTTCAGCAATCTTTCCTGACTCATGATAAACGCTCCTCAATTTGTTTAATCGCTTCAGTCGTCATCAGCACTTTGTCGAAACACATAAGTGCCACTGGATTGATCTCATAACTGTCAACCACGGCGACATTCTTGATGTTTCTAGAAGCCAGGTATAATTCCTCGGAAAACTCTTCAGGACTGACCACGATTAAAACTTCGTTTAGTTCAAGCTGCTTTAACAGAGAGACAAATTCTTTTGTTTTTGGTGTTTCAAGCTTAATACCATCAACGGTGATCAGACGCTCATCACGCAAAAGCTCAGAAAGAATAGACTGCACAGCCGCACGATACATCTTGCGATTGACCTTCTGCTCATAATTGCGAGGCTTGGCGGCAAATGTCACGCCACCCTTGCGCCAGATTGGAGAGCGAATGGTACCGGCGCGCGCGCGCCCTGTTCCTTTCTGTCTCCACGGCTTAGCACCGCCACCTGAGACTTCTGAGCGGCTTTTTTGTGCCTTGCTGCCTTGACGAGCGCCCGCCATATAGGCAACGACAACCTGATGGACCAAGGCTTCGTTAAAATCTCTCGAAAAAACGGTATCCGCCACGCTCAATACAGAGTGATTCTCACCGTTTAGTGTTCTTACATTTAAATCCACGTTCAATCCTCCTCTAGCCTTTAACTTTAATAGCTGGCGTGACGATAACATCACCACCATTACAACCAGGGATACCACCTTTCAGCAGTAAAAGCCCGTTTTCAACATCGACTCTTACCACTTCCAGTGTCTGAACTGTGGTTTTAACATTACCCATATGACCGGCCATCTTTTTGTTTTTAAAAACACGACCAGGCGTTTGGTTTTGACCTGTGGAACCATGAACACGATGAGAGACTGAGTTACCATGCGTTGCATCTTGCGTTCTGAAGTTATGACGCTTGACACCACCTTGGAAACCTTTACCCTTGGAAATACCGCAGACATCAACCTTCTGCCCCGCTTCAAAGCGAGAAACATCGAAACTGCTGCCTACCTCAAACTGAGCGAGCTCTTCAGCATTTAAACGAAATTCCCACAGCCCACGACCAGGCTCAACATTTGCTTTGGCAAAATGTCCAGCTTCTGCTTTGTTGACGCGAGAACGTTTTTTTGCACCCGTAGTCACCTGAATTGCATTATAACCATCGGTATTTTCCGTTTTCACCTGAGCCACACTGTTTGGCTCAACATGAATAACAGTAACCGGGATAGATGTGCCATCTTCTGTGAATACGCGAGTCATACCGCATTTGCGGCCTACGATACCTAAAGACATCCGTTTTATCCTCTTCATTATTATCGACACCCAGGATTACAATTGACCCTGAGCCACTTACACCAAAAGGCAAATCAGCGCTAAGCCAACCTGCCTTTCAATAATTTTTTCACTGTTTATTGATTTTAAAAACAGTGAAATGCGAGCCATTTTAGCTCAAACTGATCTGAACATCAACACCTGCGGCCAAATCAAGTTTCATTAACGCATCAACCGTCTTCTCCGTTGGTTCAACGATATCAATCAGGCGCTTGTGTGTTCTGATTTCATACTGATCACGCGCATCCTTGTTGACATGCGGTGAAATCAACACGGTAAAACGCTCTTTACGCACCGGTAAAGGAATTGGCCCCTTAACCTGTGCGCCGGTTCTTTTTGCCGTTTCAACGATTTCTTTGGTTGAGCTGTCAATCAGCTTGTGATCAAAAGCCTTCAATCTGATTCTGATTCTTTGATTGCTAATAGTTGTAGCCATTATTTCTTTACCCTAAGTCTAAATTATGAATTACGTTTTTTGATGATTTCATCTGCGATATTTGCAGGCACTTCAGCATACTTCAAAAACTCCATCGAGAAAGAAGCACGCCCCTGAGACAATGAACGAACATTGGTTGCATAACCAAACATTTCAGACAATGGCACCTGAGCCGTTACTACTTTACCGCTTGGATTTTCATCCATACCCTCGATAATGCCACGACGGCGATTTAAATCACCAATCACATCACCCATATACTCTTCAGGCATCACCACTTCAACCTGCATCATCGGCTCCAAAATAATGGGAGAAGCTTTCTGAGCACCTGCTTTAACTGCCATTGAACCGGCGATTTTAAATGCCATCTCAGAGGAGTCAACATCATGGTAAGAACCATCATAAAGCGTCGCCTTGACATCAATCATAGGATAACCGGCGATGACCCCATTCTCCAGCTGCTCTTTGATGCCCTTCTCAACGGCATTGATGTATTCTCTTGGAACAACACCACCGACGATCTGATCGACGAATTCAAAACCTTTACCCATTTCCTGAGGCTCAAGCTTAACCCAGACGTGACCGTATTGACCACGACCACCCGATTGACGCACAAACTTTCCTTCGGCTTCAATAGTGCCTTTGATCGTTTCACGATAGGCCACCTGCGGATTACCCACATTGGCTTCAACTTTAAATTCACGCTTCATACGATCGACAAGGATGTCAAGATGAAGCTCACCCATACCAGAGATAATCGTCTGACCGGATTCTTGATCTGTCTGAACGCGGAAAGATGGGTCTTCAGCCGCTAGACGGCCAAGCGCGATCGACATTTTTTCCTGATCAGCTTTTGATTTAGGTTCAACGGCAACGGAGATCACAGGCTCTGGAAATTCCATACGCTCAAGTGTGATAATATTCTTCTCATCACAAAGCGTATCCCCAGTCGTAACCTGTTTAAGACCGATACAAGCGGCGATATCACCGGCACGAACCTCTTTGATCTCTTCACGTTTGTTGGCATGCATCTGCACCAGACGGCCAATACGCTCTTTCTTCTCTTTAACCGGATTCCATACCGAATCACCAGCCGATAGAACACCTGAATAAACACGAACGAAAGTCAGGTTTCCAATAAACGGATCGGCGGCCAATTTAAAGGCCAACGCTGAGAATGGCTCTTCATCGGAAGATTTACGAGTTGACTCGCTGCCATCTTCAAGCTCACCTTTAATAGCAGCAACTTCATCTGGTGCCGGCAGATAGCGGATAACACCATCAAGAACAGCCTGAACACCTTTGTTCTTAAACGCAGAACCACAGAAGGCCAATACAATTTCGTTGTTAACAACGCGCTGGCGCAAACCAGCGTGAATTTCAGCTTCAGAAAGCTCACCCTCTTCCAGGTATTTCTCCATCAACTCTTCGGAAGCCTCAGCGGCCGCTTCAACCATCTCAAGACGAAGCTCTTCGGCACGCTCGACAAGCTCAGCCGGAATATCAGCAAGATCATAAGTCAGACCTTTATCAGACTCATTCCAATAGATTGCCTTCATACGCACAAGGTCGATAACGCCTTTGAATTCATCTTCGGCGCCAATATTGAGCTGAACAGGAACAACGGTCGCCTTCAGACGTGTCTTGATCTGATCGACAACTCGTTCAAAATCGGCACCGGCTCTGTCCATTTTATTGACAAAGACGATACGCGGAACGTGATATTTATTGGCCTGACGCCATACTGTTTCCGATTGCGGCTCAACACCAGAGGAACCACAGAAAACAACCACAGCACCATCAAGGACTCGTAAAGAACGCTCTACTTCGATAGTAAAGTCGACGTGCCCTGGAGTATCGATAATATTGATACGATGTTTGTCAAACTGCTGATCCATACCCTGCCAGAACACAGTGGTTGCCGCCGAGGTAATGGTGATTCCACGCTCCTGCTCCTGCTCCATCCAGTCCATAGTCGCGGCCCCTTCGTGCACCTCACCAATTTTATGAGACACACCCGTATAGAAAAGCACACGCTCAGTTGTCGTCGTTTTTCCAGCATCGACATGCGCGCAGATACCGATATTACGGTATTTATTAAGTGGAGTAATACGTGCCACAATAAAATCCTCTTATGATTACCAACGATAATGAGCAAAGGCTTTGTTTGCTTCAGCCATTTTATGCGTATCTTCGCGCTTCTTCACCGCCGCACCACGACCTTCCAAAGCATCCAGTAATTCAGCAGCAACACGTCTGCCCATAGAGTTTTCTTTACGTTTTCTGGCAGCATCGATAACCCAGCGCATAGCCAGAGACTGTTGACGCTCAGGACGTACTTCAACCGGAACCTGATAAGTTGCACCACCGACTCGGCGAGATTTCACCTCAACCATAGGAGCTACATTTTCCAGTGCTTTTTCAAACAGTTCAATAATATTTTCTTGAGATTTAGCGGCTTGAATTTGCTCAAACGCGCCATAGACAATTTTTTCTGCGATCGATTTTTTTCCATCTAACATGATGTGATTGACAAACTTGGCAACCACTTCACTTTTAAACTTCGGATCTGGCAACACGTCACGCTTAGGTGCACGATTTCTTCTAGACATTTTATTACCCTTACATTCAAAAAATTAAACTTACGCCTTAGGACGCTTAACACCGTATTTGGAACGAGCCTGTTTACGATCTTTAACGCCTGCCGTATCAAGCGCACCGCGAACGGTGTGATAACGCACACCCGGAAGATCTTTCACACGACCACCACGGATTAAAATCACGCTGTGTTCTTGCAGGTTATGACCTTCACCACCGATATAGCTTGTCACCTCAAAGCCTGAAGTCAGTCTCACACGAGCGACTTTACGAAGCGCCGAGTTTGGCTTCTTAGGGGTGGTGGTGTAGACACGCGTACAGACGCCGCGACGCTGTGGACAGCTCTTAAGCGCTGGTACTTTTGATTTAACAATTTTTCTTTTGCGCGGGTTACGAACCAGCTGATTAATTGTTGCCATTATATACTCCGTCGTTTTTTAAACATCTAAATCTTTACACATCAAAAATAGAAAAGACGCCAAATTATACAAAAGCCATGGTGATTTAGCAAGCACCCAATAGAAAATTATTTACTGGCTTAGTTTTGCAATGAAAGTCCGCATCGTTCATCGTAATGACACAACACAGGTCATTATTATTGTAGTATTGCCTTCTGAGAGCTTTCAGAGGTATTTAAATTTAGCTCTTTACGCATTATTAGTTGAAAACGATGGTTTATCTAACCCCACCTAACCTCCCCTTGATCCCAAGGGGAGGGAATATTTGTCTCCTCCCCCTTGTGTTAAGGGGGAGGCAGGGAGGGGGTTCTACGAATAACGCTAAAAGAGCCTTAAATTGAAATAACCGGCACCTCCTGCTTTGAGGCTTCAATATTATTCAATGCCATATCATAAAGACACGCGGTCAGAAGCGAACCATCATACCGCTTGCAGGCTTTTTCAACAGCCTGATGAATGGTCTTTTTAATATCGTTAAACACAGAGTCGGCATCGATATCACCGACTTCGGCAACCATCAGCTTATAAAACGTTCTTGCCATACCCATGTTGGCCAGAAAATCTGGTAGAAGGGCAATTTTACTGTCGAGATATTGCGAGCTCAATCCATAGCAATACTCACTCTCGACAAGCGGATGATTGGCGCCGCAACACAAAACTTCGAGACCATTCTTGATCAATCCATCGACAAATGTCTTGCCGACGATATTAGAGCCCGCCGCCGGAATAAACACATCGATTTTCTCATCCATCAATGCCTTATTAAACTCCTCGTGCGTCATATTATGTGGCAGAATATTTAACACTCGACGATGCGTGATTAGCTCGGCAATCTCATCACCGCTGAAGCCTTTCGTGTTAATGACACCGGCATCACGATCTGTCATAGCCACTATTTTAGCTCCCGCCGCATTTAGATAATAAGCCGCCGCGGCACCGACATTTCCAGCTCCCTGAATATAGATGCGCTTGCCATTTATCTTTTGACCCAGAGCCGTATAATAGCCGATGACCGACTCCGCCACACCGAATCCTGTAACAAGTTCTGCAAGCTTGGATTTAATATTGCCAAGCGTGACATCCGCATTCAAAAGAATCATATTATGATAGGCATTTTGAGTTTTGCCTTTGTTACCACCACTGATGGCGTGAATAATACCGGCCTGCGAATTATTGATTCCCTCGGCTCTTAACAAGGCGTTAATCTTATGAATATCGGTATTTAGATCACTGCCCGTGCCATAATACTCCCTAAGAATTGGTGCGATCGCCTTATACCAGCGGCTTAAAATTTCATATTTCTGTGGATGATTAGGATCAAGCTTAATCCCTGTCTTCGCCCCCCCGATAGCAGGACCCGATAAGGCGAACTTAATCTCCATGATCTTGGCCAGCGTGGTGACCTCGTCAAGCGTGATATGCTCGTGCACGCGAGTGCCGCCACCGGCGGCTCCACCTCTTAGCGAATTGATCACTAAAATGCCGCGCGCTGTCGACTCTTTATCCTTCCAGTGAAAGACGATTTCCGGCTCTTCGCCGGAGAACTCCTTGAGTCTGTCGACCACCTTATTTTGAAACTGTGTTAAGTTCATTTTGTTTCCTTAAGATTATTATTTCAAAAGCGCATCAACCTTGGCGGCGCAGATAAAATCATTCTCGGTCAAACCATCGACGGCATGCGTGGTGAAATTAACCACGCATTTATTGAAACTAACCTCCATGTCCGGGTGATGGCCCTCACTGTTAGCCACCCAGGCCACAGCATTGACAAATGCCATGGTCTTGTAAAATCCTTTAAACTGAAACTCACGGCTTATTTTTTTACCCTCATCGCCAAGACGCCAGTTGGAATCGACCTGCTCCAGATAAGGTTTGACTTCTTCCGTGTTAAACGGTTTAAAATCACCGTATTCACAGACCTGACATTTTTTTTCGATTAATTCACTCATATTTGTTTCCTTACTGATCATTACACTCAGCAAACTTTTTCACAGTTATCATAACTCTCACCTTCTGACTTCGGTGGATATAGGGGATCGAACTCGCCCAACGCTTTAGCCTCATCAATTTTGGCAATAAAATCCTGCTTGAGCACATCATAGATTTGCTCATAAGAATCAATAACATAATACAAAGGCTGCATAATATCGATGCGATAAGGCGTTCTTAAAATAGCCATCACATCAAACGGCAAACGTTTTGGTTTATTGCTGTCAAGCGCATAGACCGTCTCGCCAATGGATGAAAGAATACCACCACCATAACATTTTATGCCTTTTTCGCTGTTGATGAGCCCAAACTCCACCGTAAACCAATAGAAGCGCGCCAGCATCTTTTGCACATATGGACTCTGACCGATACCCAACTTGCCATATTGCTGCATGAAATCGGCATACACCGGATGGGTCAACATCGGACAATGACCGAAAAGCTCATGAAAGATGTCCGGTTCTTCAATGTATTCCAGCTCTTGAGGGATTCGAATAAACGTGGCGCAGGGAAATTTACGCTCCGATAACAATCTGAAAAACCGATCGAAGCCAATCAAAGCCGGCACTGGCTCAACGACCCAGCCACTGATTGCTTTTAGCTTCTTATTGATATCGGGAAGTTGAGGAATACAATCTTCGGGAAAATCCAAAAGCGCCAATCCCTTGAGATAATCATCGCAGGCTCGTGTTTTTACAATCTCAAGCTGCCGCTCGATCAACTGTTGCCAAATCTTATGTTCAGACGGTGAGTACTCCACAAATCCAGCCTCATCCGGCTTTCTTGATTTATATTTGGTTGCCTTCATCACAGACTCCAAGCTAAATAATCACTTTGTCTTTTTGTTTTACCCGCTTTATCATCCTAGGCGTAGCTGGAATCACCTGACCGACGACCTCACCAAAACCGATGCGATAACCGTTCCCCTGACAGAAACCGGTGATTTTTGCACTGTCACCGTCTTTGAGAAAAACACGGCTGCTGCCATCTTCAAGCTCAATGGGTCTTTTTCCGCCTTCTGTCAACTCGATCAGGCTGCCAAAACTATCTTCAGCCTGTCCGCTTATTGTGCCTGAAGCCAAAAGATCACCGGTGTTCATTGGACAGCCATTGACCGCATGATGTACCAGCTGTTGCATCATATCCCAGTACATATATTTATAATTGGTTCTCGATAGCGTCTGATAAGCGTTCATATCTGCCGATTTAACCGAAAACTCAAGCTGAATATCGACTCCCCAGCGATCCTTGCGCTTAAGATAGTCCAGAACTTCAGGCTCTTGCTTGGGAGATTCCACCCTAAAGGGTTCCAAGGCATCTAAAGTCACCACCCATGGCGAGACAGAGGTGGCAAAATTTTTCGCCAGAAACGGTCCAAGCGGCACATACTCCCATTTCTGAATATCGCGCGCACTCCAGTCATTGACTAGCACCATACCAAAGATATGATCAGGTGCCTCATCAATGTCAATACTCTCTCCGCGAGTTGAAGGTGTGCCGACAAAAAAACCCATTTCAACCTCAATATCAAGCCCCTTACAAGGCGCATAAATCGGCGGAGCCTCGGCATCAGGCCTTATTTGCCCACAGGGTCTTTTGATGTCTTGACCGCTGACCACTACACTTCCGGCACGCCCATCATATGCAACGGGAATATGAACCCAGTTTGGCAGAAGCGGATTATCCTTATCGCGAAACATCTTGCCGATATTAGTAGCATGTTCCTTAGAGGAATAAAAATCGGTGTATCCGGCGACTTTAACCGGCATATACAACGTCGCATCAAACCGTTTTATCAGGACTTTTGACTGCAAGTCTTTGTTGTCTCGCAATAGCGGATTATCATCACGCAGCAACCGGCTGATAGCATTTCTGATCTCACGAATGTGTGCTCGTCCCTGCTGCATCAAATCATTTAAATTTTCTGACACCACCATCTGCAATGTCAACGCTGTGTCGCTTAAAAGTCCATTTTCAATACAAGATGCCAGATCTAAAATAAAATCACCAATGGCCACACCTACGCGTTTTTGCGGCATTAACGTGTCACTGAAGATGCCAAACGGCAGGTTTTGAATGGGAAAATGGTGAGTCGGTTCAATATCAATAAAACTCTTTAACTCTGGATTATTTGCTTCTATCATTATTCTTTCCTATTGGTTGAAATTCGCCTCTAACCCTTGCCAGCAATCAAGATAATTTTCCTGTCTTAAAGGCGTGTTTAAGGCATATTCGCTCAGCCGCCAGCAGGCTCGTGTTTCAAACATAAACGCCAGGGTATTATCATAACGCACAGGATCAAGAGGCTCTCGCGAGGCCTTCTCAAAGGTTGCCTTATCCGGTCCGTGAGACGACATGGCGTTATGAAGACTTGCGCCACCCGGCATGAAACCATCTGCTTTGGCATCATAGATCCCATGAATCAGACCCATAAATTCACTCATGATATTACGATGATAATAGGGAGGTCTGAAGGTATTTTCCGCCACCACCCATCTAGGAGGAAAGATGACAAAATCGATATTCGCCGTTCCCGGCATCATCGATGGCGCCGATAACACCGTGAAAATACTGGGGTCGGAATGATCCTTAAGCACCGCATTGACAGGCGCAAACAGACTTAAATCATATTTATAAGGATAACAGTTACCATGCCAGGCCACGACGTCCAATGGTGAGTGAGAAATCGGCATCTGCCACAGCTGTCCACCAAATTTAACCAGCTGGGTAAATTCACCTGACCTGTCTTCATATGAGGCCACAGGTGCCAAGAAATGGCGCTCTTCAGCAAGACCATTGGCACCGATTGGACCTCGTTCCGGCAGATAAAAATGGGATGCCTGTGATTCACAGATATAGCCTCTGGCAAACTCATCGAGAAGCTCAACCTGATAGCGAAGCCCTCGGGGTATGACCACAATTTCGCCTGGCGCAGCTTCAATAATACCCATCTCGGTTTTAAACTTAAGCCTGCCTTTTTGCAACACAAACAACCACTCGCCATCGGCATTATAAAAATAACGATCTCTCATCGAGGCATTGGCCGCATAGACATGCACAGCCGCCACCGGATTATAAGCCAGGGTTTTTAAACTCGTGATGATATCGCTGTCATCAGCCGGCTTATCTTCTGGACTCCAGCGCATCTGATCCGGCGGAGTCAACACAGCATCGGCATTACTCCAGTCGCGAATCTTATGCCCTGAAATCAACTGACTCTTGCCACTGTGAACAATACTCGGTCTTATGCGATACTGCCAGCTTCTGAAATTATACGCCCTGGGCGCTGTAAATGCGCTGTTGCTAAATTGCTCAGCATAAAGCCCCATGGGTGCTACTTGCGGAGAATTGCGATCATAAGGAAGGGCACCCTCAACCGACTCACTCTGAAAATAATTTTGAAATCCACTTTGATACTTAAGCATTGCCACTCACCTTCACAACAGCGTCAACTCAACGGCATTATCGGGAGAAGCCTGATAAAATGCCTTGTGTTTTAACGCCTGCTCATTGATTTTGACGATCGTTGGATAGTTATCAAGCGGCACATTGAAACGCTTGGCATTATAGACCTGCGGAATTAAACAGACATCGGCCAGCGTGATCTGATCGCCAAAACAATAGGCTCCCGCCGATTTTTTCAACATGCTTTCTAACGCCTTGAAACCATTTTCCAGCCAATGAACATACCAGCGTTGTCTACCCTCATCGCTTATCTCGAACTCATTTTTAAGATAATTTAACACCGAGATATTATTAAGCGGATGAATATCGCAGGCGATCAGCTGGGCAAAAGCCAGAATTTCAGCATCGGTTTTTGCATCGCCGGTATAGAGGCTTGGCTTTGGATGCATTTTCTCCAAATAATCGATAATCGCCAGCGATTGAGTAATGACTACCCCGTCAACCTCAAGGCTTGGCACCCGTGAGAATATATTCTTAGCGACATAGGCCTCACTAAACTGTTGACCGTTATCTTTAACCAGGTGAATCTCTTTTTTTTCGTAGTCGATGTTTTTAAGCGCCAGCGCAATGCGCACCCGGTAAGAGGCCGATGAGCGAAAATAATCATATAAAATCACAACACACCTCGCTCAATCTGGTCGAGCTCAATCGAGTCGAACAAGGCCTGGAAATTACCCTCACCAAAGCCCTCATCGCCCTTGCGCTGAATGATTTCAAAAAACACCGGACCGATCACCGTATCGGTGAAGATCTGTAGCAGATAGCCACCATCTTTGGTCGGCGCGCCATCAACAAGAATTTGTCGTTTTTGAAGCGCATCAACCGATTCGGGATTATAGGGCAGACGCTCACCGATTTTGCGATAATAGGTATCCGGCGTCTTCATAAATTTCATACCCAAAGACTTTAATTTATCCACCGTATCGTAAATATTTTCACTGTGAAGTGCGATATGCTGAATGCCTTCACCGTTGAAAGTATGCAAAAATTCCTCAATCTGCGACTTATCATCGGCCGACTCATTGATAGGAATACGAATCTTCAAGCATGGCGAGGTCATGGCTCGACTGAAAAGTCCGGTCAGCTTACCCTCGATATCAAAATAGCGAATCTGACGAAAATTAAACAGATTGACATAGAAATTGGCCCATTTGTCCATATTGCCACGATAGACATTGTGCGTGACATGATCGATCAACTGCAATCCAGCTGAGTTTTTCTTCATCCGTTCAAGACCGCCAGGGATCTCGACAAATAATCCCGTATCCATCAAACGACGTTTATTCGTCAGATACAACCGAGTATCGGCGATGCCATTGATGACCTCGATGGCTTTATCTCCATATTCCCAATCCTGCTCCTGTGAGATAATGTGAACCGCCTTTTGCGCCAGACAATGATCGATGGCATGATTAACATCTTCAACATAAAATCCCATGCCACAGGTGCCGGCTTTGTGTTTAGCGATGAAATCACCCGCCCAGGCACTGTCACTGTTATTGAGCAAAAACACGATATCATTTTGCTGCCACAGCTCAACGTTCTGATGCTTGTGATTCGCGACATGAGTGAAGCCCATCAGTGTAAACAGCCCTCTTAATTCATCGGCATTCTCAGCGGCAAATTCCAAAAAGGAAAAACCGTCTGTTTTCGCCGGATTTTCTTTCATTCCATATTTCATCATTCACTCCTTACGCATTCTCGCGTTATTTGGCCGACATCACGATTTTACAAATCGCCGCGACCCGCATTCAGACATCTAACCATTCAGCCAAACCGTCTGAATATCGGCGTTGTATTGACGCCATCAAATTATCATATCGAATGGATAAATGCATCCGTGATATAGCAATATTTTTTCATTTGCGTTATTTTATTAATCATTGAATTCGCAAATACCCCATAAATCCATGGAAATAACGGAAAATTTTTACAATAAATTACCCAAAGAACAGGCAAAAAACCTTGCCGGCATACTGGACAGCGATATTGATGCTGCTGACAAATGGCAGACGATCAGCAAACAGATTCTAGATCCATCATGGCCGACAGATCTTCAATATCAGATCTATCAATATATTTATAAAAATTCTCATGCCGCCTGGCAGTGGCTACCATCACCAGACTCAGAGTGCTATCTCTCACGACTGATGAAGCAACTGGGTTTTAGCGATATCAGGCGATTTCATGCCTGGTCTGTGGATCACTACGGCGACTTCTGGCAGCAGATTTTTTTGGATCTTAACCTACACTATTCTACAGCTCCTGGTGATATCGTTGATATCTCAAATGGCTTGGAGAACCCAATATGGCTGCCAGGTACTCAATTTAATATCATCGACTCTTGCCTCAATGGTATGAAGAAGACGGCTATCATCGTTCAAAAAGATCATGAACTAAAAGCACTTTCTTACCTGGAGTTGAAAAAACAGGTCAATCGCATCAGCAACAGCCTGCTGCAATCAGGCATTAAACCCGAGAATCGCATTGCCATCTGCATGCCGATGAACAAAGAGGCCTGTGCGATCTATCTGGCCATTATCCAAATGGGCGCTACCGTGGTCTCCATCGCCGATAGTTTCAGCAGCAATGAAATTAAAACGCGTCTTGATATCAGTGAGACGAAACTTATCTTCACCCAGGATGTGATCACCCGCGGCAACAAGGCTCACTCCCTATATGAAAAAGTGCGGCAAGCTGGTGCAGCAAAGATTATCTGCCTTGCCGAAAAACAGGATATTCAAATCAGGCTGAGAGATTGCGATCTAGAATGGTCATCCTTTTTATCCGATGATGATCAGTTTCAATCACGGCCATTGCCAGGTGATCACCCGATCAACATCCTGTTTTCATCCGGCACCACCGGCACACCAAAAGCCATTGTGTGGACACAAATCACGGCGATGAAAGCCGCCAGCGATGCCAGGCTTTATATGGATACCCATGATCAGGATATCTGGTGCTGGCCGACCAATATCGGCTGGATGATGGGGCCGTGGCTTATCTTTGCCTGCCTTATCAACAAGGCAGCGATCGCACTATACACCGATGCGCCGACAAGCAAAAATTTTATCGATTTCACCCGATCTGCCGGCGTCAATAAATTAGGCGTCATTCCCAGCATTGTTAAGACCTGGCGCAATAGTGAAGTTCTGACTCAAAGCGATTTATGCCATATCGACCTTTTTGCCAGCACCGGCGAGGCCTCCAACCCAGAGGATTATTTTTATCTCTCTGCCAAGGCTGGCTTCAAACCGATTATTGAATACTGTGGCGGCACCGAAATCGGTGGCGCCTATATCAGCTCGACGCTGATTGAGCCCAATCAGTTAAGCGCCTTTTCAACTCCGGCATTTGGCATCGACATCAAACTTCTGGATGAACACGGCAATCTGCTCACAACGTCAACGATGGGAGAAGTCGCCTTGACAACCCCCGCTCCCGGTTTATCAACCATGCTTATAAACGGTGATCATCATAAGATCTATTATGAAGGCATGCCGCTGTATCAGGGAAAGACGCTCAGACGCCACGGCGATGAGCTTATACAACTGCCAAATGGCTACTGGCGATCTTTAGGACGCGCCGATGACACCATGAATCTCGGCGGCATCAAAACCAGTGCCAATGAGATTGAAACCGTGGTCAACCGTCTCGATGCCGTTTATGAATCCGCCGCCGTCGCCATCTCACCGGCAAATGGTGGCGCCAGCGAGCTTATCCTATTTATCGTCCCTGTTAACAATAACATCGATGATAACAACCTAAACCAACAGATTCAAAAGGTGATAAAAGATCAACTCAATCCTCTTTTTAAGGTACAAAAAGTCATTGTGATCGACAAACTGCCGAGAACGGCTTCGAATAAAGTCATGAGAAGACAGTTAAGAGATAAAATTCTCAATGAAAAGGTCAAGTTCTGATCTTCCTTTAAATTCACCACCTGTTTTTTGACTTAAATCCAATTTTATTATTTAAAATATTAATAATATCACTATATTTGCTTAAAATAGCAACAATGATTTAAATAAATTTTTATGTTAAGATGCATAATCCGCTTTCTTATCATCGATTGCCTGTTTATTGCCTGAAACTGGCATCAGCAACCAGAGATTTTCGGCTTAATTTCAGGACAATCGCTGTGGCCGCCATCATTTCGCTGTCATGCCTCATTTCGGTTAGAGTCAGTCAATTGATGGGACTAAGCTTTAGCTTTTGGGCAGGCTATGCCTGTATCCGGGTCTATAATAACTGCCGCTCTATCACCTTAGAACGCAGCGTGATGAGAGTTGCCGGAACGGTCGCCGCTCTTATCATCGTCATCATGCTTGCCTCCTGGATTCACAGCCGCTTTTTTATGTTCACACTCATTCTAGCCATCGTGGCTTTTGCCTTTTACCTGGCCTGCCATCGCCGTCATGCAAGCTATTTCTACATCATGTTTGCCATCACCGTTTTATTATTTTTACACCCCTTTATAACCAGCTCAAGCCATGAGGGAGTCGAGACAGTTTATGCCAGAACCGTTGAGACGCTCCTTGGTTCTTTAATCATGCTGGTGCTCATCTACCCACTATTGAAGAAAAGCAGAAAAGCCTTTCATCACCCAAAAACACAACCACAGATCAAACAGAACCTACTCTTTACAGCCACCTTTATCATTCTTGTTATCGTTGCTTTTATTGCCACTCTGCCACTCAAACAAGTCATCTATTTTGAACAAGCCGTTATCGGCATCATCGCCGTGATGTGCGGATTTGAAGAAATCCAGATAAAACACTTATCCATTTTGCGCTTCAGCGGTTGTTTCATCGGTATTTTATTTGCCGCAACCGCCATTATCTTACACTTGGGCGGATTTGAAATCTGGCTGTTTTCGTTTTTCTCACTGCTGTTGTTTGCGCTTATCGTTCAACAATCAAAAGATATTGCCTACCTTGGCGCGCAAGCGGTATTGTGCTATCTGACTACAACCTATGCCACCATCGACAATTCCTCCATAAGTCACGGAATCGAAAGGCTGACCAGCACTTTTATTACGCTTATGTGCATCTTCAGCATCTACGGCCTGTTTCTGTTGTTTAGAAAAATAACCAAACAAAAATTCAGACTGGAAGAATGTTAATATCAATATGAACACCGATGTCGCTCATTAAAAAAACAGCTTGCCAACAACAATAAACTGTGTATAATGTCGAAAACCGGAGCGTCTGCAAAAGATAGTCCGGTTTTTTTGTGCCTTTTCTGCGCTTTCTAGCCGACGATCACCATAGATGCTACCAGAGAAAAACACCTTACACGAGGAAGCAATAACATGCGTATCGAACAAGATTTAAAACTGGGCTTCAAAGACGTACTCATACGTCCCAAACGATCAACTTTAAAAAGCCGATCACAGGTAGAACTCAAGCGCCATTTCACCTTTAAACACAGTAAAAAAGTCTGGTGTGGCGTCCCCATTATCGCCGCCAATATGGACTCCGTCGGCTCATTTGCCATGGCTAAATCGCTTGCCAGACATGGCGTTATCACCGCCATTCATAAACACTATAGCCTTGGTGACTGGCAAGATTTTGTAAGCACGAATAAAGCAGAAACCCTACAGCACATTATGGTCTCCTGTGGTACCTCTGATCATGATTTCGACAAACTCAAATCCGTCTTGTCTTTATCCCCCCATCTACAGTTTATCTGTATCGATATCGCCAATGGCTATTCGGAGCATTTGGTCGAATTTGTCTCCAGAGTCCGTCAACACTTCACCGATATCACCATCAGTGCCGGAAATGTCGTCACCGGTGACATGGTTGAAGAGCTGGTATTAGCCGGTGCCGATATCGTCAAGGTTGGCATAGGTCCAGGTTCTGTCTGCACCACTCGCGTTAAAACCGGAGTTGGTTATCCACAGCTATCTGCTATTATCGAATGCGCCGATGCTGCACACGGGCTTGGTGGACGCATTATCGGTGATGGCGGCTGTACCTGTGCCGGTGATGTCGCCAAAGCCTTCGGCGGTGGTGCCGATTTTGTCATGCTCGGCGGCATGCTGGCAGGACACCAGGAAAGCGGTGGAGAGCTGATCGAGAAAGACGGGCAGTCATATATGAAATTTTATGGCATGTCCTCAAAAAGCGCCATGGAAAAGCACACAGGACATGTTGCCAGTTATCGCGCCGCCGAGGGCAAAACCGTAATTCTGCCCTATAGAGGAAGTGTTGAGAATACCATCAAGGATATCATGGGTGGTGTTCGATCGGCTTGTACCTATGTCGGTGCCACAGAACTCAGAGAGCTGACCAAACGTACGACCTTTGTCCGTGTCTTAGAACAGGAAAATAATACCTTTGGCAAAGAATAAGAGAAATAAGGAATTAGATTTTACGCTTCAAGCTGCCGAAACGCTTATTGAAGCTATCAACTCGACCGGCTGTGTCGACGACACGTTGCTTACCAGTGTAGAATGGATGACATTGAGAGCAGACATCCAGATGCAGATCTGAGCCTTTAGTAGAGCGTGTTGTGAATGTATTACCACAACTGCAGGTTACATTAATTTCATCGTATTTTGGTTGAATTGCATTATTCATATTTTCATACCTTGTTCGTTTTCCGCCCGGTTAATACCGAAACAGGATTGTTGACACCGCCACCTGAGCCTTATTGTCAGGCACCGCACCTTAGACCTCGATAAAATCAATATTCCGACTTTTGCTAAATACTGAATCTGTCACAAGATCATAAAACCTGAAGATAGTATCGAAAACAGCCAGAATTAGCAAGAAAAACTTTCTAATCGATTACCACTACATGGCGCTTTGCTTGAAGAAAGGGAACCTCAAGCTCATGAATCTCAACAAGTCGTCCTCTTTGCTCTAATATTTCCAAATTCTCTTTCTCAATATCCGCTCCCTTCATCGCCAGCCACTGCCCACCCTCTGCCGCAACAAGATGCGCCGTCAAACGGTAAAAATCCCCAATTGAGCTAAACGCCCGTGAGATGATATTATCAAATTCAATGGGGGGACAAAACTGCTCGACTCTGGCCTTGACAACCTCGACATTTGCTAATTCTAGCGTACGCACCACATGTTCTAAAAATCGCGTTTTTTTGCCGATGCTATCGATCAGCGTGAAGGAATGGGATGGCATTAAAATCGCCAAAGGAATACCGGGAACACCACCACCACTGCCGACATCGATCGTATTATCACCTTTGATAAAATGAGCCACAGAGAGGCTATCGAACAAATGTTTAATCAACATTTCACTCTTCTGTGTAATCGCTGTCATCTTATAGGTTTTATTCCACTTGATAAGTAAGTCCAGATACTCAAGCCATTGTCTGATCATCTGATCGGTGATTTTAAGACCCATTCGATCGGCTGCCTGCCTTATCTTGACATGCTCATCATTGGATAAGTTATTGATGCTTTCTATGCTAATCATTTCTTAATACACTTATTTTTCATTACTTGCAATGATCCAGATTGCACCAGCATAGCACTATCGATAGAATGATACAATTCACATATAACGTACAACCTCATCTATGTCTATCACCTCTCGTGGATTTGGCTCTGCCATGATCATCACCGGCACCAGTATCGGCGCCGGCATGCTGGCGATTCCCGCTGTCGTTGCCGCCAATGGTTTTTGGATCTCCAGTATTCTTCTTATCGCCGTCTGGGCGGTTATGCTATCAACGGCACTCTTAATTGCCGAGGTCAATCTTGCCATGCCTGATCGCACCAACTTCAGTAAAATGGCCATCAACACCTTAGGACGATTCGGCCAGATCATCACCTGGGCATCATATCTGCTACTGCTTTATTCACTGACAGCCGCCTACAGCGCCGGCGGTGGCAGCCTGATTGGAACCGGATTTTCGCTGATTGGACTGACAACACCTGGCTGGCTTAACAGCCTTTTATTTATATTGATACTCGGATTTTTTGTCTACTTGGGCACACAAGCCGTCGATCACACCAATAAACTGCTGATGCTGTTTAAGTTTCTGGCTTTCTTTGCCTTTATCATCGCCATTTTTCCGGCGGTGAAATCTCAGAATCTCAATATTGAGAGTCAAAATTTCAATTATATCTGGATCACTTTTCCCATTTTAATCACATCATTTGGCTTCCATCATATCATTCCAACGATTCGAACCTATGTCAGATCCGATCGTGCCACCTTGCGAAAAGCCATTATTGTTGGCAGTTTTCTGCCTTTAGTCATCTATATCATCTGGATCTGGGCGACCTTGGGCTCCATTCCGCTTCATGGTTCAGACAGCTTCGCCAGCATCATTGCCAAGGGTGACATCGCCGCCGGTCTTGTTACAAGCTATCACAGTGCCACCTTTGCGCACATGGCCTACGCCTTCGAATCGATTGCCGTAACCACTTCGTTTCTGGGCGTCACGCTCGGTCTTTTTGATTTTAACCGCGATACCTATAACCTCAATCGAAAATCGCATCTAAACAAAATCACCGCCTTTATCATTACCTTTCTGCCGCCTTTTCTGTTTGCCGTATTCTACCCAGATGGCTTTAGAATGGCATTGGGATACGCCAGCATCTTCGTCGCCATCCTCTTAATTGGACTACCGGGTGCCATGGCTTGGGTAATACGAAAAAAGCAAGGAAAAAATCACATCTTCAGCAAAACCTTTCTTAGCGCAACCATTCTCATTGCACTGCTGATGATCGCCCTGGAGATCGCCACATTGGCCAATGCCCTGCCGAATTTTGTTTAATGCAGGGTATTATTTGATACAGTCGCTCGCGCCGTGGCAATATTTTTCAGAACGAACTCTTCATCGATATAGTCAATCCAGTTTAAAAGATCTTCGATCTCTCCACGAATAGCCGCCAGGCGACTGTCCTTTTCAAGAAGCGACTGCAGCGCCTCTTCGATATTTATCATGTGCGTTTTGCCACAATCATAGACCTTGCACAACAACAGCACTTTTTCATAAAACTCTTGAAGGGTTAAAGCCGTGAAGATCTCGTGACGTTGATCACAGTAATAGATATCGACTAGATACAAGGCTGGTGTTTGATTCTCATCGATAAAACAATGCGCTTTGACTTCGAATCCGAAGTGTGTCAGACAGGTCTCGTAATATTCACAACAACTGTCAAACTTGCCTCGATCCATCTCATTAAATACTTCATTACTGAGCATCATATGCATTCTCCCTTTCAGTATTTAACTCACTTCCCAGTATAGCCTGAAATTTTACCGAATATTAGAAATTTTTATCGCATTTGCTCATTATTTAGATCGACAATTAAAAATGCAGAGCAGATCAGAATCAGCAAAAACCAGGAAAGTTCAATGAAGATAAAAATGATCATCTTCCGCATCAGATCACTGACGGCGACTAGAACCACAACGAGAGAATCATTCCAAACAGATTAATCAGATTCAATATGATGGCATAAAACAATCCAATCACAAAACCGGCATAGCGATAGCGGGCAAACTTCAGTATCCATCTGAAATAAATCGCAGAAACAAAAACGATAGCCAACACCCAAAACCCGCAAAAAAAAGCATAAAGCCCTGGGTGCCTCGGGCCTCATAATAGATTTTGTATATCCATATACAAAATCGAATCGGCTATCCTCGGCGGCATAAATTTTGCCCGGGACGTCCGCCTCGCCAGCATACCTTCACAAATTCACTGCGTTCATTCCGAGCAGGCAACTGTCTCCGATTCTACTCTACGCCTTGGGTACAAGCTGTTTCACAGACTTCGCTCTGGCGCCTACGGCACGTCGCTTGCTGTTTACAGCGCAAGACTACCCGGGTCTACTCGACCTCGCGTTCCGCTCTCCATGTCTCGCAGCGAAGGTTCAACGACTTCCATGGCGTTCATAACCAGCATCACAGTACCAATAAGCAGAGCCAACAACACAAATACCTTCTCGATGAGAAGCCATGAAACCTTATTGTATACGCATTTACCGACCACAATGATGATAATGCATGCCGCGGCAATGCCATAGATCGCTTTATTTTCCAGACCCTGGTAATATAATCGCTCTTGCATGTTTCCAAGCAACATCTCAAATAAGACAATAAGGCCACTATACGCCAGAAGGCGAAACAGTAAAGCCAGAAAATATTTATGCATTGAAAAGCGAATCAATAATAGATAGACATGCAACACATTATTTTTAAAGCGATCTCTTCTGCCTTCTGGCTCTTTAAAAAAAATAAGCAGCAACAGCAAGACTACCGCCAACAGGATGAGCTCAATACAAAAATAGCGCTCAAACGTCACCATCGGCACGGCAAACAGCTGCTCAGTCAATGTGCTTTGAGCAAATAACATTCTCACACCAAAATTGGCCATAATCACAAGTCCCAACCATACGACCAGACTTTTTCGCGGCAGCCTATCGCTGAAGCTGGCCATCGCTAGCGGCCACAGACTGAAGCTGGCACTGATTAGAAAATAGCTAATGGCAAAAACAGGAATACTCTCGGCAGCAGTAAGCGTCCACAGACATCCAACAATGCAGAAAAAACTGACGATCAGCATTATCGATTTACGACCAAAACAGTCGCTGAAATAGCCAACAATAGGCACGATGAGCGCGGCAAGCGGAAGCATGCTAAGCGGCGAGAGCTTAAAGACTTCTTCTATCGCCATATCACCTCTTATGATCACATCTTGCCAAGTACTGAGCGTGATGTAAATCAGAAAGAAACTATAATTAATACGAATTATTAATACCAAAAAAACAATAATAACATTACTCATCATTATCTTCCTCACCCTGGTTAGATAGAGGCAATTTAACTTCAACGACAAGCCCGCCTTTCTCGTGATTATAAAGATAAATATCACCCCCATGCGCTTCGATTATTTCCTTGCTTATGGCAAGCCCAAGCCCCGTACCTGAGCCGTTACCATAAAAGGGTGTAAAGAGATGAACAAGCTTATCATCCGGGATTCCAGCCCCTGAGTCATGAACAACAATCGCCAGCCGCCTGCTGACGATTCTTACCTGAATTTCCGCTGCTTTTCCATATTTCAAGGCATTATCGATGATATTGGTGATCGCCCTTTTCAAAGCCATGGGGCGAATAAAAATCATGGCTTCTCCCGGCAAGGCAAATTCAACACGTACCTCTTTACAGTGCCGATATTCCGCAAAAAGACGACCAAGATAATCCATAATACGGCAGTTCACAGGCGGCTCATAACTCAACCACTCCTCTTTGGTATTCGCCAATAACACCTTACTCATCATATCAAGTTCTTTAAAATAAGGCAGACACTGATCATACAGTTTGTAATCATACATCTCGAGCTTCATCTGAAGATGTGTTAAAGGTGTTCTTATATCATGAAGCGTCATCGCCAGCTGTTTATGTTTGAAAGCAAGCCTCTTTGCCTGCTGAGTTTTCACATCTTCAAGCAACACGGCAATGTCGCTTAACACAGCGTTATCGACTGTCGATTTAGCATTCAGCGAAACCATACCCATGCCCATAACAAATTTTTTAAACCTTACCAAGGGCAGAATGACCTTAAGCGCCAGCATGACATAGATGATGGCGATAATAAGCAGTAAATAAGGGGAAAAAGAAAATAGCATCATAAGTAACGAAAATGGAGCCTTCATATAAACACGGCTAGTCAACCACAGCGAATCATCAAGTTGCCTGGTCTCGCAATCCACAACGATAAGATCTTGATGTTTCGGTAGATCCATACAGTGACTTCTGCTATCTAGTGCAATATAGGCACGCGCATTTTTAGTAGCGAAAACCTTGTGTTTTATCAACTCGATAAGCGCCGATAATGAAACTTTGCTCAACTCATTATCTGGACGTGCCACTAGATTTTGTGCCAGAACGTCCACCACCTGCCGGTTTGTATCATTTATTTCATTGATGCTCTGATGCTTTGAAGAGATAGCGACGGCGATATAAACAGACTGAAACACAGTACATAGCAAAGCGGTAATAAAAACGATCACGCCATATCTCAATGGCAAAGCCTTCTTGATACTGTGAAGCAACACGATCTCTCATGAACCTTACTTATTGTACAAGTATAGCAAAGCTCGATATACTTAACACGTAGATAAAACTAACTTTTTAGATGTCATGATCAATATTGCCATTGTCGATGACGACGAGCAGATTCTTGATAATCTCGAGCAATATCTGGAACAGCACGATTTTCGAGTTAGCTGTTTTTCAAAACCACAGCAGTTTCTCGATGTTTTTCAGCAAGACGCTCGTTTCGATCTCATCATTCTAGATGTTATGATGCCGGGGCTAAGCGGTACCGAAATTTGCTCGGTTATTCGAAAGACAAGCACCGTTCCCATCATCATGCTCTCTGCCGCCGGCGACTACATTGAACGCACCATTGGCATTGAAGTCGGCGCCGATGACTATGTGGTTAAACCCTTCAGCTTGAGAGAACTTTTGGCTCGAATTAAAGCCATATTGCGCCGAACTAAAGACCAGATGCCCGAACCTCATGAATTAAAAATCAGCGGCTATAGCTTCGAAGGCATTGTTCTTGATACCAAAACACATACGCTTATCGCGGGAGAGAAACATCTACAGCTGCCAAGCTCACTCTATCATGTGCTTTTGGTATTGGTGACAAACCCGCAACAGATTCTGACGCGCGAACAGATACTCGACCGGCTGCCACAGGAAAATCTTGAATCAAGCGATAGAAGCATTGACGTCAAGATAAGCCGTTTGCGCACGCTTCTACAACAGCAGTTTTCCTGTTTTGATATAGTCAAAACCCTACGAGGAGAAGGCTATCTCTTCAATACCAAGGTTATACCCATTTAACGAGTCTTTCGCGCTGTATCCCTCATTCCAAGGGGAGAAAATGTTTTTCTCCCCCTTTGTCTAAGAGGCAGTGAGAGGGTTCTACGAATAACCCTAAAAGAGCCTTATCTTTACACTAACAAGCCTTCTGCTCTAAGCATCTTCTGCATTTCTATGGCACCAGCATTACTGTCCACGATAAGCCTGGAAAAACCAAGCTTATCCATCAAAGCATGCAAAGCATCACGTGATTTTGATTTCCCATCTTTGTTTCTTGATAGAAATAAGTTGGGTGCAACCAATCCATACCAGATTTTAATCGCATCGATCTCTGACATCTTCAAATTGGCGTCTTTTGCTATTTTTTCATGGATAAGACCGACGGCTTGCTTATCACTATCTTCAAGCAACAGCGCTTTCTTTTCAGTGCCAGCTCTTTTAAAGCGAGTTTTACGCAGTCGCTGTATTTGACTGTGTAATTTCTGCCTTAAGCTAGTCAAACTACTAAACTGTTTGCATCTATACAAAATACAGCTACGACTGATAGAACGCCAGAATAACGGGAAATTAGATTCATGATGGATAACAAAATTATTAATCACCTCCGCTAGATCAGAATTTTCTATGCGCCATTCTTCAAATTCCGGCCAATTTCCTGGCAATCGTAAGTGCCTGTTGTTAAGAGGCAATGGCGTAAATCCTACTCGATCTTGTATCGTCGTTTCAAGCTGATCAATACACAGCTTATAACGCCGTTTCGTCTCCTCATCGGGAAAGGGTGATCTTAGCAAATCTAAGTTTTGCAAACAATCTTGCATACGACTGTGCCAGTTGCTTATGCCTTCTTCCAATCTCTCACCATCGCGTGTATTTCTTTCTAGCTGATTATCCAGCTGCTGTTTCAAACCACGATGCAACTCTCTCATTGCCTCATAGATTTTTTCTTTGGACTTCATCAATACCCAATCTCTAAGAATCAGCGCCTTGTCTAAGATGAGTATACGCTTGCTTCTATCAGTAGCCCAATCCTTATTAATGCTCTTGATGTCAGGCGTATCCAGTGCCTGTAAAATAAGTTTCTCAGATCGGCTAGTGAAAGTTTTTTGCCGACGACACCTTTCAAGCGTCTCATTAATATGATCTTGCCATAATTCCAAAGAAGCGCTTTCTGCATCATATAGTGGCTGTAAGTTCAAAACACCGTCTGCACCGGCAACTAATTTTACAAAGCAGAATTTACCGTTAAATGTCTTTATCGCATCTCTTTGTTTACAGATTGCAAGAGCATAAGAACGAGCGGCATCCATCATCGCCGTGGCAATTGTCTTCTTAATCTCAATCAGATCACAGGGATAGCCGATATAGAGTCTTTTCAGTTTATAAAGCCTTGTCATGTCGACAGATTCTGGCATGCGCAAATTGGCTGTTAATTCCCGATATTGCCTCATTAATTCACCATATTCACGCTCACAATTGCTCACGTTTTGATAATGGTTTTGGAGTCTTCTACGCACATCGCCTATATCCTCATGCATCTTATCAGGCCGATCTAAAACACGATGGCTTTTGTCTTGCAACTCGGTCAAAAGCGCCGATATTTCACGCTTAAGTGTCTCGATGTTATTGTGTTGCGCATCATCAGGACGGAGCGCAGTTATCTTGTCAACTAGTTCGCTCATGCGCCGATTTAATTGCTCGCACCGCTGACGATAGCTATCGGGATTGTTTAAAAGTTCAAGCGAATTTCGTCGCTGTAATCGTTGCCGCAAAAAAGGTACTTCTCTTTCGATGCTTTCATCTTCGCCCACCTTCATCTCATCTTCCTCTACCAGAATAAAGCGCTGAGGCTTTATCTCCCGAGGCAATTCGAGAAAACTGCTTTGCCCAAGATAATTTGAGGGCTTATTGATATAACGGCGAAGCATATCCCCCTTAGGCTTAATATCACAAGGGTTAAATACATCCTGCTGATAAAGCATCAGCAGCGGATCCTCAACCACCTGCTGTAATGCTAAGACATCAAAACGGATAACATCAATAGAATTTGGATCGATGCTATAAAAAAAACAAACCATTCTTTTATCTGGATCGTAGCTTAAGGCAATGATATAAATCCAGGGTTTGGTGTCCCAATTGCGAACAAATTTCGTGGAATTTTCAAGCACAAAAGACAGTAAATGCGCGACATTATCAATCACTGGAAAGTCAACCTGATCTGCTTTAGCAAAATGAAGCGGTGTTTTTTCTTCAATATAAATACTAAGATCAGCACCTTTAGTGCTCCAAGTGTTCTCTTCTTTTTTGATGATCCATTTATCGTCGTAGCCACTGCGATTAAACTCAAAACGCTTCATAATCCAAACTATCCTTTTTTAACGACTCACTAAAGCTAAATAATGCATTTCATACAACTGGCATTTCACCTCTTATATCCCTACAATATTCCGGATAAGACAAAAACGATGAAAAGGGATTAAACCAATATTTTCGCTCAGAGATCCAAAATTTCATCCCACCTTGCTCATATAACTCTTCTATTGTCTCTCCAGTGTAATATTGCAACGGGACTGACTTTGTTCCTTGAGACATTGAATCATTAATTTCCAGCACATTGATTTCACTATTTACATGAGTAATCCCTGAGATTACCTGAGAGTGAAAACCATCACCACCTAAGGCAGATCTATTCCAGATGATTGGTCCATATTGATTAAGCAGACGATTAATCTGCCTAAAAAAATCTTCATCAAAATCAATGGCAATGTTTTTTAAACCCAATGAACTGTAAAAATTTTCTTGATTATGAGGCCTTACACCGTGAAGCAGCATGGCTTTTAACTGCTCTTTTGTATATCCAAGATGATCTAATTTGTCTTGAAGTAATTGCTCCGAACGTTCATAATCTTCAGATTTATCACCTGCTGACATAAGCTTGCACAGCGCCACATACCAACATCGACTGGTTAATGGTAAACCAGAGCTATTAATAAAATCGTCACGATTAAAATTAAGAGGGATATCGTAGCATTGATCCTTTCGGGGCAATATATATCGTAAAGTACTAGGAACGTAATTCATTTTCAGCTCTAAAGTCTATTTAGTTTTACACTCATATGGCATATTAAAGCCATATATATTCTGTCACTGCTCAACTATGGCTTATGAATCCAAAGTTTGAGGGGAGAGTCTGGTAAGTTTATTGTACTGATATGATCTTGGCAGGCTTTAGGGAACGCGCTCAAAATAACTTCCCATTATTGTATTCATATTGTTCATACGAATCC